>CANJCM010000031.1 GCA_947472765.1 Opitutia bacterium
AACGCCGGTTCGGCGCCCGCGGGGGTGAGTCGCCAGATGAGATTCGCATAGGACGCCGGCCATTTCGCCGGGTCGCGATCAGGCGCGGCGGCCGCCAAGGCGGCGTAGATGGCCGCTTCCTTGCCGGTGCAACCCGTGCCCCACGCCTCGAGGTAGGCGCGGTCGGTGCCATCGTAGCCGCGGGCCAGGGTCAGCAGGGGCTCACGCGCGCCGTCGATTTGAACATCGCGCAACGCCAGCGCCACTTCGCGGCGCACTGCCGGGGAGGGATCGCTGGCGAGCATCCGGGCGTGCTCGAGCACGCGATGCCCTACCCGACGCAGCGCGCGGAACGCCGTGATGCGCATCATGGGATCGGGCGAGGTGAGCTGGGCTTCCGTTCGCGCGAGGCCCTCGGGCCCGAGCTGGGCGAGCAACCACACGCTGCGCGCCCGCACGTAAGGGTTGGCGTCGTCGAGCAGCGCCGCCACCGGGGCGACCGCCGCCGCACCCTGGGCTTGCAACCGGGTGAAGCCGAGTGCGCGCACATTGACGGCGGGATTGCGCAGCGCGGCGATCTGGCCCGCCGTCGTCGCGAGATCGAATTTCGGCGCCGTCAGTTTCCTGCCCTTCGGCGCGATCCGGTAAATTACCCCTGTTGAGCTCTGGTCGAGATCCTGGTGACCACCGACCCGCGGATCGAACCAGTCGGCGATGTAGATGGCGCCATCGGGTCCGACGGCCACATCCGCAGGGCGGAACCACGTTTTCAATTCCGCTGAAATCCGGCCGCGTTGCGAATCCATGCCGGCGAATTCCTGCTCCTTGTTGCTCGTGAGGAATTCGAAACGGTTGAGCTTGTAGCCCGCCCCTTCCGGCTGCGGAAAGTAACCGAAGATGGTATTGCGCGCCGCCTCGCCCGAGAGCAGCACGCCGCGCCACTTCTCGCCGAGGGCATCGCCTTCGTAGCTGACGATGCCGGTGGGCGCACCGTTGCCGTAGACGTCGCCGGGCGGCATCGTCCCGGGATCCTGCTGACGCCACTCGGCCACGGGCACGCCCTGGGCGGGACGCTTGTCCGCCTGCCAGGTGCGCGAGCCATCGCGCGAGAAAAAGCCGGCGTTGCCATACTCCATCAGGAAGGCGGTGCGGGCGGCGGGCGGATCGTCGTTGTCGGTCTGGAAGACGTCGCCGAACGACGTCACGGTCTGCTCGTAGCTGTTGCGGAAATTGTGCCCGATGATTTCGACGTTCGTGCCGTCGGGCTTCATCCGCACGGCGAAGCCGCCGACGTAAACGTGCCCATCGTCGCTGCGGGCACCGGCGATCTCGATCGGCTTCCAGCCAAAGGGCTGCGGGGACGAGAAGGCGTTCGAGCGGGGATCGTACGCCCCGCCAATGCGGAAGGTCTGTCCCGAGCGGTCGGTAAAGAAGGCGCCCGTGTTGCCTTGGTTGAAATACCAGCGGCCATCGGGGCCGAACGTCACCGAGTGCAGCGAGTGGTCATGATTGCGGCCGTTGAAACCGGTGAGGAGGACGTCGCGCTTGTCGATGCGGGGATCGAACCGGCCGTCGCGATCGACATCGGTGTACACGATGAGGTCGGGTGCGTTCGAGACGATGATCTGGTTGTCGATGACCGCGACGCCCAGCGGTGCGAGCAAGGCGGGGTCTTGAATGAAGGCCCAGCTCTTGTCGGCCTGGCCATCGCCGTCGGTGTCCTCGAGGACCATCACGCGATCGCCGGCCGAGTCGCGATTCTGGTTCCGGCGATAATTCATCGCTTCCGTCACCCAGATCCGACCCTGCGCATCGATGTCCATGTTCGTGGGATTCCGAAACAGGGGAGCCCGCGCCCAGACGGTGATCTCGAGATCGTCGGGCAGCGCGAACATCGAAAGCGGAACGAACGGCGCCGGCGGCGCCAGCTCGGGCGGCGGCGGCGGGGTCGGCACCGGAGTGGACGGGGCCGGCTGAGCACCAAGGCCGGAACCGAGCGCGCCAAGCGCGAACGCAGTGCACCATTGCCGAATGAACCAGGGGCGGGAACTCATGGCGGACCCAACGAAGCGCGTTGCCAAAGGCGTGGCAACGTCGTGCTGCGAACATCGGCCTGAATCGAGAGACCCATCCCATGGAGGGCCGGTGCCCCCACCGGCCAGACGGCCGATCGTCCCGCAGTGGCCGGTGGGGGCACCGGCCCTCCATCGGCAGGCGGCTTGAATCCTGCCCATCCTGTCATCCTGTCCAATTGCCTTGGTCGAATCCCAGTCTTCCTCAGTCCGGCTCCTGTTCAAACGCCCGGGAGCATTCGTGGGCTCACACCGTTCTAATCCAAACCTCCAATCGGTTTGAACACAGTGCCGACCCGAGGCGAACCGAGGTTCGAACCGCGGTCGCTGTCCGCGTCTCCGCGTGGGATTGGCCCTCGCCAAATTCCGATTGCCGCATCGCTGCCTTCCAAACCCAAAACTCCAAACTCAGAACTCCAAACTCAGAACCCAAAACACCCGCCCGCCCCGCAGACGCACATTGCCATTGCCCCTCCGCCTGCGGCCGGGATGAATTCCCACGCACAAACCCCTCCCGCAGCTCTGCCGGTCTTCTCTCCCTCCCCACCCCTCCGATGAAACTCCGCTTCCTCGCCTTGCTCCTCGCCGTTGCCGCCGGCCTCGTCTCCGCGCGCGCCGCCGACAATGAACTCACTGCCGCCGAGAAATCCGCCGGCTGGACCCTTCTCTTCGACGGCAAGACGCTCAAGGGCTGGCGCCCGTTCGCGGGCAAACCTGCGGGCGGCTGGGAGGTCCTAGACGGCACCATGCACGCGATCGCCAAGGTCCCGGGCGTCGAACTCGTCACCGAGAAGAAGTACGACAACTTCGAGTTTTCCTGGGAATGGAAGCTCCCGCACGCCGGCAACAACGGCGTGAAGTACTTCGTGACCGAGGCCCGGCCGAAGGCCCCCGGTCATGAGTATCAGATGCTCGACGATAAAAATCACCCGGATGCCAAGTTCGGGCCCATCCGCCAGACTGGCTCATTCTACTGCGTGCTCCCGCCCTCCGCCGACAAACCCTACCGCGAACCCGGCAACTGGAACCAATCGAGGCTCGTCGTGCAGGGGAAAAAAGTGGAGCACTGGCTGAACGGCAAACTCGTCCTCACCTACGAGACCGGCAGCGAAGCCGTGAAAGCCGGCGTCGCCACCAGCAAGTTCGAAAAGGAACCGGGCTTCGGCGAAAAAATCGCCGGTCACCTGATGCTCACCTACCATCAGGACGATTGCTGGTTCAAGAACCTCAAGGTTCGCGAACTGAAGTAATTCGCCGCCGGCTCCAATCGGTTTTGAACACGGAGCCAATCCGAGACCAACCCGAGGTCGTGCCGAGGTACGGGAACGACGACCTTCTCCATGGAGGGCGCGTGCCCTCACGCGCCAAACGGCTTAACGTCCTGCCTCCGGCCGGTGAGGACACCGGCCCTCCATCGCAGGGGTGAGTCTCGTGTCCGCAATTTGAATCCTGCCCATCCTGTCATCCTGTCCAAACCGAACCGCCTTCACCGCAGCACGAGATTCCGCCACAGCGCATTCCCCGGTTGGCGGTTCGGCACCAGCACGCGTTGATACAGACGAAGTGTCGTCTCGCGGCCGGCGAATTCCTTCAGGTCGACTTCGACTTTCCTCCACTCCCGGTCGGCAGAGTTCGAGGCGATCACGTCTTTGAAGAGCACCGTGTTGCCGGCATACACCGTCAGCTCCCAGGCCCGGCCCGGTTCGGCGCCGGCGTCGAACGTCAGCCGCGGGGCCGCCGTCAGCGTGGTGGTCCGCCGCAGGAGACAGGCGCGCACTTCGTCGCGCGGATAGCTGGCTAGGATGTCGCCGTCGAGGTGCGTGATCCCGCGGATGCCCGCCATGCCGCCGCCCGCCCCGCCGAACCCGGCGCGCTCGAGCGTCCAATCCGGATTCCAAAACTGCGTGAGGTCGGCGAGCGTGAAGCGCTCCGCCGGCTGCTGCACCACGGCCTGCGCCGGGATGCGAAACGCCCCGCCCGTCAGCGCCACCTGATTCGCCGCCAGAATTTTTTCTCCGATCGTCGCCGTCCGCCGGGCAAGCCCCGAGAGGCTTTCATCCACGGCCGGCGTGAACTCCTCCACGCTGCCCATGCCTTTGCCGACGATCCGATCATGGAACTGCGCGACCAGCGCGGCCGGGAGCGCCTTCATGCCATGCATCGCGGCAATCACCGAGGCGGCGTTGGCCGCATTGCAGTCGGCATCGGTGAAATCCGCTGCGCGGGCGATCAGGTTGATTGTCGTCCAGAAAACGCCGCGCCCGAACCACAGCCCGGCCGCGACGATCCCGCCATTGGACACGGCGTTGTTCGTCGCGGGATATTCGAGGTGCCAGCGATCTTCGACCGCGGCGACAATCTCCGGAAAGGTCCGGCCCGCGTCGGCCAGCGTGATGACAAGCTCGATGCTCTGGCGATACGGCGAACTCGGATGGAGGATTTTCACCGCCTCGCGAATCACGGCCTGGGGATCCGTTTGCGCGAAGCCGAGACTGATCATGGCGGCGGTGAACACGGCCCCGTCCGTGCCCTCGGCGAAGCCGTTGACGTGGCCGAAATCCCGGGCCATCCGCGCGGCGACATTGGGCAGGCCCGGGGCCAGCGCCCCGTAAAGATCGCTGCTGAATTGCGGCCCGAGCGTGAACCAGAGCTTGTTGTAGCGTGGGTGTCCGCAGTCCGGGGCCTTGATGCCCTTGGCGAGATTGAAGCGGGCCTGCTCGCTCGAGCCCCACGAACCGCAGCGGTTCTCGGCCCACTGCTGGCCGAGCTGTTCAACCGTCAGGCCGATGCCGTGTTTCTCGAACGCGCGCACCGCCGCCATTTCGTAATACCAGTCGTCGTCCACCGGCGCGAAGGTCGCCGGCTGGCCCCGCCAGCGCATCGGGTGCTGATCGATCGGGAGCACCGAAGCGGTCTTGTGCTCGAACTCGAGCGCCACCAGCACCGCAATGATCTGCCCGGCCCAGATGGCGTGAACCCGGTCGACATAGTCCTCGCGGCTGAGCACGAGCTCGGCGCGGGCGGGCAAAAGGGCGCCGAATCCGACGGCGAGGAGCAGGAGCGACAGGGATATTTTCTTCATGGGAGAAGCGGCCACTTGGGTCCGGCCCACCAGCCGAACTGAGCGCTCCACCCCAACGGGCGCGCCGGAATCGCTCAATCCTTAATGGCTTCTCACACTCTTGGAGGGCGGGTGCCCTCACCCGCCAGATGCCTAACACTCCTGCCCCTGGCCGGTGGGGGCACCGGCCCTCCATGGCTCTCCGCGTCTCGGCGGTTCCCCGTGAGTAGTTCGGTGCGATTGGGATCGGAATCCTGCCCATCCTGTCATCGTGTCCAAATGCCTTGGTTGGATCCCGGTCTTACTAAAATCGTCTCCCGTCCAAGCGCTCGGGAGCAGTCGTAAAGTCGCACCGTACGATCCGATCCTCCCATGGGAATCTTGTCGCCACGGGCGCCGCTTCCTCTGAAACGAAACGATGGCGCGTCGCTCCTCTGTTTCCGGTTCCATCCCGCGTGCGTTCCGTCGCACGACGGCGTTCCTCGTCGCGAACGTGGTCCTCTGGGCGGTCATCGGCGGGTGGTACCTCTTTCAGCCGGCGCCGCGCCAGCAGGAGATCTCGCACCTCGTCGGCAACCTGTTCGACGAGCGGAAGCAGATCACCGCCTTCGATGTCGCGTGGGACTTGTGGCAGATGTACGGGGGCGACGACTTCGTCCGAGCGACGTTGCCCGGCGATCGCACCCATCTTTATGGCGGCGTCCCCCAACCCGTGAGTTTCTCCGGCGGCAACATCCGGGTGCTGGCCAACACGGGCTATGTCGTCGGCTACAGCGATGCACTCGGCAACCCGGTGTGGGCGGCGTACCGGTTGAAGGATGTGCCGCCTGCGAGCGCGCCGCCCCGGCCGGATTCCTTCACCGTGGATCGACGGACCGCGGCGCGGATCGAACCGGGCGACTATGCCCGCAGCGACTACGACCGAGGCCACCTCGCACCGAACTACGGGATCGCGACTCGTTACGGCAAGCAGGGGCAGGAGGAAACGTTTCGCATGTCGAACATCACGCCGCAGAAGCACGGCCTGAATGCCGGACTCTGGAAGAGCCTCGAGGAAAAAATCGCCACCAGCTACCCCGGGCGCTTCGAGGAAGTCTGGGTGCTGGCCGGCCCGGTGTTCGGAACGAACCCGGCCAGGTTGAAACAGCGCGTGGCCGTGCCGGACGCGTTCTATATGATCATCGTGGACGAAAGCGACGGACGGGTCCGCACGCAGGCCTTCCTCTTTCCGCAGGAGCCGGGCCGCGCGGAACTGGATCGCTACCTCGTCACGATCGACGAGATCGAGCGCCGCACCGGTCTGGATTTCCTGCCCGCGTTGCCGGATGACGCGGAGACGGCGCTGGAGTCCCGGCTAGCGGCGCGGGCTTGGTAAGGTGACGGAGCGAGTTCGGAGTTAAACACGCAGACGCCACGCGGCAAAGGGGCACTAGAATTTAGGCCGGCGTTCACCGCTGGGCCGGTTCGCCACGTGCACTGGTGCCCGTCCAAGCCGTACCGGCGGGCGCGGAGCCCTACACCCATTCGAACCTTTGACTCGAATCCCCGATCCGTTTGCACACAGAGGCCATCTGAGGCGAACAGGATTCCAACCAAGACCGCACTGCGCGTCCCAGCGTGCCCGCCTCGGTCGGAGCAGATCGAATCCTGCCCATCCTGTCATCCTGTCCAAATCCGATCAGTGGTTCCTGCCTGGATTTGCTTACTATTCCCGACTCCGGCGCAACCGTTCGAGATCCTGTTCCTGCCTCGCCTTGGTGGGAAAGAATGAGGTCAGCGGCTCGACCAGCGGCGTCAAAAATCGCGGCTCGTTCCGATAGTACACCATCGTCAGGAAGAGCACCGTGCCGGTGAACAGAGCGGCGATGTACGGTGCATACTCGTTGATTTGTCGCAGCCCGCGCCAGAGTCGGATCAGGACAACAATCGCAACCACTCCAATCGCCACGTTGATCCAGGTTTCCTTGGGGACGCACCAGATCCTGACGGGGTCAGACCAGATCCTGACGGGGTCAGGGCGCTACATGTTAATTCAACACCGGACGGACCGCCTCCGGCCGTGATCTATCGTTAGAATTAACATGTAGCGCCCTGACCCCCGGCGAGGCTACGGCGGGCAGTATTGCCGAGTACCGAGTGCCAAATGCCGAATTACCGGCGGACGTACTCGCGAGTTAATGACCAGACCTGACCGCAAAGCACTGAGTAAAGACCGCCACGCTCACCTATAGGGCCGGCGTTCACCGCCGGGCCTCTCATGACGGGCTCCTCGCTCGCACCTGCAGCGCTTCAGCACGGCCCACCGCCAGTTCGAACTCCAAACTCGAAACTCCGAACTCCAAACTCCGCCCCAAACTCCCAACCCGCCACGCCCTCACTCCTTCTTCCCCGGCACCAGCACGCGTCGGATCGCGTCGAGCATCGGCTGCTCCGATCCGGGCGCGACCCAGCTCCAGTCATCGAGGTTGAAATCCTTCTCGGCCCACGCGCGTTCGATCGGGAAATAGCCCGTCGCCGCTTCGCCGAAGCCGGCCACCATAACGAACGAGTCGGGCCGCATCTGCTGCGCCGCGAGCTGGTACTCGACGTACATCTCTCCCGGCAGCAGGAGCAACTGGGCCGGCCCAAAGTCGATCAACGGCACATCGAGCTCGTGACCGGCGTCCGTGCGCTGGCGCCAGCTCAGGCCCATGGCGGCGAGGCTGCGCTCGTGAGGCGGCGTGGCCGGGGTCAGCTTCGCTTCCAATTCGGCGATCGAGAAACCCGCGTCGGTGCGGGGCTCGATGCGGACCTTCGTCGAGCGAAACTCCATTTTCGTCAGCGGCGCGCGCTGCGTGGCCTGCCAGGCGCCGAGCAGGCCCGCATACAGGCGGCCCGCCAGGAGCGGGCGAATCATACGGGTGCCGTCGTTGTACTTGCCGGCGGTGACATTCCCACTGGCGCCACTGAAATAGATTTGGAAGCAGCCGGGCGTGTCCTGCTGCCGCCGGTCGCGGGCGATCCCAACGAAGTCCGCCGAGATTTCGCCCGTGCGGTAATAGCTCATCGGATGCACCGCGTAGGTGCTCAGCGCCACGACTGCTTCGTCGCCCGCCCAGAGCGTCAAGGTCTTCACCCACGGATCGATCGTCCCCTCTTCGCCCTCGCGCGCCAGGACGTTTTTCGCCGCCGCGCTGGTGCGGTTGTAGGACACGGTTCCGTCCGGCAGATGGTAGCGCCGGTTCGAGGCAATTCGCTCCACCTTCGCCTGACCGATCCCGAGCCCGGTGATAGGCCGGCTTTTGGGCAGGGCCTCGCGAACGGCCCGGCCGACCCGCTGCACCGCCTCCTCATGAAAGGCCAGGTCGCAGATGCTGTTGTCCAACCCGTGCGCCGCCATCAGCCGCTGCGCCGTGAGATCGACCACCGGCGCCTCATGCTGGTGCACGGAGCTCACCAGCACGCGATCCGGCGTCGTGCCCGCCGCGGCCGCCAGCACCTCCCGCCAGCGCGTGTAGGCGTCGTTGCGGATCTCGCACCAGTCCACCGACACGAACACGATCGGCGACCCGCCGCCGAGCAGCACGACGCCCTTGGCGTAGAGCGGGTCAATGACCGACGAGGAATAAAAATTACCGCCGCCGATCATCGCGTGGCCCGGCGGGATCGTCACGTCGGCGGTGAAGCTCGCGACGGCGAAACCGGCGCCGGCGGCCCGGACGGCAGCGGCGCCCAGCACAAGCGCGGCGAGCGACAGCAGGGCGGAACGAAAGGGCACAGCGAAGACGTTCATGGGTGCATCCAGTCGAACGAATTTCCCGCGGCGGGCGAGGCGAACCGGGATACGGGCCCAGGACCTTCGCCATGGGAGCGACCGGACGGGGTCAGGGCGCTACATGTTAATTCAACATCGGACCTACCGCCTCATCCGGCTCGAACTCGGGAAAATTAACTTATCACGCCCTGACCCCGTACGTTCAGCCGCTTCCCGCCCTCAACTCTCAGCTCTCAACCCTCATCCTTCACCTCGATCTCCCCTCACCGCCGGTAGTCGGCACCTTTCGCATCAATCACCCGGCGCAGGGCGTCCCACTCCGGCACGCCGTACTCCGGAGTCGCCCGGGCTCCTTTATAGCGGGCCGCGGCCGCCGCGACGATCGCGGGCTCCATCATGATCGGCGGCTCGCCCAGCGTCCGCGCGATCAATTCCAATTCGCAGGCTCGTTCCAGGAGGTAGAGTCGCCGCAACGTCCCGGGGATGGTGGCACCCACGGTCATCAACCCGTGATTCTGCAGGATCACGCACCCGCCCTGCTGGCAGCTCACGCCGAGCGCGTCGCACTCCTCGCGCGTCGCGGGCATCCCGTAAGGGTGATACACGAGATCGTCGTACACATGCAGCGCGTCCTGGCTGATTGGACGCAGCCCGCGCCGGACCAGCGACACGCCAGCGCCGGCCCGGGTGTGCGTATGCATCACACAATTCACATCCGGCCGCGCTTTGTACACGCCGCTGTGAATCGTGAATCCGGCCGCATTGTAGCGACCCTGGCGCGACCCGATCACCCGCCCCTCGAGGTCCATCTTCAGCAGACCCGAGGCCGTAATCTCGTGGAAGAGGTCGCCGTGATGATTGATCAGGAAAGTTCCCGGCTCGCCCGGCACGCGCACCGACATGTGAGTTTCGAGCAGATCCGTCCAGCCGAGGTGCTCGACGATCCGATACAGTGCCGCGAGATCGCAACGCGCCTCCCACTCGGCCGGGCTTAGATCGGGGCGGGGGCTGGGAGTGGCGGCGGTCGTCATGCGTTAGGATTCAACCGGCATCACGAAACCAGCCCGCTCCCATTCGCAAGGTCGGAGTTGGGGGGTCGCTGAGTTGAGAGCTGAGGGTTGAGAGTTGAGAGTGGCAGAGCGGATTGCTCGACGAGCACTCGTCGTGGCTTCGCGTGATCTGGTTCCCGCCCGGCACGGTTCGAATCCTGCCCATCCTGTCATCCTGTCCAAACCCCACTCACCAATTCGTCATCGAGCCGTCGGGTCGACGGAAGATCTGAATCGGCTGGCTGCGGGTCGTGAACTCGGCGGTCTGCTTCAGCCTGGTCGCGTCGAAGGTCACACCCAGGCCGGGGCGGTCGTTGGGCCAGAGCTTGCCGTCCTTGAAGTCGAAGTGTTCGGGCAGATACGGAATCTGCAGCGGGTACGAGCCCGCGAGTTCCATGAGCACCGGTCCGGAAAACGCCGTACAAACGTGCACCAGGGCCGCTTCGGAAACCGGACCCGTGAAATGCGGCGTCAACCCGACGTAGTGCGTCTCACACATCGCCGCCTGTTTAACCAATTCGGTAATTCCGCCGCAGTTGGGCAGGCTGGTGCGGTTAAAATCGATCAGGTGCTGTTCGACCAATTCGTTGAACTCCCAGCGGGTCCCGAATTGTTCGCCGACCGCAATCGGAACCTTCACGAGCTTGCGGAGCTCGCGATAGACGCCGGCATTCTCCGAGCGCACCAGGTCTTCGCAGAAGTAGGGTTCGAGCGGTTCGAGCAGCGTGCTCAGACGCACCGCGTCCGCGAAATCCAGCCGCGTGTGATAATCGATGCACCAGTCGGCGTTCGGCCCGATGGCATCGCGAATGACGGCACAGTCCTCCGCCGTCTTCCGGACCATTCGCTGGGAGTTGAAAGGGGCCTGGCCACCGGGGGCGGACACCGAAACGCGGAAGGCCCGGAAGCCGGCGGCGATCGTGGCCTGGGCCGTTTCGCGCAAGCTGGCCTTGGCGGGAATGAATCCGGTCGAGTAGCACTCGCAATGTTCGCGGGACTTGCCGCCGAGCAACTGCCAGACGGGCACGCCCAGGGCCTTTCCCTTGATGTCCCACAACGCCATGTCGAGTGCGCCCATCGCGTGGAGTTTCTCGCGACCCGCCGGGTAGAACCGGCCCCGAAACATGAGCTGCCAGCAATGATCGATGCGCGTCGGGTCCTCGCCAATCAGCATCTCGGCACATTCCCGGATGGTATCGACGGAGCCGCCTTCACCGATGCCCGTGATGCCCGCATCGGTCTCGATCGTCACAATGTGAAAACTCTGGGCGAACATCGGCCGACTATACGGGGATTCATAAAAACGAATCCGCGTAATCTTCAACGGCGCCGGCGCCGCGAGGGCGTCGAGATACGACGCACCGAGCATCGTGGCAGCAAAGCCCTGCAGGGAAGTCTTGAGGAAATGGCGGCGTTCCATGGCGGCGGTGGGTTTGGGGTTCGGGGCAAGTTGGAGGAAACCCGCGACAACTTGCAACGGCAGCGACCGGACGGGGTCAGGGCGCTAGATGTTAATTCCGCTTTCATCCGCGTCTATTTCTCCAGGAAAATTAACATGTAGCGCCCTGACCCTCTCTGGACCGCACCGCTGCGATCCCGGCGGCCACCCCTCAAAACTCCGCCGGCCAGGTGCGACCCCGGCGCAGCCAGTGCCCGCGCAGCGTGGTCGCATGGTGCTGCAGCACGACCTGCACGATCATGGCGTCGTCGAGCAGGCCCACCTCCGGAACGGAATCCGGGATGCGATCGAATCCCTTCAGGAAATACAGCAGTGCAAACGCCGCCTCGCAATGGGCGGGCGTGCTCTTGTGTCCATCAGTGGCCGCCTCCTCGAAATAGGTCGCCAGCATTTCGAGCCGGTGCTGCAGGTGCCCGGACTCCTTCAACGCGGCGATTTTCTTGTGCAGGGGCTTGCGCAGGCGCAGGAGCGCGGCGATCGCCTCCGGGGTTACGAGCGCGGCGCCGCGCTCAACATAGGCGGCGACACCGGGTACGTCGTCGTGGGAGTTGGCGGAGAGATGGCGGTCGAGGGGGTCAGGAATGGAGCTGGTTTTTGCGTTCATGGGAGCAGGATTGGTTTGAGCCATGGGAATCGGGACGAACTCACCACCCACGAGCGGTGCGCGCGGCGCTGGAAAGCTGGAGCTGGCTCCGCCGCCGGGCGCGGCGACGGCCCTCGCGGGCGGCGATCTGGCCCTCGATGGCATCAAGCGCCTTCTGCACGGCGTTCCGGAGGGTGTGGTCGCAGGCCACGGCGTGCAGGTCGGGCCCGGGCACCCGCAGCTGAATGCTGGCCTGGTAGCGCGGGCTGCCCTCCCGGTGGTCGGCGAGCCGGACCGCCGCCTCCTCGATGCGCTGGCGGTCGGCCAGCGCGATGAGACGGGATTCGATCAGGAAGGAGAGCGCGGCGGAGCTGCGGGTGTTACCGGGCTGGATGTTGAGTTTCATCGCGCCAAGGTAGCAGCCTTTGCCGAGTTCGAATAATACTCAGTTTGACACTAAGTCTTAGCTTAAAGCTAAGTGGTAGGTTCGATCCGGGAGGGCTGGATTATCAGCATCGGCGCTATTTCTGGGAGCAACCGGATGGGGTCGGGGCGCTGGATGTTAATTCATCACCGCCATTCCGCGTTCGATGCCTTCCGCAGCCGAGATCTGCTAAACTTGTGGGCCCCAACGGCCCTCCAGATCGGCGGCACCGCCGTCATTCGCGTCTATTTCTCCGGAAACATTATTGAGTCTCGCGCAATGGGCTGACGCATCTTGCACGCCAATCCTTCCGCTGCTCACGCAGCGGGCCACGACTGAAACGTAGTCCAGCCCGTGAGGGCGAGGATTCGAAACGTGATGTCAGGCTGCTAGACGAGCCTCAATAACATGTCGGGCCCTGACCCTCTTTCGGCCGCACCCGGATTTGCCGCCAGCAACAGACAGGTTGGGAATGCCAGGGAAGTGATTTCGAATCGACCACCCCGGAGCGAACCGCTGCAAACCAGCTCGCGTCGGCCTATCCGCGAACGGCGCCACCCGCTGGCACGTGATGAGCGGGCGGCAACTTCCGATTCAGAACCTCGTTGAGCTTCTGCAGCAAGGTGCGGTCGATGGTCGGGAGAGTTGCGGGCGGGGCCGGAGGAACGGCGGAGGCGACGGGATCGCGATTGGCCCGGGCCGGCGCGGTCGCACCAGGCGAAGCGGGGGCGCCTCTCGCTGTGCCCGGAGCGGACACCGGCAGGCTTGGCACGGCGGAATCCACCACCAAGACGAGGCTCTGCAGCTCCGGATTGTTGGGATCGCGATTCAATGCGTCCTGAAACCAGGCTTTCGCCGCCGCCCGATCCCCGTGCATCACGGCCTGAAATCCCTTGTGCACCCGGTCATTAACTCCCAACGGAGCGCTCGAGAAGACTTCGGTGATACCAGCGTCCACCTCGCGCGGCAGCCCTGAATTCAGATTCGCGGCGTTTACCACCTGGGGATCGGCGGATGCCTGGGCCACCGGTGACGTGACAGAGCCTGCGACTGAAGCGGCCGAAGTCGAAACCACCACGCCGCCGTTTCCACCGCCGCCCGGCGAGCCGCCTGTATTGCGACCATCGAAGCCCGGGGCACCCGATGGCAAGGCGGCAAGGGACTGGGTGATCTTTCCGGCGGAAGCCTTCATTTTCTCCGCGGCGATCTTTTCCCGTTTCTGCTCTTCCAATTCAGTCTGCCGCTTCGCCGCCGCTTCTAACTTCTGTTTCGCTGCCGCTTCCGACTTCTGCTTCGCCGCCAGCGCCTCCGCGGCCGCGATCGACTCGGTCTCATGTGCGAGCTTGGTCTGGGCGTAAGCCAGATTTTTTTTGATCACCGGACTGTCCGGATCTTTCTTGGCTGCTTCCTTGAGGAAGCCCACCGCCTTCTTCCAATCATACTGATAAGGGGCCTTCACCCCTTCGTCGTTCGCCACGCGCGCTTCCTCCAGGCGCTTCGCCTTGGCTTTGGCCCGGGCCTTGCCGATGGACGTCCAGATGCTTTCGGTACCAGGCGGAAGTCCATTGCCCGTCTTTTGGCTTCCGGTGCCACTGCCTCGCGCATCGTCCGGGCTCTTGTCGACGGCCCTGACTCCCGTCTTCGGATCAATATAAACATCCCCTTTCGCCGCAAAAATCAAAGGCGTGTATTGACCGATCCCGGCGACGAGGAGCAGGAGCCGAATTTCCCGGCCTCCGTGGGCGAACCTTCCGCTGCGATTCAGGGAGCGAGTGGGCGTGTTCATGGGAATCAATAGAACCTTCGCACTCTGTCGCCGACGATTCGGCGACCGTGGGGCGACCCGCTGACCATCAGCGTGGATGGTGACAAGTGGGCAGCGCTATACAGCGAATCCCCGTACTGGATGACAAGCCCCTTCAGAGCGACCGGACGGAGGCGAAGAGCCGGTTGGGGTTAGGGCGCTGGAGGTAAATTCCGCTTTGATCCGGGTCTATTTCTCCAGGAAAAATAACCTATATCGTCCTGACCCTCTCCGAGCCGCCGCGAGCGAGTGGCCGGAAGCCTTCGAGAATGCCGAATTCGTAGTGCCGATTTGAGGTCGTCGCTAACGAACAGGCCGGTCGGCACCGCCTTCGGATTTGTTCAATTCGCCACTCGGCACACGGCATTACCGGCACCCGCTCACTGCCGGGCGAGATTCGCGCGGCCGCCGCGGAGGACATACTTCTGGACCTTGCCCGTGGCGGTCTTGGGCAGCTCGGCGATGAAATCGAAATCGTGCGGCACCTTGAAATGCGCCAGGTGATCGCGACAGAACTGCCGCAACGACTCCGAAGTGGTCACGGCCCCGGACTTGAGGACGACGAACGCCCGCGGCGTCTCGCCCCACTTCTCGTGCGGCAGGCCGACGACGGCCGCCTCCTGAACCGCGGAATGCCGCAGCAGCGTCGCCTCGACCTCGACCGAGGAGATGTTTTCGCCGCCACTGATGATGATGTCCTTCCAACGGTCCCGAATCTCGAGATAGCCGTCGGGGTGCACGACGGCGGCGTCACCGGTGTAAAACCAACCGCCGCGGATCGCTTTCGCCGTGGCCTCGGGGTCGCGATAGTAGCCACGCATGACGGCGTTCCCGCGGATGATAATCTCGCCCATCGTGATGCCATCTTTGGCCACCTCGCGGCCTTGATCATCGACGACCCGGACCTCGGCATTGGCGAGGTACTCGACGCCCTGACGGGCCTTGAGGGCCGCCCGCGCCGCGGCGTCGAGCTGCGCATGCTCGGGAAGCGCCTCGTTGATCGTGACGATCGGTGAAACCTCCGTGAGTCCGTAGATGTGCGTGATCTCCCAGCCCAGTTCGCCCTCGACCCGCTCGATGGTCGCGGCGGCGGGTGGAGCGCCAGCCGTGAAGACGCGGACGCCACGCGGCGCCCCGGCGCGCGCTTCCCCGGGAGCGTTGGCGATGCTGATCAGGACGGTCGGGGCCGCGCAGAAAAGCGTGATGCCTTCGCGGGCGATGGTTTCGAAAATCACGCGCGGATCGGCCTTCGGGATGCAGACATGCCGGCCGCCGACCGCGGTGATCGCCCACACAAAGCACCAGCCGTTCGCATGAAACATGGGCAGCACCCACAGGTAGCGATCCGCCGCCGTGACGTGCGTATGCATGAGGTGCCCCATGATGTTCAGCGCCGTGTTGCGGTGCGTGACCATGACACCCTTGGGATTCGCCGTGGTGCCGCTCGTGTAATTCAGCGCGACGAGATCGGTCTCGGCGATCTCCACGGGGGCAAAGTCGACCGAGGACTCCGCGACCGCGGCCTCGTAGTCAGTCCAGCCCGCCTTCTGCCCCGAGAAGGCAATGAACTGTTCCACCCCCGGCACCTGGTCGCGGATCGAATCGACGGCGCCGAGGTAGTCGGCATGCACGCAGACGATCCGGGCGCCGCTGTGATTCAGGATATAGGCAAAGTCGGAGGCGGTGAGCCGGAAGTTGATCGGGACGATGACCGCCCCGGTTTGCGGCACCGCGTAGAACGCCTCGAGGTGTGCGTGAGTATTCGGTGCAATCGTCGCGACGCGGTCGCCGGGCTTGATCCCGAGTTTCTGCAGGGCCGACGACCAGCGGTCACACCGCGCAAAAAATTCGCGGTAAGTGAAGCGGCGGCCGCCATCGATCACGGCCTCGCGATCAGCGTAGAGCCGCCGGGCACGGCGGGCAAAGTCGAGGGGTGAAAGCGGGGTTTCCACTGCGAGGTAACGGCGGTGTCAGCAACGTGCCGGTCCCCACTACGGAAACCCGGCGGAGGGACGGCCAGATCAAAATCGAGCGGTTTCGAACGCATCCGGCCTCGGTGTTCCTCGGATTGACTCCGTGTTCAACACGCTCCGAAGGCATCGTGAAGCACCGCCATTCGAGCCCTCATTCCAATCTCTCCGGGATCAATCCAAGCCCCAATCGGTTTGAACACGGAGTCGACCCGAGGGCGGTCAATGCCGATTGCCGAGTGGCGAGTGCCGAATTGGAGGAGGAGCGAACGTTGGACGTACCGTGATCGTCCCCCGATCCCTCTCTGCGTCCTCCCTTAACCTCCGCGCCCTCTGCGTTCCCGGTTCGACCAATCGAAATGGGGTCAGGGCGCTAGATGTTAAATCTATAACCGAATTCAGCGCGCGCTGACCTTCTCGCCCAACCCGTCGCATGTCGTTGATTCGAAGCCCCTTCAAGATCAGTGGTCGCCGCCATCCGCGCCCAGGACGCAAGAAGATTTAACATGTAGCGCCCTGACCCCCTACGAACCCCCGACCCCCTACGAACCCCCGTGATCGTCCCCCAATCCCGCTCTGCGTCCTCCCTTAACGTCCGCGCCCTCTGCGTTCCCGGTTCGGCCGCCTTGGTTGCCCTCGGTGTTCCTCGGATTGACTCCGTGTTCAACACGCTCGGAAGGCATCGTGAAGCACCGCCATTCGAGCCCTCATTCCAATTTCTCCGGGATCGATCCAATTCCCAATCGGTTTGAACACGGAGTCGAACCGAGACGAACCGAGGGAGGCTCAATGCCGATTGCCGAGTGGCGAGTGCCGAACTGGGCGACCGCGGACGTCGGTTCTTCCGCGCCTGCTTCCCGCGATTTCCCTTTGCCGAAAACGCCGGCACACTACGCTCCGCCGCGACGCCGAGGCAGTGGCCGGTTCCGCGTCAATTTTCCCACGATCCGACACGAATGAATTCCCCTTCCCACCCCTCTTCCGCTCGCGGCTTTCTGGATCGGTGCCCGCCGATGGGGCGGCGGCGTTTCCTGCAGTCGATCGGGGTGGGCGCAGGCGCGATGCTCCTTCATCCCGGGCTGCGGGCGGCGGGTGCTCCATTGCCGCCGGCGGCTCGCACGCTGGGACGCGCGCTGCAGCTGGCGGGCGAGTGCTCGCTGGCCTGGCTCGACCCGCAGCATGAATACTTCCCGTGGGGCGGCTACGAGGTGGCGCACGATGTCGGCCGCTGGTGGAACGCGCTCCCCCGCCTCGAAGCCGCGACCGGCTTCGTGATTCCTCCGCCCCTCGAGGCCGCCATGCTGACCAATTTCTGGCGGCTGACTAAAAACGAGGACGGCCTGCTGCTCAACGATCCGCTGATCGAGTCGCTGCGCGGGAAAAAGGATCGGATCAACCTGCACAATCTCCGGGAGGGTCTGCTGGCTTACGCCGCTCTCGTGAACCACCGACACAACGCGTGGGCGCGGGAGCGGGGCGGCGTCCTGGTCCGAACGATGGCCGCCGGATTGCTGGCCAATGGCGGCCTCGACACCCACAAGCTGAAGTCGCTCGCCCGAATTCCCCTCAGTCCGGACAAAATTCAAATCCAGCCGGCTGACCCGAATGCCTGGTACGACTGCACCGGCTCCACCGGGCGGGCGCTGGAAGCGCTGGTTGTTTTTCATGATGTCACGGGCGATGCCGCAGCGTGGGCCCTCGCGGGACGCCTCGCCGAAATCCTCGATCTCAACCTCCTGACCGAGGACGGCGCGGTGCGGCCCGAAATCGTGGCGCCCGGCAACATTGGCCACGACCACAGTTACCAGGGTACGTTGCGTGGGCTGCTGCTCTACGGTTTGCGGTCCGGAAACACCCGCCTCGTCGAACGCGTCCATGCGACCTTTCGCCACGGCGTCCTGCGCACGCTGGTTTCGGAATCCGGCTGGAGTCCCCACGACTTGGGCACGCTGCGCTTTCCCAACGACGACGGCGATCCGCTCGCGGAAAGCGGCAGTTGCTCCGACGCCGTACAGCTGGGCCTCTGGCTCGGGTTGAACGCCGGCCACGTGGAGTGTCTCGACGACGTCGAGCGCCTCATCCGCACCCGACTCCTGCCGGAGCAGATCACCGATTCAGAAGATCCGCGCCAGCGCGGAGGCTGGGGCGTGCATCGCGAGCCGCACGGCCGGAGCAGCACGTTCGATGTCTTCGCCTCGGTCCTGGCCACGCTCGTCGATGTGCAGCAGGCGGCGGTCGAGGTGCGCGGCCCGGCCACCTGGGTCCACTTCAACCTGGCCTTGGAAACTCCGTCGGCGCGGGTCGAGGAACAGCGCCGCGACGGGACGACCAGCGTGCGGGTCACGTCGTCGCGTGGGAATGAACTCTACGTGAGAATTCCAGGATGGGCCCCGCGCGAGTCGGTGCGGGTCACGGTCAGCGGCGATCCGCATCCGGTCCAGTTCGCCGGAACCTACCTGCACCTCACGGGCGGCAACTACCGCGCCGGCGCTCCCGTCGAGATCGCGTACGATCTCCCACGGAGGGAATCGATCGAGGTCATGCCGGTCAGCGGGAAGAAATACGTGCTCACGTGGCGGGGCGATGAAGTCGTCGCCTGCACGCCCCCGGTCGCAATCTGGCCGGCGGATTAGGCGGCGGGCCGCCAGGGGAATGCCGATTGCCGAGTGGGGAGTGCCGAATTGGGGCACAGCCGCAAAACGTTCAGACGTTATCTTGGAGCACCGACACTAGATTCGCCGTCCCGACCTTCCCGGAATTCGGCACTCCCCATTCGGCAATCGGCACTCTCCGCCCTCTGCGACTTCTCTTAACCTCTGGCCCTCTGCGTCCCGGTTTGGCGGCCTTGGGTTGGCCTCGGTATTCCTCGGTTCGTCTCCGTGTTAAACAGGCTCGGGCGGCATCATAGCCGCGAAGCCGTATGAGCACTCATTCCGAATTCTCGGCAATCGATCCAAGGCCCCAATCGGGGTTGAACACGGAGCCGACCCGAGACGAGCCGAGGGAATCGAAATGCCGATTGCCGGGTGGCGAGAGCCGAATTGGAAACGGGCCAGCTGTCAGGAGGATCGCGCCTGATCCCCTGATTCACCACTGCGTCCTCCCTTAACCTCCGCGCCCTCTGCGTTCCCGGTTTGGCGGCCTTGGGTTGGCCTCGGTATTCCTCGGTTCGTCTCCGTGTTCAAGTGCTCGGGTGGCATCACATCCGCACCGGCCGACAAGCCACCGTCCCGACCTTCCCCAATCCGGCACTCGCCACCCGGCAATCGCCATTCACTTCGCCTTCATCGCCAGGAGCTCCGTCTCGGTGAACGGCTCGCTGCGGAGGATGATGTATTCGCGCATCGCATTCACGGTCGCCGGGCTCACCGCCGGAGCTTCGTGGCCCCAACTGCGGCGAATGTAGGTCAGCGCCGCCGCCAGCGTCTCGCTGCCCAGCATTTCCAGCGGCGGCATCGTGACATTCGTCTTTCCGACTTTTCCCTTCAGGACGATCCGAGCGAGAAATTCATCCGGTCCCAGCACCCACGGCGAGTTGACCAGCGGGGCCGCCACGCCGGGCAGGCCACGGCCGTCGGGCTGGTGACACGCCACGCAAATTGTCCCGTACGCCACGCGCCCTTTTTCGAAGAGCACCTGCTCCGCCGCCGTCAGTGGGGGCGCCGAGTTATGCTTCCCGGGCCAGGTCAAACGCGCCATCAACTCGCCCGCGCTCTCCGCAATTTCCGGATCCGCCGACTTGGCCGCCGCCATCATCACGGTGGGAGCAGCGTCGACCTGACGAAGACCGGACATCCCGATGCCCCGCAGCAGGGCCCGGCGTTGCCACAGCGGACCGTTGTCACCGCCCGCGAGCGCGAAGAGCCGGTTGACCTCGGCCGGCCGCGCGCCCTGCGCCACCGCCGCCGCCAGCAAGTGCAACACCTGCGGATAGCCTTCGCCCGCGTCCCGCCACTCGGGCGATCCGATGATGCTCTCGAGGAAAGTCAGCTCCCGGCCGGACAGGCTGCTCACCGCCGACGCCGCGAGAAAGGGCGCGCTCGCGTCGCGGCGCAACAGGCCGGCCAGCGTCGCGTCGCGCACCGCCGGGGGCGCTTCGGCCACGGAAAGTGCGAGTTGCACCCGCACTTCGCGCGAGGGATCCGAAGCGTGCTTGAGCACCTGCTCTGTCAGCCCAGCCAGCCGCGCGGCGAGAAAGGGTTCGCTGAGCCGAATCGCAGTCGTGCGGATCTTCACCGCCGGATCGTCGAGCAGCGGGGCAAGGATCTCCGGCTCGATCGCCCCCAGTCCTTCCATCGTCCAGAGCGCCTTCAAGCGGACGACCTCGCCCGTCTGCCGCGCGAGAGCCAGTTCGCGCAGTTTCGGCACCACGGACTTGTCGCCCGTCTCGACGAGCAGGCGCTGCGCGGTGTCGCGCCACCAGCCGTTGGGATGCGACAGCGTGGCCACGAGTTCGGCGGGGGTCGCCCGCGAGAGCGCCGGCGCCGGACCGGCCGGCTTCCCCTCATGCACGACCCGGTAGATGCGGCCATAGCCGACACCTTTGTCGAGGCCGCGCTCGAGAATCTGCCGGCGCAGGAATGACGTCATGTACTGCCGGTGCTGCAAAATGCCGCGATAGAGATCGACCACGTAAAGGGTCCCATCGGGCGCCGTGTAAACATTGGCGGGACGGAAACGCTCATCGCTGGAGCGGAGAAACTCGGAGCTGTTATAGGCATTGCGGCCGCGGAGGATGCCGTCCGCTTCCGTCATGATCGAACGCCGCACCAGGTTGCCCGCGGGCTCGGCGTTGAAATAGTTGCCGTTGAATTCTGCAGGGAAATTGTCGCCGCGATAAATCATGGGGCCGCAGGCGGCGTCGAAGTTGCGCATCGTCCCGTCGGGGCGCAGCCGGCCTTCCCAGTATCCGCGGTTCACGCCCGGATTCGGTCGCGACGGCCAGACCTCCTGAACGCTGTTGACCTGATAATTCACGCCAGTGGCCGGACTGCCGGCGCGGGGCGAGAGCACGAGATTCGGGTTCCGCGCGGGATAATGCGGCGGGATGAGATCGGCGCGGAAATGATCCTCGTTCGAATTCGTATAGAGCCGGCCCCAGTCATCCATCCCCTGCCCCCACTGGCCGCGCAGCGTCACCGGGGAACTAATCCACTTGCCGTCCTGCAGGCGGAAACGCCGGTCGTAGCCCGAGCCGACCAGCCAGTTGTCGAGTCCCCAGATCAACGCGTTGGCGCCGAGTTCCGGGTTGCGATCCGGCAATGAAAAATCGGTGGCGATCGCGGTCTTCTCGTCGGCCTTGCCGTCGCCGTCGGTGTCGCGCGTGAACCAGAGGTTGGGCGGGTCGCCGATCAGGACTCCGCCGCGCAGCACCTTGATCGTCCGCGGGAGCCCGAGCCCCTCCATATAGACGGTGCTCTTGTCCATCCTGCCGTCCTTGTTCGTGTCCTCGAGGACGACGACGCGGTTGATGCGCTGGTTCTCACCCTTGCCGTCGACGTCCGGCATGTAACTGCGCATCTCGATCACCCAGAGCCGGCCATCGGGATCGAAGTCGAGCGCGACGGGCTCGTGAATCAGGGGCTCCGACGCCACCAGTTCGATGCGAAATCCCGGCTGCAACTTGAAGGTCTGGAGCGCCTCCTGCGGTGAAAGCACGGGGGCGGGACGAACAAACTCGGGGTTCGGCGGCTTCTGCTCCATGCCCGGGGTATCGCGCTGGTCGCCCATCTGGGCCGCCAGCGGCAAAGTCGAAAGAGTGGCGAACAACGTGACCAGGACCTGGCGGACGACAGCATTCATGGAGAAGGCCGCACTGTCGTGGGCGCGGAACTAAAGACAAAGAAATTTGCGGGGCTCTGCCGCCGGACGCCAGAGCCTCGTGCCGAGGCGACTTACCGCCGGCCCCGGAGTCCGCCCATCAGGTAGATGACGAGGCAGATCACGAGAATCAGACCGACGCCGCCTCCGCCATACGAAGGGCCGCCGATATAAAAGCCGCCACCGCCGAACAGGAGGAGAAGAATGATTACCAGCAACAGGGGATTCACGCTGAGGTTGGTATCCCCAGTCACCACCGGGTTCCCTCGCACGGCACGAAAGTCCGGAGGTGTCCTTCGCGTAAGCCCATCAATCCGGAACGACGCAGTTAAATGTAGCAGCCGGCGCTCGCCGCCGGGCCGCTTCGCGAGTGAAACCAGTGGCCTGCCGACGAGCGGCAGCTACCCCTTACGGTATTCGTCCTCGACCAACTCCACGGGATCAGGGGACGTGTCGTTGAAATGACTGGGCCGGGCGCGCACGAGGCACGCCCCTACAAATAGCGCCGTTCGGAACGTCGGGCCGAACTCCCCCACTCGGCACTCGCCACTCGCCGTTGGGCATTCCCGCGCGCTCGTTGCCGGGCACGCGAACCGTTCAGACCAGCACCTTGTTCTTGAGATGATCCGACAGGCGCAGCGCGACGGCCACGACCGTCAGCGTGGGATTCACCGCCCCGCTGGTCGTATAGACGGCGTCGCCGGCGACGAAGAGGTTCGAAAGACCGTGCACCTTGCAGTTGGCATCCACGACACCCTGCTTCGGGTCGTCGTGCATCCGTGCGGTCCCCATGTGGTGCCAGCCGGCGGCGAGGATGCTCGGCCAGCTGTCATCGTCCTTGTCCAGCAGCCAGTCCATCATCTGGACCCGGCCGAGTCCGGCGCGGCCCATTTCCTGGCCGAGCAACTCGTAGAAAATGCGGATGGATCGCTTGTCGAGTTTGGTGAACTTCCACCGTAGGTTCGCCAGCGGCATGCCCAACTCGTCCTTCTCGGTGCCCAGCACGATCCGCGACTCGGGATTCGGCGACTGCTCCTGGCGCGTGGTCAGGATGTAAGAAGTCTCGGGCGGCAGCGGACCGCTGACGGCCTGACTCTGGGACTTGCCCTTCCGGGACCGCACATTGGCGACCGCATCCGGCGAGAACGTCGCGAAGCGGCTCTGTTCGCGGCCGGTAATCACGCCGGGGCTGAGTGACGCCGTCCCATTCAGAATCTTGTGCTTCCGCTGCACCTCGGCTGTCAGCGCGAGTTCCGCGCGCGCGCGAACCGGACCGGCGGCGGGAATCGTATAGAGCCGGAACGGCTGCGGCTTCTCGAGCGAGAGCTGCGCCGCCATGATCTCGAAGTGCTCCTGGAAGAAGCGGCCGACGAGGTCGTTTTGATTGCCGATGCCATTCGGCGCGCGGCTGTTTGACGCCAGCAGCAGGCGGGCATTGTGAATCGTGCCGCACGCCATGACGTAGTGCTTGGCGCGCACCTGGTGCTCCCGGCCTTCAATCGTCTTCACCCGCAGTCCCTCGATCGCGGTGATGTCCCGGTTCGGCACGACCTCCACGACCTTCGCATACGTATAGAGCCGCACGTTCTCCGCCTTGAGGATTGGGTCGCGATACAGCGTGCCCATCCGGGTCGGCGGACTGAACTGCCACATCTTCGGATAAATCACTTTTCCATCGAGCGGCAGCCGTTTGACCTCGGGATCCTGCTTCTCGAAGTACTCGGCGCCGTACTCGTACGGCCCCAGTTCAAGCAGCTTGTTCGCCCGGGCGTAGAACGGATCCATCTGCGCCTTGGTGATCGGCCAGCCGCTGTGCGGGACCCAGTCGCGCTTTTCGAAATCGATCGGATCGAACGTCGAGCAGTATCCCGCCCAGTGTCCGGTCGTGCCGCCGAAATAGTGCAGCCGCGCCGCGTGCAACGGATAGTAGGGCCGATCCAGGGACTCACCCTTGTAGAGCGCCTGCATGCGCGCCTCGACGTCGAAGCCGCCGCCCTCGAGCATGATCACGTTCCGGCCCGAGCCAATCCACTCAAGCGCCATGCTGATGCCGGCGGCGCCGGTGCCGATGATGCAAAGATCGCCCTCGATCAGGGAATTGTTGTCCAGCGTGCGCGCGTCGATGTGCATGGGATGTTTTTCGGAGTGGTGAAAATTCTCATTCTTGCTGCAGCGAATACAAGGCGCACTGCCGCGCCTCGGTCACGGAGAGGATCCAACCGTGAACATTCACGGTCCGCCCCCCGGCAAAGTCATCCTGCACCTGGGCGCCGAGCCGGGTGCCCAGCGCCACGGGTACCATGCCGCCCGGCGCGCCGAGAATCGCATCGGCGAGGATCTGCGCGTCGTCCTCGTGCGGCGCCAATTCCCGATAACTGCGGCCGATGGCGCTCACTGTCTGCTCATCGTGCAGAAAGGCGAGGAGGTGGGGATTGGCGGTCGGCGCGGGAAGCGAGGAGGCGGTACGGGCCGTCGCGGGCAAGACCAGGCCGGCGGCACCGGCCGCGGCCAGTCCGAGGAATTCTCGTCTTTTCATGGGAGGTTATTCTGTCCGCCGGTCCGGCACGTCAACGCTACTTCCTGCCGACGACCGAGCATTTGGGATTTGACCGGCGATCGGACCCCGCTGACATGCCCGCCTTATGTTTCTCCGCACCCGTCCGCCGCAGTGGCCAGGCCTGACGCTTGCTTTCGTGTCGGTGGCCGCGCTTGCGCTGGCGTTCGCCGGCGGCTGCGCGCACTCGAGCGCCAATGCGCCGGTGGCCGCGGCTGTCGCCGCGCCGCAACCTGCCACCGCGACGCCGACCACCACGCCCGGCGATCCTGACGTCGGCGCGGCCGTCTACGCCCGCATCTGCCTCGGCTGCCACCAATTCAACGGACAGGGTCTACCCGGTGCCTTCCCTCCCCTCGCCGGTTCGCCGCTCGTCACCGACGCCGATCCGGGAAAAGTGATCCGCATCGTCCTGCACGGGCTGCAGGGTCCGATTCAGGTCAAGGGCACGACCTTCAACAGCATCATGCCCCCGCCCGCGCCGGCTCTCACCGACCAGGATATCGCCGACGTGCTCACCTACGTCCGCAGCGACTGGGGCAACGAGGCCGCGCCGGTCACGGTCGAAGCCGTCACCGCGATCCGCGCCCAAGGCGCGCGCACCACGCCGTGGACCTGGGCGGAGCTGGAGAAACTCTGACGACGGATCGGAATGCCGATTGCCGAGTGGCGAGTGCCGAATTGGGGAAGAGCCGAATGTCGGGGCTACCGCGCTCCATCCCCTGATCCCCCTCTGCGTCCTCTCTTAACCTCTGCGCCCTCTGCGTTCCCGGATCGGCGGCATTGGTTGCCCTCGGCGTTCCTCGGGTTGACTCCGTGTTCAAACGCCCGGGTGTCATCGTAAACGCGAAGCCCTTCGAGCCACCCTTTCGCCTTTCCGCCATTCGCCACTCGCCATTCGCCACTCGGCATTCGGCATTAGGCAATCCCCGCCCCATTCGGCTCATCCTGCCCCAAAAAGCCATTTCACGGTGGCGGTCGGCGGCGTGCCGTTTATGCCGTAGGCAGAACCCTCAACCCCTCCCCTCGATGAACCCCGACCCTGCCTTCCCGCCCCACGTCGCCTCGCGATCGAAATCACGCTCCCATGGCGTCCGCGTTCTCTTCCTCGCCGCCGCCGGTGCGTTGCTGGCCGCGACAGGCACGAGCCGGGCTGCGAATGCCGGGACGACGCCCGACGGCGTTCTGCTCGAGAATGCGCGTAACACTCTCGAGCGCCCCTATCGCCAGGCGGGGCCCTCCGATCCTCGCGAGCGCGGCCCGCAAGTGGCCCACGGCTTCGGCAAGCGCGATCGCCGCTTGCTCTACATTGCGCTGCCGGGCGGCACGTCGGGCGGGCAGGTTTCGCCACAGTTCACCGGCACAGGCATCGTCGTCCTCGATCTCGATCCCGCGGGCGAGGGCAAAGGCCCGGCGGAAGCGGGCGGGCCGCGTCCGAGCCTCCAATTCATCAAACGCATTCCCACCTGGGACGTCGCAGCGAGCACGAGCCCCGAGGAGGTCGCCGGCATCTGCGCGAGCCCCGCGACCAACATGGTTTACCTGAGCACCCGCGGCCATCTGGCCGCGTTCGATTTGGCCACGGACAAAAAAGTCTGGGAGCAAACCTACGACGGCCACGCGGCGGAACGCGCTGAGGTCACGCCCGACGGCAAGACGTTGATCGTGGGTTCCGACCTGCAGGATTACTGGTACGTCGTCGATGCCCAGACCGGAAACTTGAAGGGCAAGATCGAGGCCCCGATGAGCAACAAGGCGCACAACATGGGCCTGAGCGCAGATGGGAAGACGGTCTTCATGGCGCCGAACGGGGTCACGATGACGATCGGCGACGTCCCCAGCATGAAGGCCACGAAGACGATCACGTTTTCCGATCACGTCCGGGTGTTCGTGATCAACCACGACGCCACGCGGGTCTACGCCAACCTGAACAATCTCCTGGGCTTCGAAATCGCAGATGTGAAAACCGGCAAGGTGATCAAGCGGATCGAAGCCCCGGCCGAGATGTGGAAGGCCAAGTGGCAGGACTTGAGCCAGAAGTTCTACGGCCACAGCGGCCCGGTACACGGCATCGCATTCACACCGGACGAAAGCGAAATCTGGGTGGCTGATAACATCAATTACCAGATCCTCGTGTACAACAACACGGGCGAATGGCCGGTGCTGGAGCGGACCTTCAAGACGACGGCGTCGGCCTGCTGGATCACGATGGGCATCGACGGACAGTACGCGTACCTGTCGTCCGGTGACGTGGTGGATGTGAAGACCCACACGATCATCGGCCAGATGAAGGACGAATACGGCCGGCAGATGCGCAGCGAGAAGTACCTCGAGATGACCTTCTCGAACGGCAAGCTGCAGCGCACGGTTTCCCAATTTGCCGAAGGCATCCCCAGCGCCGTCGCCGCGCGGCTGGCCGCCGGGAAGTCCGGCGCCGCGCCGGCGAAGTAGCACAGGACGCGCCGGCGGCGGAATGCCGAGTGGCGATTGCCGATTGCCGAGTGGCGAGTGCCGAATGGGAAACGAGCCGACTGTCAGTCGCATCGCGCTCGATCCTCTGAATCACTCCGCGCCCTCTGCGTTCCCGGTTTGGCGGCATTGGTTGCCCTCGGCGTTCCTCGGATTGGCTCCGGGTTCAAACGCCCGGGTGTCATCATAAACGCGAAGCCCTTCGAGCCACCCTTTCGCCTTTCCGCAATTCGGCATTCGCCACTCGGCATTCGCCACTCGCTAATTGGCATTCGGCCTCCGCGCTTCCCAATTCGGCATTCGCCACCCGGCACTCGGCACTCCTCCCGTTTCTTAACTCTTCCCTCTTAATTCTCACTTTGCTCTGATCCGCCCGTCGCCCCCGATCCCCTTTCGCGGCGCGATCCTCCAGCAACCCCTGACCCCTGCTCATCGTGTCACCGTTCCTCGCCGAACTTCTCGGCACTGCCATCCTCATCATCCTCGGCAACGGCGTCGTCGCCAATGTCGTGCTCCATCGCACCAAGGGCCAGAACAGCGGCTGGATTGTCATCGCTGCTGGCTGGGCCCTGGCCGTCACCGTCGCGGTGTACGCCGTGAATTCGTTCAGCGGCGCACATCTCAATCCCGCCGTCACCATCGGGCTGGCGACGATCGACAAATTTCCCTGGGCGCAGGTCCCGGTGTACGTCTTCGCGCAGATGGCGGGCGCGTTTCTCGGCGCGGCCATCGTCTGGCTCGCCTATCTGCCGCATTGGGAGGTCACGCCGGATCAGGGCGGCAAGCTCGCCGTCTTCAGCACCGGACCCGCGATTCGTCACCCCGTCGGCAATCTCATTTCCGAAATCGTCGGCACCGCCGTGCTCGTCCTCGGCGTGCTCGCGATCCTGCGGCCGGAAAATCTGGTCGCGAACAGCGGCTTCGACAAGGGCTTCGCCCCGGCGCTCGTGGGCATGCTGGTGGGCTCGATTGGACTCTCGCTCGGCGGCACCACCGGCTACGCCATCAACCCGGCCCGCGACCTCGGGCCGCGCCTCGCCCACGCGCTGCTCCCGATTCACGGCAAGGGCTCCAGCGACTGGTCCTATGCGTGGATTCCCATCGTCGGTCCGCTCATTGGCGGCGTCCTCGGCGCGGCGATCTTCAAGGCCTGCTGGTAACCCACCCCCACCCGACTCCCCGCCATGAAACACATTCTCGCCCTCGACCAGGGCACGACCAGTTCGCGCGCCATCGTTTTCGATCACCACGGCGCGATCATCGCCACCGCGCAGCAGGAGTTCCGGCAAATCTTCCCGCAGCCCGGCTGGGTCGAGCACGATGCCAACGAGATCTGGGCGTCACAGTCCGGCGTCGCCGCCGACGCGCTCAACAAGGCGAACCTCTCCGCGAGCGACATCGCCGCGATCGGCATCACCAATCAGCGCGAAACCACCGTCGTCTGGGATCGCGCCACGGGGCAGCCGATCTGCAACGCGATCGTCTGGCAGGATCGCCGCACCGCCGGCGCCTGCGATCGGCTCCGCAAGGCCGGCCATGCCGCGATGATCCGGCGCAAGACCGGCCTCGTCATCGACGCGTATTTCTCCGGCACCAAGCTGCAATGGATTCTGAAGAACGTCCCGGGCGCCATGGCTCGCGCCCGCGCCGGACAACTCGCGTTCGGCACCATCGATTCGTGGCTCGTCTGGAATCTCACCGGCGGACGCGTCCACGTCACCGACGTGAGCAACGCCTCGCGCACGATGCTCTTCAACCTGAAGACCTGCGACTGGGACGACGAACTGCTGAAGCTGTTTGGCATCCCGCGTTCGCTGCTGCCGACGGTGCGTGACTCCAGCGAAGTCTATGGCGACTGCACGCTCTGGGGCGGTGCGATTCCGATCGCCGGCATTGCAGGCGACCAGCAGGCCGCACTCTTCGGTCAGGTCTGCACGCGTCCCGGCATGGTCAAGAACACCTATGGCACCGGCTGCTTCATGTTGATGAACACCGGGACGAAGCCGATCGTATCGGGGCACAATTTGCTCACGACCGTGGCATGGCGGGTCGATGGACGCACCGAATACGCGCTGGAGGGCAGCATCTTTATTGCCGGCGCCGTGGTGCAATGGTTGCGCGACGGACTCGGCCTTGTGAAGACGGCGGCCGAGATCGAGGCGCTCGCGGCGCAGGTGCCCGACAACGGCGGCGTTTACCTGGTGCCGGCGTTCGCCGGACTCGGCGCGCCGCACTGGGATCAATATGCCCGCGGCCTCGTTGCCGGCATCACCCGCGGCACGAAGTCCGCCCACCTCGCGCGGGCGGCGCTCGAGGGCATCGCGTATCAGGTGCACGACGTGCTCCTGGCGATGCAGTCCGACTCCGGCATCAAGTTGAAGGAACTCCGCG
Source organism: Opitutia bacterium (assembly GCA_947472765.1). Taxonomy (GTDB): domain Bacteria; phylum Verrucomicrobiota; class Verrucomicrobiia; order Opitutales; family Opitutaceae; genus ER46. The sequence goes on from CANJCM010000031.1 coordinate 29,390, forward strand.
TCGACGGCGGCGCCTGCGCGAACAACCTGCTGATGCAGTTTCAGGCCGACCTGCTCGGCGTGCCCGTGGTGCGTCCCCGGGTTTCGGAGACGACCGCGCTCGGCGCCGCGTACCTCGCCGGCCTCGCCGTCGGCTATTGGAAGAACACCGCCGAGATCGCCGAGCAATGGCAGGCGGATCGTCGCTTCATCCCCGCGATGAAGTCGCCGCAGCGCAAAAAGCTCCTCGCCGGCTGGACGAAAGCCCTCTCGCGCGCGAAACGCTGGGACGACGCGGAGTAGTTGAGGGCAGTTGAGAGTTGAGAGATGAGCGATGAGCGTTGAGAGCGGGAATTGAGGCGAATGGAGGGCCGGCGCTCGCCGCCGGGCCTGAACGATCCTCCTGCCCATGGAGGGCGGGTGCCCTCACCCGCCAAATGACCTGCCGCCCCGCCTTGGCCGGTGAGGACACCGGCCCTCCATATAACACAGCCCACCGTTCCCCTTCATCGCAACCCCCTCTTTCGGGCCCCCGGCCCGATCTCTCCTCGCTCGATCCAAACCCCAATCAGTTTGAACACGGAGTCGACCCGAGACGAGCAGAGGGAAAGGGAGTGCCGAATTCCAAACCATGCTGGTATGAGCCCGAGGCCATGAAGCGAGGAAAGTTTCGCGTCTCCGCGTGAGCGATTCGCGCCTGCTTCAATTCGCGGTGGGATATTCGGAACTCGAAGTTCCCCCAATCCCAGCCCCGGATCACTGTCTCGTCGATCCGCGGCCCGTACGACCCTCAATCGATCACGCCCTTGACCACCTGGAATGCCTCGAAGGCCCGGCCTTTGAAGCCTTCGACGTAACTTTGCAGCGCCCACCACCGGGCCCGCGTCTCGACACTGTCGAGGACCATGTACGCCTTGTTCTGCTGGGACATGTGCAGCGCCACCGCCTGCTTCTTCAAATCGAGATACGCGGTGATATCCACAAAGAGGTTGGGGGCAAAAGGCCCCGGATGCGTCGGCGGCTCCGCGAACAGGCACCACTTGACCCGCTGGTTGCGCCGCACGGAATTCATGACGGCATTCGAAAGCGCAAAGTGATCCTGGTGCCCTTCGCCCACGGGCTGCGGATAGTGCGTGATCACAATATGCGGATCGAGGTCACGGAGATAGCGATCGATCAGCGAAACCAACTCGGTGTTGCAGACCAGATGACCGTCCGGGAAGTCCTCCGAGATCATCATGTAGTCAGCCAGCAGCGAGGCCTGCAGTGTCTCGCTGATCCGCTCGGCCGCGAGGGCCGAGTTGGTGCGGGTGCCGCGCGTCGCCACCAGCACATGCACTTCCGCACCTTCCTTCATCCACCTGGCCAGCGTGCCGAAGCAACAAAGCTCCGCGTCGTCCGGATGCGCAAAAGCCGCGAGTACTTTCTTGCCCTGGAGCTGCATCGGTCAGCTTGCCGCAGCGAGCGCTGCTTCGACGGAGTCCGCCCAGGTGAAAAGCGCCTCGGTCCGCGTCACACGGAAGACCGAGATCACCGTATCGACCGGCCGCACCAGCATGAATGCATTTTTCCGCGGCGCCGCCTTGAGTCCGCCAATCAAAGCGCCGAGTCCGCTTGAGTCGATGAACGCCACCGTGGACAGGTCGAGGATGATGCGTCCGGGGCCGGCACGTAGACGCTCCTGGAGGTATTTTTTCAGCGCAAACGCGTTGCGCGCTTCCAAGCGAGAATCAACGACCCGGCACAGACAATCGCTGCCGTGAATCTCTTCCCGCACAGTGAACACTCCGGTAGAGGCAGGAAAACTGAGCTCGGCCATCACGGCAGGTATGATTAGGCCTATTTCCGTGGCAATCCCTTTAAAACGAAGCGGCTGGGGCACGACAAATCGTGGCTCTGAGCACCGATTCGTACGGGCGAGAGGTGAGTTTGGTCTTCGAGGTTTGCAGTTTCGGTCCTTCCGTTTTGCACGGAGCCAACCCAGGCGCACGGAGGCATTGCACCTGTTTTGAACCCCAATCCCGAAACCCAACTCCGCGTCTCCATCCCGCCGCGCCAGCCATCACCACTGCTTCAATTCGCGTCGAGCCATCCAGAAATCCAAACTCCAGATTCAGGCCGCCCGTCCAACGGCCCCGGAACTCCACCACCGTGGCCGCTCCCGTGGCGGAGCTTGCGATACACCGCACTTTTCCATTTCCGAGCTTCACCCCCGATCGTCGTCCCGGGCGAACGCTCCCGCCATGGCCATTCCCTCGAAATGCACCCGTTGCGGGCACCTCTATCCGAATTCGGTGCTCGTGTGTCAGCTCTGCGGCGGATCGTGCGTGCCGGATTCGACGCAGGCCCTCCGGCTCAGTCCCCGCGCCCAGTCCGCCGAATCGGTTGAAACTCCCGGACCCAGTTGCCCGTGCTGCGACGAGGCCCCGGGTCCTTACACGATCGCGCAGCAGACGCGCCACCTGAAGGAGGTTTCGCTCGTACCGCCTAAGCGCACCTATCTCGTCACGACCGTGAAGGTGCCGGGCGTATGCGGCAGCTGCCATCGCTCGCTGCAACGCAAACGGGTTTACGCCGGCGTGCTGACGACGCTGCCGCTGCCCCTCATCTTCGGCATCCTGATCATGACTGACCAGAAGGCGTTCTTCGCCCTGCTCGTCATCTACGGAGTGTATCTCGTCACCCACCTCACCTACTCCTGGGCGGACTTCCTCCTCTACGGCCAGACGCTCTCGTGGCAGCTCAAGGACTACGTTCCCGCGAAGGAGGAGAGTTCGCCGCGTTATCCTTCCGGCTGGGCCCACGGCATTGCGCGGCTTGTGCTCTATCCCGCGGTCGTCGTCCTCCTCGCCGGACTGCTCGCTGGCGGCATCGTGATGCGTAAGCGTTCCTCCGCCGCGCAAAACGGGGCCGCACCCACTGCGGAGTCCGCCGCACCCGTCCCGGCCCAACCCGCGCGGATTGGCACCTCGCTCGAGGAAGCGCGTACGTTTTTCCGCACCGCCCAGGGCATCGCCGTCCCAATCGAAACGAAACTTGCCATCGCCTCGCGTGGTGTGCCGGCCAAGCAGAGCCGGCAGATCGAGGGCAAGAGCGCCACGGTGGTGGTCGCCTACGCCGACGAAGCGAACATGCCGGCCGGGGCCCCGTACGAGTTGATGAACGGCGCGCGGCTGCTCGAGCACCACGGCTTCACCTACGCGGACTACCTCTCGATCGACGACCGTAAGATTCTTGTGCCGCTCAGCGACGTGCTCGCCCTCAGCCGAGAAATCACCGGCCCGAAGAAACCCCGGTCAGCGCTGAAGCAACGCTGAGCCTTCGATCCGACTCACGCGGAGCCGCGGAGTTTTCGGAGTGCAGCCCGGACTAAAGTCGGGAAACGCCCGCCTCGAGGTCTGAATCCTGTCCATCCTGTTCATCCTGTTCATCCTGTCTAAACCCGGATTGGTCCGTCTCGGAATTCCTCGGAACACCTCCTGTCCAATCCGCCCAGGACCGTGGCGAGCCTTCCCGAACTCCGAACCCCAAACTCGATCCGCCAATCCGTTTGAACACGGAGTCAAACCGAGACGAGCCGAGGGAAAGGGAATGCCGAATGCCGAGTGCCGGGCTTCCATCCATTTTTGGACAGGATGCACAGGATGGGCAGGATTCGAACCGGGATCGGAGACTCCAATTCAGCTCACGCGGAGACGCGGAGTTTTTTCTTAGACCGACCGGGAGCGATAGCAGGATTTTGCCAGCGTTCGAGCGAAGCGCGCCGCCGCTACTTCAATTCCAGGATCTTGATATTCCGAAACCAGCACTCGTCGTTGTGGTAGGTGAGCATGATGTGCCCGGCGATCTTCTCGCCGAATCCCGGTGCATCCTTGAATTTGCTCCCGGCCAGGCCGGCCAACACCGCCGGGCTCCCGAGTTCATACGTCAGGACGTTATGGCCATTGAGCCAGTGTTCCACGTGCCGGCCCCGCACCACGACCTTGGAGAGGTTCCAGGTGCCGACGGGACGAAGTGCGGTTCGGGTGTTCGCCGGCAGGACATCGTAAAACGCCGCCGTGAACTGCGCCGGACCCAACGGCGCGCCGGGGTAACCCCAGTCGTCAACCATCTGGTATTCGTGACCGGGCGCCGCCGGCCGATCTTCCGTCACGAAGTATTTGATTCCGCTGTTGGCGCCATTGGCCAGCCGCCACTCCCACGTGAGCTCAAAATCCTGGAATTTCGCCTCCGTGATGAGATCCCCCGGGCCGGAGGGCTTTTCCCGACCGACGCGCGGGACGGTGTGCAGCATGCCGTCGCGGATTTCCCAGGCGCTGGCCGGCAGCCCCGACTGGCGAAAGCCGCGCCAGCCGGTGAAGCTTGCGCCATCGAAGAGGAGTCTCCAGCCGGCGGCTCGTTCCGCGTTGGTGAGCCAGTTGATCGGCTTCGATGCAGCGGGGCCATCGGGGCCATTGATCACCGGATCCGAAATCCAGCGGGCGAGCCGCTGGTACTCCGCATTCATGTCGTAGCGGATTTCGTCGTACCGGGTCTGATCGTAGTTCGCCCGCAGATCGAAGACGCGTTTCCGGAGGAAATCCACGTTCAGCTTCGTCCCGCCGCGCACCTGGATGTCCGTGACCGAATTCAACACCGTGTCGAAGCGCGCGAATTCCCGGTCGATTTCCCGAAAATGCGCCTGCTGTTCCTCGGTCAGCGGCGGGGGCTCGGCGGCGGATAGGTGGTGAACCACCAAGGCACCAAGCACACAGAGAATACCGGCCAACCTCTGCGCCTTTGTGCCTCTGTGGTTCAACTGTAGCGATTGCCGCCTCACGTCGGCTCCAGGCCCTTGATGGTGCCGGTCGATGAGCCGAATTTCTCCGCCTCGATCCCCATCCGGTGGAGCATCGAGACGAAGAGATTGGACAGCGGGATGTTTCGATACCGGTCGAAGGCGATGACCTGCCCATGGCGGAAGCCGCCACCAGCGAGGATTATCGGCAGGTTCGTCGTTTCGTGCGTGTTGGAGTTTCCGAAGTTGGAACCATACAGGAGCATCGTCCGCTCGAGCAGCGTATCCTCACCTTCCCGCACGGCCTTGAAGTCCGCGTACAGCTTCGCGAGCAGCTTCATGTGCGACACATCGATCGCCTTCAATTGCGCCATCCGATCCGGCTCCTGACCATGGTGCGAGAGATTGTGATAACTCTCTGTGATCGTGCTTCCCGGGACCTCAAGGACCGGGGAACCCGCGCTATCGAGGAACAACGTGATCGCCCGCGTCGAGTCGGTCTCAAAGGCGAGTTGGGCCAGCCGATACAGCACATTCAGCTTTTCCATGTACTGCGCGGGACTGGCCGGGTCGACCGGCACCGGCGCATTAACCACCGGCTTCGGCTTATACTCCCAGCCCTTCGACGCCTGCATCTGCTTCTCGAGCGTCCGCACGCTGGTGAAATACTGGTCCATCCGCTCCTGATCGCGGCGCGACCCCTTCGCCTCGAAACGCTTCGTCTGCTCCGCGACCGCGTCGAGCACGCTCCGCCCGCTGTCGAGTTTGCGGACCTCCGCCTCGATCTGCGCCGGCGTGCCCTGCAGGAAGAGCTGCTGGAAGACATCCGCGGCCCGCTCCTGGGGCGGGATGCCCACGCCGTTGCCGGTGTACGAACAGCTGCGCGTCTCGCGCGTGTTCACGCCGAGGGTGATCGACGGGAACCGGGTCAGAATCCCGATTTTCTCCGCCATCGCTTGATCGAGCGAGATGGTGTTGCGAAAAGACCCGGCCCCGGGGTGCGGCGCCGCGGTGAGGAAACACTGATCCGACTTGTGCGCCCCATCGGCGCCCGGATGATGCACCCCCATGAAAACGGTGAAGTCGCTGCGATGCTCCTGCAGCAGCTGGAGGTATTCCGACGCGACATAGTCCTTGCCGCTCCCCTGCGGGGCATAGTGCCGCTCGAGCAGGCCGAGATTGTTGCAGATTGCGAACATTCGGCGCGGCTTGGTTTGCAGCGCCTCGCCCGCCGCGGCCGCGCGCCCGAGACCCGGCATCATCGCGTCGAGCAGGGGCAGGCCAAGGGCGATGCCCGATCCGCGCAGGAAATGGCGGCGGGACAGAGGACGACGCGTCGAGATAAATGGTCCGCAAAGTGGGGTGTTCGTTTTCATGAGCGTCAGAGGTCAGAGGGCGGAAGAAGGCGGGATTGAAGCTGTAGAAACAGGCCGTGCCGGGTGGGCGGAGCGCCGGTCCACGTTGCCGGCATCACTTGATTGGAAATCATTTATTCAGGAAAACCTCACTCTGGACGACTTCGTGGATGAGGCTGCGCACGCCGAACGACCGCGCGCGGGTCTTCCTGAGCATCTCCTCGATCGCCGGTCGATCCCCGAAACGCACCGGCGAGCCGGTGGCATAGGTGACCAGCTGGCGAACAAGGTTGCGGGCGATGATCTCCTCGTCGGCCAGGAGCAGCGACTTGAAGTCGCGCACGTCATTGAACTTCCTCCCATCCGCGAGTTCGCCAAACGGCTCCACCGGCAGCGCGTAATGGAACGCATACGGCCAGCCGTTCTTGCCCCAGCCCGGCTCGGGGAACCGGTTGCTCGCGATGGCGCGGTAGCGCTGCCGCCAGCCGCCCAGGATGTCGAAGCTCTCGAACGCGAGCCCGAGCGGGTCGATCTTGCGATGGCAGACGGCGCAGCTCTCGTCGGCGCGATGTTTGTCGAGCTGCTGGCGGATGGTCACCGCCCCGCGGATATCCGGATCAACCGCGGGCACGGCGGCGGGCGGCGGCGGGACCTCGAAACCGAGGATATGCTCGAGCACCCACTTGCCGCGCATGACGGGCGACGTGGTCGTGCCGTTGGCGCTCACCTTGAGGATGCTGGCCTGGGTCAGGAATCCGCCGCGCTCGGTTCCCGCCGGCAGCGCCACCGGGCGCATTGCCACGCCCTCGACCCCGTGGAGCCCATAGTGGCTGGCGAGCCGTTCGTTCAGGAAGGTGTAGTCGGAATCAACGACGTTGCGGGCCGGCAGGTCGCGGGCGACGAGGTCGCTGAAAAACAGCCGCGTCTCGGCCTGCGCCGCCTCGACCAGCGAATCGTCGAGATAGTAGTCGTTGTACAGCTTCTCGTCCGGGGACGTCTCGTCCATTTTCCGCAGTTCCAGCCAGTAATCGAGAAACGCATCCATGAACCGGGCGGACTTCGGATGCCGCAGCAATCGCTCCGTTTCCTCGCGGAGCACCTCGGGACGGTGCAACTCGCCGCGCCGGGCGCGTTCCCGCAAGGCCGGGTCGGGCTCGGAATTCCACAGGAAAAACGCCAGCCGGGTCGCCAGCGCGAAGTCGTCGAGTTTTCCCGGCGCCTCGTCGATGTAAACGAACTCGGGCGACGACAGGATCGCCGTGTAGGTCGCGAGCATCGAATCCGCGAAGCTGAACTTCATCGCCCCGAAGTGCTGGTGGAAGAGTTTCAGGAAAATCTGGGTGTCGGATTCCAGCACCGGCCGGCGATAGGCCCGCGGCAGGAACGAGCGAATCAGCCGCTCGGCGTCGGCGCCGGGATTGGACGGGGTGACATCAAACTGCACGGCCGCCGCCGCTCCCCGTCCGCGACCCCGACCCCGCGCCGGTTCCGGCGTCGCCGAGGCTGCCGGTTCGCGCCGCTGTACGGGGAGATCCCCGAACATCAGCCGGTATCCCGCGCCGGTCTTCTCGTCGTAAAGGGGCCCCTCGACTTCCATCCACCGGAAGGCCACGCCGGGCATGCCGTCGCGCTGCGCGAGCGGGCTGGTGTGCCCCCACGCGTTGGGCGCGGGTGATGGCCGCGGCCGGATGAGCCGGGTCGCATCCGTGATGGTCCACTCGCCGGCGTTCATCCAGATCTCGCCCAAGTCATGCACGGCGGCATCGGGCCTCAGATCGAAGGCCCCAAGCCGGCGGGCGACTCCTCCCCCCGAATAGATGATCACCGGTTCGGAGCGTCGGCCCGGAGAGAGGTCGTCGAAGTTGGGCACATACCACCACGCCGGCTCGGCGTGGCCGCGGGGATTGGTCGGCGTCGCGTCATGGAAGTTCATCTTGTACCCGCCGGGCCCGGCCCAGACGGTGTAGCCGCTGAAGCGCATCCGATAGCGTCCCGTCACCGGCGCGGTGAAATTGCGCCAGTGCGTGAGGTAGCCGATGACGTAGTTGCTCGAGACCCAGCCTACGGCCTCCATCTCGCGGGTCTTCGGATCCGAACCGCCCACCGTGATGGGGGCCCGCCCCGCGCGCACTTCCGGTTGGGCAGAGTTGCCCAGCAGGGGGAACCAGCTGCGGTCCGGCGTGCCCGAGCCGACGCGAAAGCCCACGGTAAATTGGGTGAGGCTGTTTTCATCGCGGCCGTAGTAGCGCACGGTCTTCGTTTCCGGCTGCAGCAGCCGCGCCTTGACGACCTCCCGGAGCGCGTAGTCGGCCACGGTCATGTAACGCGCCATGTGGACGTGCGAGACATCCAGCGCCTCGCCGATCTTGTTGAATCCATTCGCCACCCCGTCCTCCGGCAGGCGGTCCTTCAGCTGCAGCCAAGGCGTGTCCAGCAGATCGCGCAGGGCGTTCTCGTATTCGTAACGATTGAGCCGCCGCCGCGTCGCCCGGCCTTCGCGCTGCACGATGGCCTGGTCCGCCGTCGTGAGCCGCGCAGCGATCGCGGCCAGGTATGCCTGCTGCTCGGCGGCCACCGGGCGCTTCTTCTCCTTCGGCGGCATCTCGCCGGCCCGCACCCGGTCGTGAATCTTCACCCAGATCGCAAGATTCGCGGCGTCGTCCAGCGTGAAAGGCAGCGCGGTGAGATCCAGCCCGCCTTCCTTGTCCACGTCGTTATGGCAGCTTGAGCAATGCCGATCCGTGAAGGCAAACGGATCGAATTCCGCCGCGGGCGCGCGAGCGGCGAGCGCGAAGCCGGCCGCCGCGAGCGCGCCACGGACAAGACGATACATGGGAGACCTGGGGTTCATCTCTGGGGTTGAGACTAGGGCCGTTGACACCTTGTGCGGGATCGAACGACGGTCAACGCCATAGCCTTGGCGACGGCGCGGAGGTGGAATCGGAGCCGATAAAGGGGTCGGGCCCGCCCATCCATTTTTGGACAGGATGTACAGGATGGGCAGGATTCGAACCGGGATCGGAGACTCCAATTCAGCTCACGCGGAGCCGCGGAGTTTTGCGGATTCTCGTCGGCCGAAGATACCTTCGCTGGCCGCACGTAGCACCACGTCATGTTCGAAATGCGGAAATCCGAAGCTCGAACTCTGCCGCTCGATCCCCAGCTGCTTCCTCTGCGCCCTCCCTTAACCTCTGTGCCCTCTGCGTTCCAGGCTCGGGCCTAAATCGAAAATCGAGAATGCCGCCGGCTTGGCGGGCGGCTCACCTCCACCCCAAGCCCGGCGCGACATGCTTCAGCAGCGACTCCAGCACGTGTACGTTATATTCCACGCCCAATTGGTTCGGGATCGTGAGCAGCAAGGTGTCGGCCTCGGCGATCGCTTCATCCTGCCGCAGCTCCTCGATCAGCACATCCGGTTCGGCGGCGTAGCCCCGGCCGAAAACCGCGCGGGTTGAGTCGATGATGCCAATCTGATCCGTCTCCCGACCACCGCTTCCGAAGTAGGCGCGGTCGAGATCGTTCATCAGCGGAAAAATGCTGCGACTCACGGAAACGCGCGGCGTCCGCTTGTGTCCGGCTTCCTGCCACGCCTGGCGGTAGGCGCGGATTTGCTTCGCCTGTTGCACACCCAGCGGCTCGCCCGATTCGTCGAACTTGAGCGTCGAGCTCTGCAGGTTCATCCCGAGCTTCGCCGCCCAGACCGCCGTCGCATTCGTCGCGGAGCCCCACCAGATCCGCTCCCGCAATCCGGCGGAGAAAGGCTCAAGCCGCAGCAGCCCCGGCGGATTGGGAAACATCGGACGCGGGTTGGGCTGGGCGAATCCCCGGCCGCTCAGGAGCTCGAGAAACTCCTGCGCGTGACGCCGGCCCAAGGCCTGATCGTCCTCGCCCTCACGCGGCTGATACCCGAAGTGACGCCAGCCATCGATCACCTGCTCCGGCGAACCGCGACTGATCCCGAGCTGCAACCGCGACCCTGCGATAATATCCGCAGCTCCGGCGTCCTCGACCATGTAGTGCGGATTCTCGTACCGCATGTCGATGACCGCAGTGCCGATCTCGATTTTCTTCGTCCGCGCACCGACCGCGGCGAGCAACGGAAACGGCGAGGCGAGCTGCCGGGCAAAGTGGTGCACCCGGAAATAAGCGCCATCCAGCCCGAGCCGCTCCGCCTCGACCGCGAGATCGATGGACTGCAGCAGCACATCCGCCGCCGACCGCGCCGCCGACTGCGACGAAGGCGTCCAGTGCCCAAAGGACAGAAACCCGAGCTTTTTCATTCCTCCCACCGGTACCAACCACGCGACGGAAAGCAATCGGCCGGGACGGCGCCGGAGGACGGACGATAGACTAGAGACGACAGACGGCGGATGGCGGACGGCGGACGGTGGCGTCTCCCAAGGGGTCAGGCCGTTACATGTTAACGGCTCCCCCCGCCGAAGACGCTGCTAACATGTAACGGCCCGACCCCTTCAGATTGCGGCCCAGCGGTCGTGTCTTCGGTGGCACGGGTCTCCCGACCCGTGAAGAGGGGGGATGGAATTCCTAACGGTCTCCACGGGTCGGGAGACCCGTGCCACGCGGCGGCGGCGGCCGGATACCGGGGCAGTCGGGCCCTGCTCAAACCTTCGATCCTCTGAACAGGAGGCAAACCGAGGTCGGGCGGAGTCGGTAGGCGATGGACCGGACGGCGTCCTGGACTCGTCCGCCCTCCGGCCTCTCCCCGTCCGTCATCAGCCAACCGCGTTGTGCCGACCCCGGTGCCAACCTGAGTCAGTTTTCAGTCGGAATCCAACCGAACCTCAACCGACTCCGCCTTCCGTCATCCGCCGTCTGGCGTCTGGCGTCTGACCCTCCTTCGCCGCTGGCTTCGGAGGGTGGCTTTCGCACGGGGGCGAAAGCCAAAATGGGGCGGCCAACGGGACTCGAACCGATTTTGGCCGCTGAAGCTAAGTCGCTTTGAAAACGCGGACTTAGTTGATTGTTAGTATTTTAGAACGAGCAAAAACAAGCACTCAAATCTCAAAAAGTGAAGCCAAAAACGCAATCTCTGGCAACCTTGTGGCAACCTAATTTGCCAAGAAACGCGCAGAGGTTGCGTGGTCCCACTTGAGTATGTGTGTGACGGATACTCATAGCATTTCACGAAGAATTGATGGCCTATTCAGCTTCATGCAGCGCCGCGATCAACTCATCATAATTCAACGGTTCGTCCAGGAACATCTGCCGCATGGAAGCGTGGCAAAGGTGCTCATACCTGATTGGCGATGGCGCGAAGATGGGGATTCATCCACGCCGGCGCGTGGCTCAGGTCGGTCAGCAGTCGTTTCCGATCCTCTGCCGAAAGAACCGTGCGCAGTCGGTCAACGCGCGCGGCTGTGACGTTCGTTTTGCCGAGATAGCGAAGGGCGGCAATAACCAGACCGCTCGTGCGACCGGCCGCAGCCATGTGGCGTGGCGCGACCTGGCGCAGCTCGATGAGCAAACGCCCCAGCTTTATTTTTCGCGCCCGTCCGCTGGTCAGGAACACCACTTTGGCCGGCACCTGTTCAGAAAGTCCGAGAAGATTGGCTGCATAGGCACCGGAAGGCTGCAGCTTCACCTGTTCGTGAGCAGCGAGGGCCTTGGAAACAGCTTCAATGGAGGGAGCCACTTCACCCAGCAATTTGTGCGTCTGCGGGTAGTGGTAGAGCCCACGAGCGATTCGGCGGATGGTGCCAAGTTTGGCCAATCGATGCAGGGAAAGATCGACTGCCCGCCGGCTACCCAAGTCTAGGAATGCAGTTGGGGTGAACACGGAACCCCTGCCACGTCCATAAATGCGGCTAGTGATTGCTCCTTCAATGCTTTGGGGACTGTTTGACATGCATTACCTGTAAGAAAAACAGGGCGTTATTTCTTACGGCACGCATCGAAAGCAAGCCTTCCTTCTTGACGCTTTCCGGCGACGAACCCGCGAGCTGTGCTCCCCTCCTCGCCGAGATCGGCCCGCCTAATCAGACGCTCCGGCGCTTTCGGATGCAGGAGGCTATTCTTCGAGTCCGAGCTTCTGTCGCAGGGCTTCTTCCGCCGCCATTCGTTTCGCCGCGTCCATCTTTCGCAAATTGTAGAGTTTCCACTGTGGCCCTGGCAGTCGTTCAATACCCGGCAATCCGAGCAACTCCCATTTCGGATCCATCCGCTTCAAGGACAGCAGAAATTCCCGCTCCGGCTTGATCAGCCCGGCATTGATTTCTGCGATCAACTGCTCGCGTGCTTCCTCCAGCGCCGCGAGCGGCACTGGATCGAGCGTCATGCCGCTGAACTGGTCGGCATACACCTGCCTTAGATCTTTCCGGTTGGGCGTAAGCAACTCGTTCATCGGACGGTCGTGGCTCGCGAGAAACACCACGAAAGCCCGCCGGATATCGTCCGTGAGGCCTTCGTTCTGAAAGAGCCCGTGGACATCGAAGAGGTCGCGCGGATGCTGCCGGTCGAGCGCCGCGCACAATTTCCCACCATACAAATCAGGGATGGAGACGGTCCGCATCGTGACGGATCTACCGAACAACTCGGCCGCTTTCGGCGTCAGGGTGCGATCCTCAACCGGATGAAGCGCCCCCCGTAATACAGTATTCGGCTCCACCGTGACCTCGGCTCCGCTCGACGCCCGCACCGCCAGTTTGACGACAAGCTTGTCGGTCGTTTGCCGCCGTTCGCTCACCTGCAAACCGGGTAGCGCTCGCCGGATGGTCGCCGCGATTCGCTTTAACGCGGCGTCGATGCCGGTGAGCGTGGTCGGCCGGTCCTGGACGGGAAGGTAAACCAAATCGATGTCCACCGAGAGGCGGGGGAAGTCGCGTACGAAAAAATTGATCGCGGTCCCGCCCTTGAGGGCGAAGCACTCTTCTGCGTGGACCAACGGCAGCACCTGTACCAGCAGGTCGGCTTGGGGAAAAAATACGCTTTTCCTCATGGGGCGTCGCTGGGCATCTCTTTCGCGGCTGGCACGGTGATTAGATATTTCGGGTCGAGTCGTCCGCCGGGCACGAGCACACGCTTGCCGCTACCGAGTGAGACTTTCGTGAGCTCCAACTGCTGAAACCAAGGATGCCGGTGCAGTTCTGCCAGGTGAAGGAACAGCCGCTTGACCTTAACCGAGGTGCATTTTTCCAGCAGTGTCTGGACCAAGGACGGTCGCAATGTGCCGAGCCCTTCGAAAACGAGTTTCGCGTGCTCATAGCCGGCTTCATCCATCGTTTGGTGCAACAGGAATTCCAGGATGGCTCGTTCCGGATCCGATACCCGCACCGCAAAGCCTCCCGCCTGATGTTCGCGCAGCCCCACTTCCGGTGGCAGGAAATTGGTACGGAGATGCTTTATGCGGCCGGCCCACGGCAGGGATTTGAACCACAGGGGCAGCCTCTCGCTCGATCGGCTGAATAGATATACCGGCGCTTGATCCCCCAGCGGCAGAAAATGGGCGAGGTTGGCGAGTTCCAAGGCGGTCCGACCGCCGGGATGAAATGTCGCGGCTTTTTGCTGTATTCCGAACACGGCCCCCAGCCAATCCGTTGGACCTGATTTTAGAGTAAAGGCCCCTTCGCCGATCCGGTGAAGCCAACCGGAAGTCGCATAGTAGTTAGCCAGCTTTCCGGATATTCCTTGGGACTTCAGCCAAGCGAGCGTCAGCACCGCCCCAGAGGGAGCGGTGATAAGGCGTTGGTTTATCTTAGGTCCGCTTTGGCTAGGTTTACTGGTCATATCCGCGATGAAACAAACTTACGGTTTATTTCACGTCGACAGTGACTAACATTACTGGTCATCATTGCAATAGGATAAACCGAGGGCATCGGGCCAAGAACCGGGCTAACAATGGCAAGTTCCGCAGGCCAGAAGGCTTTCAAACCGCCATTCCAAACCCTGTCGATCCGGTGCGAACGCTGACTCGACCGGCGCCAGCAACGGCTGACCGGCGAGCCGAGCCAGTGCGCAGTAGTGAGTAATTGAATACCGATGAAGTCGCGTGAATTCAATCGCAACGAATCGAATCCGGCTCATCGCTGCGACCAGTGGCGTTTCCAATATCCAGGACGCGGCGTGTCCGTGGCTGGCGAGGGAGCCGCAGGAACAGCAGGCGAATATTGATAGGCCGTGTACTGATGACGCGGAGGTTTGGTGTAACCATTGAGGACTTTGCGCACCGCCGGAGTGCGGGTGAGCTCGTACAGTTGCTCCTCCGAGATCGCCCCGTGTTCATGCAAAAGGTCGAGCATTCGAACGACGACCTTGCTTTCGCCCTGCGCCAAATCGCGGCGCAGCCATCTAATGCGTCGCTCGCTTAGCTGCCATTTTGCCCCCGCTTCGAGCACGAGTTCGAGTGATTTCATTCCACGTGGTTGGTCGTCGGCTGACGAAAATGAAGGGCGCCACATCAACGCGCTAATGAAGGAATACAGGACCGGTTCGTCATCCTCGCCCTGATCGTTGGGATCTGCGCCCTCCTCTAGCAGGCGCTCCACCAGCTCGGGGCGCTTGCGATGAGCAGCCAGCCGGAGCAGCGAATGAAGCTTGGGCTTCGGAATGGGTCTCTTCATCACCATGGCGATGATCTCGGGTTTGTCGCCCCATAGCGCGCTTTCGAATGCCGTGTCGCCGATTCCTCTATATCGGCCTTCGTCGTAGGCCGACGATGGCACGTCTGCATGTGGATCGGCGCCCAGCCAAAGCATGAGCGCGACACCGCGGGGACTCGCTTCGGAGGTAAAGGCGTGAAGCGCGATGTCGATCTGCCGCTGCAATCCTGGAAACCGGTCACGATATTGCTTGATGAAACCAAGGATGGGACGGCGCCCGGAACTTATGGCGCGAGCCGTCGCGTTATCGGCGCACGGATCGACTCCCGCATCAATAAAGCGGTCCATAAGCGCCCGGTCGCACGTTTCCAAAACCGTGGCGAAATCGACTGATTTTGGATCCGCTCCAAAGCGCAGCAGCAATTCGACCATATCTGAATCTCTCGCCCGCACCGCGGACGAAATGCACTCGAAGTAATCGCCGTTGGGATTGTAGCCGTTCGCGAGCAGCAACGCCGCGAGGCTGTGGAATCGCCTTTCCACTGCGATCTGAAGCGCCGTTTGTTTTCTCTGCAGCTTACGATCTTCGGTGGGCTGCCATTGCAGCGGGCGATCCGCCCGAATCCACTCCTCCACCTCATACAACTTCCCGGCCGCGCAGAGGGCCAACAATGGCTCCACCTCGGCGAAAGTTTCGACGGCCGGTTTAGGCCGAATTGGAAAATCTGCCGGCGAAAGTTCGCAGGGTCGTTTCATGGTTCAGCCCGTTGAGGATGGCTGAATAAATCCCCGATCGGATCAAGTCCGGAGACGTCTCCGCACCCGAACCGGGCAGCCGCGCTGCGTTACTCGTCCGTGACAGGCGAAACCGACGAGGTGCGGTCTATTCTTCTCTCGGAACGGCGTAAGTGGCTGAGCCAAGGGCGCCTGACCATGATATGGCGCCAAGAACTTGCCTCCAGAACCGAATGCGACCAAGGTTGAATCAACCTTTTTAGCCATGCCTAACCAACTCTCCCAATCCAAGCGTAGACAGAGCCTCGCGGAGCACACGGGGGTATTGGCTGCTCTTGCCACTATCGCCGAACACGAGGACACGACGGTCATGGATCTGCTGCGCAGTGCAGCCCGCGAGATCGTACGGAAGCGTGCGGCGCTGCCGCTGCTGGCGAAGGACGTCCGCAAGGTGGTGTGGCAGTCCGCTCCGCAACTGCCGGGGAATTTTAGAACCGCCGCCCAACTCGCGCGCTTCAAGCGTGCGCAGCGGGAATATGACCAGGTGCTGCTCGACCTGGGAATCGCCGCGCCCTCCGAAATCCAGGCCCGCAATTCGATTGTCCCGGCCAGCGAGTCGATCCGATTGATAAATTTTGACCGCGCCCATGCCGCACCCCTCTGAAGCGGTTCCCCGCTTGCCCGGGGATTTCTCGAAGGTGCTGGCCACACCTCAGCCGCTCCTGCTTGTCGGCGGTCAGGCCGTGAACCTCTGGGCGCTCTACTATGCGGACCGCACGCGCGACCTCGCTCCTTTCGTCTCACGCGATGCCGACGTGCTCGGCGACCGGGAGACGCTGGAAGTGCTGGGAAGGCTCGCCGGCGCCACACCGCAGTTTTTTCCGCACAAACCCCCGACGAATGAAATCGGCGTGGTCATTGCCCGCGACTCCACCGGCGCCCCGTTACTCATCGAGGTGCTCCGCTATGTAAACGGGGCCACCAACGCGGAACTCCGTGAGCCGGCCTATGAATTCGTCATCGGCGAGAACCAGGCGGTGGTGCAGACGCCCGGCCCCATCGCGCTCCTCCAGGCCAAAGTCGCCAATTTCACCGACCTTAAACAGGTCGGCCGGCAGGATGGCCGGCACGTCCTCATACTCGCGCGCGTCATGCCCGCTTACCTTGAGGATCTTCGGGCCTCTGCCTGCGCCCGCCGTATGGACGAACGAACATTTCTGGATTTCCTGGAGCGCCTCCTTGCGGTTGTGACTTCAACGAGCGGGCGCAAGGCATTCACCGAACTGAAAATTGAACCGCGCGACATCTTCGCGGAGCTGCGCCCGGAGGGACTTTCGAAGCTCCAAGCATTTCTCGACAAACGATTGTCACGCGTGTTGCCGAATCCATCGGCATAGTCGGACATCCCAAATCGGCTCGTCACGGCAGAGGCCACGCCCCACCCTAGAAATAGCTAGGGTGGAAGTGTTCTGCTCCGCCCTTCCCCTCCTCGCCGAGATCGGGCGTCGCCGCGATTCCTTCCGGAATCGCTCTGACGGCCCGCTTTCCCTCCGATAGCTTAAATACAGTCCAACGGGTTGGCGCCCAGAAGCCGCAATGTCCAAGGCCGCCAGAGGCGAATACGGGCACGAGGCCGCGAGGCTTGGTGAGACCACGTTCTTTTTGGACCAAAGGCGGCTTCCGCATCGGGCTTTAACACCCCGGAGGCGCAGGCAAGGAGGAACGCCGAAGGCGTAGGGTCCTTGCCGGTGGCGGAGGGGCACACAATGGAAAACCGGCTGCGGCGGACAAACCCCACGTTCGCGCCTACAATCCCCGTAAACCACGGCCCACCCATCCCCTTTGCGTCCTGCCAAATTCCCGCCGCAAACCGATAACCGCCAATCTGAGAGAAGGCCAGCGCCCAGCCTTGGGCAGCCGCAGCGGTGATTACAAAACTCTCTCGGCCTCGAACCCAATCATCTGTATCCGTCCGACCGAGTGCCTCATTGACGCTGCGTAAGCGTGATAGCTCTGCGGCGGTTTCCCGACGTAACGGTGATATCTACGTCAGACGTGGCCGTGCGTGATGGTGATAATCATCACCATTCTGCTCCGAGTTATGCCGGCTGCCATGCCGCCGGGGTGAGCGGCGTTAGATCGTCCTGATTGGTCATGTGCGGCAGCCGGCGGAGCACGTCGCGCAGGTACGCGAGCGGGTCCTTGCCGTGGCGCTGGCACGAGACGACGAGCGAGTAGATGATCGCCGAACGCTGGCCGGCATCGGTGTGACCGATGAAGAGCCAGTTTTTCTTCCCGATCGCAGACGGCCGGATCGCATTTTCGACGAGGTTATTATCGAGCCGCGTCATCGAGTACCGCTGATGGGCGACGAGCATGTCCCAGTGTTCGAGGAGATAGGCGCACGCTTTCCCGAGCAACGAGCGGGGCAGCGCCTGAGCGCGCAGTCCGCTCGTAACGCGGCGCAACCAGCGCAATGGCCGCGCAAAGTGGCGCTGGCGCAATTCGGCCCGGCGTTCGCCGACCTTCGCTTCGTCCCACTCCCGCTCGAGTCGGTAAAGTTGAGCAATGAGTCGCAGCACCAGCTCCACGGCCTTCGGTTTCTCCGCCATCGCTTCGACAAAGTAGCGTCGGGCATGCGCCCAGCAGCCAACCCACGCGACGCCGCGATGCGTCCGCACGTAGCTCGCGTACGCCTCGTAGCCATCCGACTGCAAAACACCCTGGAAGCCGTCGATCAGCGACGTGAGTTCGCCGTGGCGCCGCGACAGCCGCCAGTCGAAGACGACATCGGACCCCGGGCAACTGATGACCCAGAGGTAACCTTGCGTGGTGCCACCGCGTTTTTCATCCGGGTCATTACATCGGATCGGCGTTTCATCGGCCTGGAGGTAACCGCCGGCTAGGAGCCCGCGATGCATCTGCCGGTAAATCGGTTCGAGCCAGTTGGCCGTCGCTTCAATCCAGTCGCTCATCGTGCGCCGGCTGATCTGGGCGCCCCAGCGCTGCGACATTTGCTCCAACCGGTACAGCGGCAGGTGATGCACGTACTTGTTGATCGCAATCCACGCGAGCAAACCCGCGGAGGCGTAGCCACCGGGGATCACCCGAGCCGGGGCCGCCGCGAGGAGCGGCGCCCGATTGCGGTCCAGCTTGTGCCGATACTTCGGCCGCACGATCACCCGCTTCACCAGTTTCGGCTCGATCACATCGACCTCAAAAGTCCGCTCTTCGCCGATCCGTTCATACAGATCCGGATCCCGTTGCACCGCGTCCGGCACGATCTCGATCGTCTCAGCGACCGGCAGATGCGCAAAAGCCTCCGCCGGCACCTGCCGCGGTTCCTTGGTCGCCTTCGCCCGCTCGTAGGTGATCGTCTCCACCCGAGCCTCGCTCTGGGCGGCGAGCTTCTCGAGTTCCTCCAGGTGGAACCGCAGTTGCGCCTGATCGAGTTTTTCGCTCTTCGCTCCGCCAAACAGCTTCTGCTTCAGCCACGCGATCTGCGCGCGCAGCGCCGCGTTCTCCTGCCTCAGCGCTTCCACTTCCTCGAGTTGAGCCGGCGCGTTTTTCAAGTTTCCGCGCGAGACGTTTCTGCGCGTGCGACGTTACAGCGGAGGCAAAATATTTTTCACCGTTCGTACCACGGCTTGAGCGTGCCCTGTTTTAGATCCACCCCGCTCACCAGCATCGCGAGTGCCTCGGGGGCCAGAGAGATTTTGGCCCGCTCGTCGCCCGGCGCCGCCCACGAGAAGCGACCTTGCTCGAGTCGCTTCGCCAGCACCCACACGCCGGTCCCATCCCAGTAGAGCAGTTTCAGGCGCGAGCGTTCTTTATTGATGAAGGCGAACAGGGCTCCGCTTTTCGGATCCTCGTGCAGTCGTTCGCTCACGGCACTCCACAGTCCGTTGAAGGATTTGCGCATGTCCACGGGCTGCACCGCCACGTAGATTCGAATCGCAGCCGGGAACGCGAGCATCGTTACGCGCGCAACGCCCGCACCAACGCGACCAACTCCGTCACGCGTGTCCCTCGCAACGTGGTGCCATCCGGGAAACACACTTCGAGCCGCTCATCCGCACCAGCACCCGGCACGACGAAGGGCATCCGCACCTCCGCAAACTGGACTGGTCGCCTGGCCACCGCTCCACGATCGGCCTTCGCCACCCAGCCCGCGAACGTCGCGTAGTTGATCCGTTCCCGCCTCGCGAAGGCGGCCATGGTCATCCCGCTTGCGCGATACCCTTGCACGGCCTGCGCCCTTCGTTCGGCCGGCGTCATCCGCCGTCCGCGTGCATCGCGCTTCTCGCCCGTGTCCACCACCTCCGTTGTGATCGCTCCCATTCGCGGGAGCTTACACCACCAGCCTTCAACCCGCTACGAGGCACTCGGTCGGACGCTTAC
>CANJCM010000032.1 GCA_947472765.1 Opitutia bacterium
AACCCCCGGGGGGGGGGGGGCGCCCGGGCCCCCCCCCCGGCGGCTACGTTAATAATTGCTCCGCGCTAAACGAATTTCGGCGGACGTCTCTCGAGGAAGGCCTGTACGCCTTCGCGATGCTCGGGGCTTTCGGCCCACGCGGCATAGAACGCGCGTAACTCCGCTTCGGTAAAGTCCCGCGGGGGCGGGGCGAGTCGTCGCAGCGTTTGCTTGTTGAGTCGGGCGGCGAGCGCGGCGCCGGCGGCGATGTCCGTGGCCGAGCGCATCACGTCCGCCTCGAGATCCGCGTCCGCCACGACTCGCGTCACCAGTCCCTTCGCCGCGGCGGTGGCGGCGTTCATCGTGCGTCCCTCGAGCAGCAATTCGAGCGCGACGCTGCGCCCCGCGACCGCGAGCACGCCGCGGAGTTCACGGGGCGCCATCGGAAATCCGAGGTGTCGGATCGGTGCGCCGAACTGCGCGGAGGCCGCCGCGATCCGCAGATCGCACTCGCAGGCAATCTCGAGTCCGCCGCCGACGCACGCGCCCTCGATCGCGGCCAGCACCGGAACCGCACAGCCGCCAATCGCATCGAGGGCCGGGGCGATGATCTGCTGGTGAAAGTGATAGGTCGAATTCGCGTCGGCCCGCTCGCGCGGAAACTCCGTGATGTCGGCGCCCGCAGCGAAATGTCCGTCCGCGCCGCGCAGCACCACCGCCCGCAGGCCGGCGTCGAGGGAGAAACCGGCAAAGAGTCGCGCCAGCTCGCGCCACATCGCCACCGTGAGGGCGTTGCGTTTTCCGGGATGAGAAAGCGTCACGACGGCGATGGATCCACGGCGCTCGGACATGATGAGGCCGGGGGTGGACGAGGGGTTCATGGCGGACGCAGTCAGGCGTGACTTTGGCCACGAGACAAGCGCACCGGCGGTGGTACCACTAACGGATTTCGCCAACGGCGAAATCTAGACGGCGGCTTCGGCTAATCGCCTTCGCTGTGGGATCCGGGCCCGCCAACGGCGGGCCATAGAGCTTTTGGGGTTTGAGCCTGAAGCCAGGAATTCAGGAACAGAGTCAGAGCATCGTGGCCCGGAGCCTCTGTGTGTTCTGCGCACTCCGTGGTCAAAGAGCGGAGTTTAACCGCGGAGTGCACGGATAGTAACGAGGAGCCAGAGCCTTCCCCAACCCCCGCCCCCCGGCTGCGATAAGCACCCGCCCAAGCTCCAGGCCGGAGCCGATAAGGCGGAGGCACTGGAACAAGATTTCGCCGTTGGCGAAATCCGTTAGCGGTTTCACCCTCTGCTTCTTCTTTGCCAACCCTCCCCATGCCCCACCTCCCTCGACTCTCGTTGATTATCTCCCTCGCCGCGGTGTGCAGTGCACTCGCCCCGGCTTCCCTGCACGCCTGGGGTGGCAAGGGTCACGACATGCAGGCGCGCGCCGCCATGGGCGTGCTGCCCGACGACATGCCCGCCTTTTTCCGCGGCGCCACCGAGGAGATCGCGTTCCTGATCAGCGAACCGGATCGCTGGCGGACCGCGGAGCAGCCGGCGCTCAACGAGACGACCGGCGTCAATCACACCTTCAAGTGGGAACTCGCGCCCAAGCCGCTGCCGGCGAACCGGCACCTGTTCATCGTCGAGTTGGTGACGAAGATGAAATTCGATCCGTCGCAGGGCGCGACCGTCCGTGATTTCGGCACCGCGCCCTATGGCATCCAGGAGTGGGCCGAGATGCTCACTGGCGCGTTTCGCCGCTGGCGCGCGATGAAGGAAACCACGCCGCAGGAAATCGCGATCAAGCGGATGCATGAGCACAGCATTCTCTTCATGGCGGGCGTGCTCGGACACTGGGTGACCGACATGTCGCAGCCGATCCATGCGTCGATTCACGTCCACGGCTGGCATCCCAGCGTGCCGAATCCGCAGGGTTACACCGGACCGGACAACGATCCCCACGGTCGCTACGAGGGGAAGTACGTCGATCGCGTGATCGCTCCGCAAGACGTCGCCGCACTCGTCGATCGCAAGCCGCGCCTCATCGGTGACTGGCTGCGCGAGGCGGAAACCTACATCGCCGCGACGAACTCTCACGTGGAGCAGGTTTATATCTGGGACAAGCAGGTGCTCTTCGGCAGCGGCAAGGAACCGGCCGAGGCGAAGCCGTTTACCGCCGCGCGACTCGCCGACGGGGCCCGCATGGTCCGTGATGTCTGGTACACCGCGTGGATGCGCTCCGGCACGCCGGTGCCGACGTTTGAACGCCGGGCGGCGCCCTGAGTTGTTCGAGAACCATGGCTTGATGTAGGGCCGGCGCTCGCCGCCGGGCCTGAATCGGCAATCGGCACTCGAAAATGAGAAATAAGAACGGCCTGCCGGCGAGCGGCAGCCCTACACCGATGAAGATCGCTTTGCTGCTCTTGTTGGCTGGCTGGGTCGCCGTCGTCGAAGCGGCCCCGCCCGCGGCGACGCGCACTCCGCTCGGCCGGACCATCGATCTCAACATCGGTGAAACCGTCGACCTGGAACTCGCCGACAAATCCCGCGCGATCGTGAAGGTCGTCGACTACACCGTGACTCGCGATCGCTTGCGCGACGCCGTGCGTGGTGTGGACGTGCAGGTGTTGGTCAACGGTCTGCCCGTCACGCTCGGCTGCGGTAATTACCATCTCCCGGTCAGCATCGGCGGCGTGCAGATTGATTGTCCGATGGCGAAGCCGATCAGCGGCAACTCCGGCGCCGACACCTGGGGACTGCAGAAGGACGTGCGGCTCCGGCTCTGGCCGGTCGCATCGCCGCTGGTCGAGGCGAACACGCTCAGCTATCCGCTCCGACAAAAGTGGTTCGCGACCGCCACGCAGATGGCCAACGAGCCGACCTATGTCGACGGCGGCGAGGATCCGAAGCGGAAGAAAATCTATTATCACAACGATCTCGATTTCGGCGGCTGCGAAGGACTCACGGAGGTCGTGGCCTCGACTGACGGGATCCTGGTCTCAGTGGCGAACCGGATCCTGCCGGGCTACGAGGACACGCCCGCCGGAGCGCGTTACGACACGGCCTACATTCTCGACGACCGCGGGTGGTATCACCGTTACCTGCATCTCGTCGCCTTCGAGCCCGGACTCGAGCCGGGCGTGCGCGTCCAGCGGGGGCAGAAGCTCGGCGTCCTCGGCAAGGAGGGCGACAGCGGCGGCTGGTCGCATCTCCACTACGGCATCGTGAGCCGCCAGCCGTCGGGCCGCTGGGGCACCGAGGAATCGTACGCCTACGTCTGGGAGGCCTACCGGCGCGAATACCAGCCGAAGCTGCTGGCGGTGGCGCGGCCGCACCTGTTCGTGACGACGGGCGAGACCTTCACGCTCGATGCCACGAAGTCGGCGAGCGCGGACGGCACCGCGTTGCGCTACGAGTGGACGTTTTATGACGGCACGAAGAGCGATCTGGCGCGCGTCGATCGCCGCTACCGGCAGGCGGGCGAGTACAGCGAAATTCTCAAGGTGACGGATGTGCGCGGTAACGTGGCCTATGACTTCGCCATCATCCTTGTCGTGGACCCCGCGCTCTCCGGTCACCTCCCGCCGGCAATTCACCCGAACTACTGGCCGACGCTCGGGATCAAGCCGGGCGATCCGGTGACATTCAAGGTGCGCACCTTCGGCACGACGCACGG
The DNA here is from genome assembly GCA_947472765.1 of Opitutia bacterium. Classification (GTDB taxonomy): domain Bacteria; phylum Verrucomicrobiota; class Verrucomicrobiia; order Opitutales; family Opitutaceae; genus ER46. Next base: position 3,652 of record CANJCM010000032.1, read on the forward strand.
CGAGGAAGTCTGGAATTTCGGCGACGGTACGCCGGTGACAAAGACGAAGTCCGACGGCAACGTGAACGAGATGGCCAAGGACGGTTATGCCGTCACGACGCACCGCTTCGAGCGGGCGGGAACGTATATCGTCACGGTCGAGCGTGAGGATGTTTCCGGCCACAAGGCCACCGGCCGCCTCGCGGTTGAAGTCGGGGTGCCGTGACGTTGAAAACCGCGAAGGACGCGAAGGGACGCGAAAGCCTCAGTTCGCCGACTTTGTAGCCGCGGCGTGGGAGACTGTGTGAAAAGTCGAAAAGCACCCCTTGATGTCATTCTGAGCGCAGCGAAGAATCCATGGTCTCGAGGGAGACTCACGCGTGGATGCCCAAGCCTGTCGCTGCGCTCGGTAACTTCGCTGCGCTCAGAATGACAGGGTATTCACACAGTCGCGTGAGTAGCGGGACGGGCCGCAAGCGAACCGATGTAGAAGTCCCTGCCCTCACGGGCAGGGCTACACCAGGCGGCCCCTAACCAGGGGATTCGCGCAGCGAATCCTCTTATTTCCCCGTCGGGACCGCAATGATGTCGACCATCACCTTGCGACCGGGCCGGGCCATCTTCGTCACATCCAGCGCGGAGGCGGCCGGCGGGCGCGTCGGATCGTAGAACACGCTGCGGATCGCACCGAGTTGGTCGCGGGCCTTTTCGTCGAAGAGATAATACGTGGCCTTCACCATGTGGCGGAAGCTGCTGCCGCTGTCGAAGAGCGCGCCACCCAGTTGGTCGTAGGCGCGCTTCCACTGCTCGCGGGCGGTGCCGGTGTCCCCACCGTCGAGGCCGGCTACGAAGATCAGCGGTGAGCCCGCGGCCACCGTCGTGACCCGCGCGAAGAACGGCGAGGTGCTCATGCCGGGCAGCGAGACGTAGGCCGCGGCCTCCTCGATCGGACGGGTGAGCTTTGGCGCCGCGGCGACGAGTTCGATCTCCGAGGGTGAACCGGTGGTCCATTCGACGAGCACGAGTGGCGGCACCGGACCGGAGCCGAAGCTGGCCTTCACCTCGTCAATGGCCTGCGTGTGATCCGCGAACGGCTTGATGAACGCCTTCACCTGCACGACGTCGGCCTTCGTCAGGCCCACGTGTTCGAGGGCTTTGAACAAATTCTGCATCACCGTCTTCGCACTGAGCGCGAGACCGGGACCCGCGTGAGCCTGGCCGGAAACGAAGACCTTGCCGCCGGTCGCCATCACGGCGTTGCCGTCGGCCGTGATGCGGACGGAACCCGCGGGGTTGGCTGGAGCGGGGAGCGCGGCCACGGCGTCGAACGCGACCTTCGCCCCGGGCTGGCTCAGCGGCGTGCACACGACGACGACCGCCGGGGGCGCGGATGCAAATCGGGCCGCGATGACCGCGTCGACGTCCGCGGAGGACGCGGGATCGGCGACGTAGACGTGAAGCCGGAGCACTTGCGCGAGGTCCGCGCCCTCCTGGCGGAGTTGGGTAGCGAGTTGATCGAGCGCGAGGCCGGCCTGGGTGCGGGCGTCGGCGGAGAGATTGCTGGCCACGATCTGCCGGGTGAAGAGCAGCGGGCCGTCGGCGGCGCGGACGAACCAGGAAGTGCCACTGCGATCGTTCTTGGGACTGCGCTGGAGGGAGGGCGGATTCATGGGGGCGGTTTGGGCGGGGGCGGCGGCGACGCAGCCGAACGCGAGCACGAGGAGAAGAAGTTTGTTCATCGGCGAAAAGCGGGGGGCGAAGACGGGGAAGGTTTTGATTTCAGGCCGGGGTGGGCGATCCCAAATTGCATTCAGGGCGCGGAATCCCGCTCATGTTTCAGGATCCGGGCGTCGACCACAAAGGGGCCGGCCGGAAGGATGCTCGCGGCGAGCACGATCAACGTCCGCCGGAACGGCCACTCGTATTCCATCGCGGCCTGGATCGTGGCGGCGACATACAGCATGAACAGAATGCCGTGGGCCATGCCGACGACGCGCACCGCGTCGGGCCAGCCGGCGAGATACTTCAACGGCATCGCGATTCCGAGCAGGACGAGGAAGGAAATGCCTTCCCAGAGTCCGATGAACCGGAGCCGACCCAGGGGCGTGTGCAAGGATGCCATGGGCCGCGGATCTCGGGTGACGGTCGTGCGGTTGTCGAGGCTTTCGAACTCAAGCGATGTGCGCGCCTCGATAACGGGATGCCTCCGTTTGGCGGAGGGCCGGCGCTCGCCGCCGGGCCTTTTCTCGAATGACGCCCGTGGCCCGCCGGCGCGCGGCGGCCCTACATTTCGCCCATTCTGGAACGCCTCACTTCATTTCCAACAGCACCAACTCGGCGGGCTCCATGCCGGAATTCTTCACCTGGGCGGCCGCGTTGGCATCGAAGAATTCGAAGTCACCGTTGCGCAGTTCGCGCTTCGCCATCGCGGCGCCCGTGATTCCGATCAGCAGATAACCGCCGGGGCGGCCGGCGAACGACGCCTGGGCGCCGGGGGCGAGCGATAGATTATAGGAGCGGACGCGAGGTTCTTCCCACGCGAGCCGCAGCCCGGGCTGGCTGAGAGGGGTGGCCGCTCCACCTCGGGCCGGCGCCAGCAACTCGATGTCGAGCACGCGAAAAAGATTCGGGCCGGGATTGGTCACCTGGTGCGTCAGCGCCTTCACATCGTAAGGCGCGTAACGTGACTCGCCCGGGGTGACCGAACGCGGACTCGAGTTCGTCTCGCCCCAGTTCTGCGAACGATTGGTCGACTTCGTGAGATAGACCACGACGGACGGGAGCACGTGGACGTGATACTTCGTGACTTTGCCCGCTGGCACTTGGACGTCGATCACGCGGAGGGTGGAGTTCTCCAGTACCGTTTTGTGAAACGGCTCTTGTTGGACGGGGATGGGTTGCTCCGCGGCGTGCAACAGGGCGGCGGCGAAGGGCAGGAGGGAGAGGAGAGCGCGAAACGACATGGGGATTGGGGTGCTCCGGTCACGATGCGGACGCCGCGCGGGCATTCGAGTTCAAATCCCAAAGGGCGCTTGCGCGAGGGCGACTCCCGCCTTGTCCGCCACCTCTCCCGCTCTACGCCACCTCGCCCCAAGCCAGGTTTGTCATCTGTTAGATGACAAAGCGGGCGGCTCCCGCAGCCGAGATTGCCTGGGTTGTCAGCTGATCGATGGATTCCGAAGTTAATCGGATTGGCGTGGCCCTGTCCGTGAGGACAGGGACTTCGTGATCGCTTCTCCTAAAGCCGTCCCGCTGCTCACGCAGCGGGCTACGAAGCCAACTTCGGAATCCAGGTGATAGATGACAAAAAATGTACCTGTGGTGAAGACCGAGCCGGCGATGACGCTCGGTTACATCGAGACGCAGAAGCCGAAGATGGAGATCGCCGCGGCGGAGCCCGCGTCCGCGGCCAAAACCACCGGGAAGAATCCGTGACCCGCCGGCGGATTCGCGTTCAACCCGCTTTGGCCGCGCAAAAAAGAGGGCGCCTCGAAAGGCGCCCTCACGGGGAAACAGCGTTCGCGCCGCCTCAGACGGGAAGCTTCAGCTTGAGCAGCTTCTGCGCGTTCGTGAGGTAAATCTTCTGCTGCACGGCCGCGCTCAACTGGAGCTGGTTCAGGGCGACGAGTTTCACCACGGACCAGCAGGTGGCCCGGTCGCCGGTCGTGCAGGGGCAGTCGGACCCGAACATGATTTTGTCCTGGTGACGCGTGACGAAGTCCTTGGCGAAGTCCGGATCGCGGAGGAGGCCGGTGTTGCCCGAGGTGGCCGAGAGATCGCTGTAGAGGTTCGGGTAGCGCGCGAGCCACTGGTCGGTGAGGCCGCCCGGGGTGACGCGGCCGCGCGGGTAGGTCGCGGTCTTGGAACTGTAGTTCTTGTCGATCGCGCCCCACCAGTCGATCGCGTGGCCGATGAACTTCACCGTCGGATACTTTTCGATGTGCTTGTAGAAGTCGCCGTAGACGGCGTCCGGATACTGGGCTTCCTGGAAGTGGAAGAGGATCGGAACGTCGAACTCCTTCGCGAGATCGAGCAGCCGGGTGGTGTAGGGGATGTTGCCCTCGTAGCGATGCTCGCCGATGCCGCGGGCGCCATTCTTCAGCGCCTTCTCGACCACCGCACCGCGGTCGCCGCCGACCTGTTGCGCGCTGGCGAAGCGGACATAGCGGTCGGGATTCGCCTTCATGAACTCGTACTCAAAGTCGTTGCCGCCGAGAATCACGGAGCCGATGGCGTTGATCGCCTTCTGGTGCGCGATGAACTGCGCCTCGGTCCGCGCCGCGCTGCCGCCCTTCTTGGTGGTCGGCGGCATCCGGCCGCGCATGGCGTCCGGCGTCTGGTGCATGTGGATGTCGAACAGCGGATGGGTCGGGCCGCCGGCCGCGGGAGCGACATCGGTCGGCGCATCCGGCGCCGGGCCTTTTGCCGGAGGAGTCTGAGCCCGGGTGATGGTCGGGAGGCTGACCGCCATCGCGGCGAGCGAGGCGGTGGTGAGGAAGTCGCGACGCGAAATCGCGCGGCCGTGGGAGCAGCTGGAGTTGCAGATGTGCATGGGGAGGGTGTTGAGGTGCAAGAGTGCCGATTAAAACAAGCTGTCATCCTGAGCGCAGCGAAGGATCCAGCGGATTGCCCGGTGGATTCTTCGCTGTGCTCAGAGCGACAGGAAGCACTCCAATTGTTCCGACGTACGGCAGGCGGGAAGGATGCGACCTCAGGCGAGTTTCGCGTCGAGGGAGACTTTGGCGTTGAGGCTCTCGGAGGTGAAGCTGCATGGGGTGGATTTGAGCACGCTACTCGGGGCGGTGTAACAGCATGAGGCCATCGGGCGCTCGCGAGGTGCGCCCCTACAAGGGTGCTCATCGTAGGGGCGTGGCCCGACCACGCCCGCTTTCGGAACGAGAAAGATTACGAGAACGAGAACGAGGGAGCTGGGCCGAAGGCAGGGCAGATCGATGGAGGGCGGATGCCCTCATCCGCCGATCCTGAACGTTTTTCCTTCGGCCGGTGGGGGCACCGGCCCTCCATTCCGGTCTGCACACCGGCCGTCCAGCGAAAGTGTGGAACGACTGACTGCGACCCGACTGGCAAATTGCCCGGCCTGCCGCCAACGTGCGCGCATGGTTCCGTTTTCCGTCCTCGATCTCGCGCCGATTGTGCAGGGCGGCACCGCCGGCGACGCGTTGCAGCGGGCGCGCTCGCTTGCTCAACACGCCGAGCGTCTGGGTTACCTGCGCTACTGGCTGGCGGAGCATCACAACATGCCGGGCATCGCGAGCGCGGCGACGCCCGTCGTCATCGGCCACGTTGCGGCCGGGACCTCCACGATTCGCGTCGGCTCCGGCGGCATCATGCTGCCGAACCATGCGCCGCTGATCGTCGCGGAACAGTTTGGCACGCTCGAGGCACTGTTTCCCGGACGCATCGATCTCGGGCTCGGCCGCGCGCCCGGGACGGATCCGCAGACGGCCCGGGCGCTGCGCCGCGGGCTGGGTGACTCGGCCGATTCGTTTCCACAGGATGTCGTCGAACTGCAGTCTTACTTCCGGCCCGCGGCCCCGGATCAAGCGGTGCGGGCGGTTCCCGGTGCAGGGCAGGCGGTGCCGATCTGGCTGCTCGGCTCCAGTCTCTTCAGTGCGCAACTGGCGGCCGTGCTCGGCCTGCCCTTCGCCTTCGCCTCGCATTTCGCGCCCGACTATCTCGACCAGGCGCTGGAGATTTACCGCAGCGAATTTCGTCCTTCGGCCCAGCTCGCCCAACCCTACGCGATGGCGGCCATCGGGGTCTATGCGGCGGCGACCGACGCCGAGGCCGCGCGGTTGTTCACATCTCAGAAACTGAATTTTCTCAACCTGCGCCGCGGCCGGCCCGGACCGCTGCCACCGCCGGTCGAATCGATGGACGGACGCTGGTCCGCTGCGGAGGAGGCGATGGTCAATCATGCGTTTCGCGAGTCGATCGCGGGTTCGCCGGACACGGTGCGCGCCGGGCTTGCGGCCTTCCTCGCGCGAACCCAGGTCGATGAGCTGATGATCACGGCGGCGATTTTCGATCAGGGCGCGCGGGTGCGGTCGTTCGAGATCGTGGCGGGCCTGCGGCACGAATTGGAAGCCGGTGTCGCCCGATGAAGAAGCCCGATCGCGACACGCGCGAGCGCATGTGCACCCGGAAACGGCGCTACCGTTCCCAGGGCGACGCGCTCGATGCCGCGCGGCTGGTCGGCGTGGAAAGCCAGCGCCAGGCGTACCTGTGTCCGCTCTGCCGGCACTGGCACCTGTCGTCACGCTAGCGCAGGCGAATGGGAAGTGTCGTCGGGAAGAAGTTGGGCGTGCACGAGGCCCGCCCCTACGAAAGGCGGGTGGTCGTGTAGGGGCGTGGCTCGTCCACGCCTTCCTCTTGCGCGGGCATTTAACGATCCAATTCCCGCCAGCGCCCGCCGATCTTTCCGCTTGTTCCTCCGGTACCGGCCGGATTCGGTTGCGCGGAACGATGCACTCTCGCGCGCCCGGCTGATTCGCCATGGAAGAACGCGAATTTCGCGCTCACTGCGCAACCCTCGGCGTGGAGCCGAACATCACCGCTGCCGCGCTGCGGCAGTTCTATCTGCAGAAATCCTTCGCGCTGATTCGCAGTGGCGCTTCGGCCGAAGAGAAGGAGCGCTGGCGGGTCGCCCACGTGGCGCTGACCAAGCACTTTGACGACCTGGCTGCCGCCGGGCAGGCCGCCGCGCGGGCGGCCACCGAAGCCGAAACTCCCGCCGAAGTCGCCGCCGCGTTGAAACTGCTGCCGGAGGAAATTGAGGAAAGGCCCTTCGTCCTCGCGGCCTTCGACAACACCTGGGTCAACGTGATCGTGCCGCCCGTCGTCGCCGGCCTCGGAATTCTGGTGATGAAGAGTCCCTTCAGTTTTTTCCTGATGGGGTTCAATATTTGGGTCCACGAGTTCGGTCATGCGACGGTCGCCTGGCTCACGGGTCATCATGCGCTCCCGCTGCCCATTGGCTGGACCAGCTACAGCCCCGACCGCTCGAACTTCGTCTACTTCGGCATCCTCGGCCTGCTCACGATTCTTTTCCTTGCGGGCATCAAGGAACGGAAACCGGCCGCCCTGTTCATCGCGATCGGGGTCGCGGTCATCCAGTATTACATGACATGGAAACTGCCGGAAAAGACGGTGGACCTGTGGCTCGCGTTCAGCGGGGTCGGCGGCGAGTTCTATCTCAGCGCGGCGATGATGGGGATGTTCTACGTCGAGCTGCCGGAGAAATTCCGCTGGGGACTCTGCCGGTATTTTTTCCTCTTCATTGGGGCGGGATCTTTTTGCCGGACTTTCCTGCTGTGGCGGGAGATTCACCGCGGGGAGGCGGACATTCCGATGGGCTCGATGGTCAACGGGGAGGACGATGCCGGCGGCGACATGAACATCCTGCACGACGACTACGGGTGGACGCTCCGCGGGATTTCCCACACCTACAATAATCTCGGGACCGCCTGCCTGATCGCGCTGGGGGTGGTGTACCTCGTGTTCGCGCTGCGGCTCAACCGGCTGCCGGCGTGGGTCGCCTGGCGCTGGCTGAAGGAGCCGGAGTAAGGAGAAACGGGCGCGCACGAGGCGCGCCCCGACGAGGGCAGGACGTTCGAAATGCCTCGTAGGGGCGTGGCTCGTCCACGCCTCATCCGGAGTGGCACGGGTCTCCGACCCGTGAAGAGCAAACGAAGATCCCTTCCGCTTGCCACGGGTCGGGAGACCCGTGCCACGGCTGTTCGGCGGGGATTGCCGAACCGCTGCGAGAGCGGTCAGCTTGCTGCTTCATGCAACCGCGCTCCCTCGTCGTCGGCTTCGATGCGGACGACACCCTCTGGCACAACGAGTCCATTTTCGAAAAGGTCCATGAGCGCTACCGCGCGCTGCTCGCGCATTATCACGACGCGGCGACCGTGGATCGGACGCTCTTCGCGACCGAGATGCGGAACCTCGAGCTCTACGGCTATGGCGTGAAGGGATTCACGCTGTCCGCGATCGAGACGGCCATCGCACTCACGGCGGGGAGGATTCGCGCCGAGGAGATCCAGCAGTTGATCGATCTCGGTCGCGAGATGCTCGCCCATCCCGTGGATCTGCTCGAAGGCGTGTCCGACGTACTCGCCGAGGTTTCACGCGAGCATCGCGTGCTGCTGATCACGAAAGGCGATCTGCGCGATCAGGAGCGCAAGCTCACCAAGTCCGGCCTGCTCGCCCATTTTCAGCACGTGGAGATCGTGTCCGAGAAGGACGAGGGCTCGTACGCGAATATCCTGCGGCGCCACGGCATCGACCCGGCGCGCTTCCTGATGGTGGGCAACTCGATCAAGTCGGACATCCTGCCGGTGCTCGCCCTCGGGGGCTGCGGCGCGCATGTCCCGTATCATCTCACGTGGGCTGCGGAGCGCGTCGAAGCCGTGCCGGATGCTCCGGGACGGTTCTTCCAACTCGGTTCGATCCGGGAGCTGGGAGCGTTGATCGAAAAGATCGCTTAGCCTCCAGTCGCCGGATCCCGTGATCGGGCCGAATCAACTCGGCCCGTCCGGCAGACCTCCAGTCGTCTTTGTCATCCATCAGATGACAACCGGGCAGGATTCCAGAGCGAGACGCGGCAAGTTTGTCATTTGTTAGATGACAACGGGCGCGGGTGGGCCGGCAGTGGGGCGTGAGTTCGTCATCTATCACTTGGATTCCGAAGTTGCCTTCGTAGCCCGCTGCGTGAGCAGCGGGACGGCTTGGGGCGAAACGATCAAGGAGTCCCTGTCCTCACGGACAGGGCCACGCCAATCCGTTAAACTTCGGAATCCAGGTAGAGATGACAAAGAAGCATCGCTCTGGGGCGCGGCGGACGCTGGCTAACGGGCCCAGAGCACGCTCAGGCAGGTCAGCCCGGCTTCGGCTTTCTGCAGTTCGGAGATGTCGACCGGACGCACGTCGAGGCCACGCATCGTGAGCACTTCGGCGGTGCGCGGCGCTGACGCCGCCACCAGCACGCGTCGATTGATCGGCAGCGTGTTCGCGCCGAAGGGTTCGTCGGGTGGAACGGAAATGACTTCGAAGCCGGCGAACGCGCTCGCGTCGATCCACGCGGGGTTCGCGATCAGCAGTCCCGCAGCCGGTGCGGTCACCGCCGTCTTGAGATGCAGGCTGCCGCGCACCGCGACCTCCCGGACCTCATAGCCGTGCGGGGCGATCTGTCGACGAAGCTGCTCGATGCCTTCGCCGTTCGTGCGCGTGGATCGACCGACAAAGACCGTCCGCCCGATCGCGAGGACATCGCCGCCCTCGAGGGTGCCGGGTGCCGCGATCTCGCTCACGATTCGGATCCGCTCCACCGCGCTCCGGATGAGGTCGACCTCCGCGCGCCGGCTCGCGACTCCGGGACGGCAGAGCACCGCGCACTCGTCGAGTAATACGACCGCGTCCTCGACGAAAACCGCATCCGGTAATTTCGGCGCCTCCGGCAACACCGTCACCGAAACGCCTGCGTCACGCAGGGCCTGACCGTAAGCGTCGTGCTGGGCTCGCGCGCGCTCGAAGTCGAAGGCGGTCCGTGGCAGGTGCAGCAGTTCGCAACGCTCGAGCGAACGGCTGGGCGGACGAATCAGGGCGTGGAGGAGGCGCGAGGACACGGCAACGACCGCGACACCGTGATCGATTCCCGCGACGGCGCCAACCAATCCGCGGGGCGATGGAGGCCACGTGCGAGTTCCGATTTCCTGGTTTCAGGCTCAACCGGGGTACGCGCACGAGATTCAGCCTGTCGCGGGCCCCGTCGAGATCGCCCTGTGGGGTGTGGCCCGGAGGGCACGCCCCTACAAAGCGCGGCGTCCCGTCAGAGTGTAGGGGCGAGGCTCGTCCACGCCCGGATGGCCGTTCAGCAACCGATCCCACTTCGGCCGGTTTCTTCCTTCTTCGTTCTTAATTCTTCCTTCGTATTCCCTCACTGATACCCCGCCGCCTGCAGTCGGAACAGCCGCTCGTATCTTCCGCCGGCCGCGAGCAACTCGGCGTGCGTGCCTTGTTCGACGATCTGGCCGTGTTCGAGCACGAGGATTCTTCCGGCCATCCGCACGGTGGGAAAGCGATGCGAGATCAGGATCGACGTCCTTCCCTGGGCGAGCGCGCGGAAGCGCTCGAAGACCGCATGCTCCGCCGCGGCGTCGAGCGCGGCCGTCGGTTCGTCGAGGACGAGGATGTCGGCCTCCTCGCGCATGAAGGCGCGGGCCAGCGCGACCTTCTGCCACTGGCCACCGGACAATTCCGCGCCCTGGTGAAACCACCGGCCGAGCGGCGTCTCGAGTCCCTGCGCCAGCGACGCCACGAGCTCGCGTGCCCCGCCGCGTTCGATCGCCCGTCCCAGCCGCGGTTCATCGGCGAGGTGCTCCACGCTGCCGAAGCCGACATTCTCGCGGAGCGCGAACTGGTACTGGTTGAAGTCCTGGAAGATCACGCCGAGCCGGCGCCGCAAGTTGTCGGCGTCCCAGCTCCGGAGGTCGCGGCCGTCGAGCAGGACTCTTCCTTCCGTGGGTTCGTACAGTCGCGTGAGCAGCTTGATGAAAGTGGTCTTGCCGGCGCCGTTCTCGCCGACGAGCGCGAGGCTTTCGCCCTCGGGGATGAACACGGACACGTCGCGCAGCGCCCAGGCGGAGCTGTCGGTGTAACGGAATCCCACGTGCTCGAAGCGGATTCCCCGCTCGGGCAACGCGAGCGCGGCCTCGGCGGGGACCGGCGCCGGCGCGGACTTGAGGCCGAGGAATTCGAACAAATTGGACATGTATAAGTTGTCTTCGTACATGCCGCCGACCGCGCCGAGGATGGCCTGAAACGCGCTCTGTCCCTGCCGGAAGGCCAGCAGGTAGAGGGTCATGTCGCCGAGCGTCAGCCGGCCCGTCGCCGCGGCCAGCGCGATGGCCGCGTAGCAGGCGTAGAACGCACCGGTTGAAATCAGCGAGAGCGCAAACGTCCAGCCGGCCCGGCGGGTCGCGAGGGCGCGATCCTCGCGGTAGAAGGTTTCCGCGAGCTGCCGGTAGCGCCCGAGCAGCACGGGCCCGAGCCCGAAGAGCTTCACTTCCTTCGCGTGCTCGTCGTTGCCGAGAACATACTCGAGGTAATTGAGCCGCCGCGATTCCGGCGAACGCCAGTTGCGCAGCCGGAAGGCGGTGTTCGAGAAGCGCGCCTCCGCGATGAACGCGGGGATCGCGGCGACCAGCAGTCCGGCCACCGCCCACGGGCTGAAGCGGATCAGCAAGGCAGCGTAGCCCGCGAGCGTCAGCGCGCTCCGGACGATCTGGAAGTTCTCCTGCACGAGCGAGAGCGGCCGGGACGAGGCCTCGCGGCGCGCCCGCGTGAGCTGATCGTAGAACCGCGGATCCTCGAAGTGGCGCAGTTCGAGCGTCAGCGCCTTCTCCATAATCTGGACGTTGATGTCGATGGCCAGGCGCGACCCGATCAACTGGCGGAGCAGCGTCAACAGCCGCTCGACCAGTCCGAGTCCTGCGACGAGCGCGAGTTCCACGAGGACCCAGAAAAGGACGTCGTCGAGGGCGGCGGTCCGCGCCGCGCCGGTGGCCCCATGGGCCGCGACGACACCATCGACGATCAGCTTGCCGACCCACGCGATGCCGACCGGCAGCGCCGCCGCGAGCACGGTGAGCAGGCCGACGCCCACCAGACGGCGCGGCGACGACTGCCAGACGAGCCGCAGCGTGCGCGGCGTGTGGGAGAAGCTGCCTAGCACGCGGTTCCACCAAGGTGGCAGGGTGGTGGCCGGAGTCGGGAAGAGGGGAGGATGCGACAAGTAGGGAAACCCGCCGCGAGCGCGGGCGGCAGCACGCAAGCGGGGGCGGGGGAAGTGGTCAAAGACTTCACAGCGATCCCTCGACCCGGCTTTCGAGCCGCGCCGCACGCGGAGCTTCCCTGTGCCGAAGGCGAAGGCGCGAGAGCGTCTTGCCCTGGAGGGCCGGTGTCCCCACGGGCCGAAGACCGAACGGTGCGCCGTATTAGGCGGGTGAGGGCACCCGCCCTCCATCGGGAAGAGGCTTACTTTTCGTGGGCGGGTTCGCCGCTGCGCTTCGGATGCGCGGCGATGAGGCGCTGCGCGACGTCCGGCGGCAGTTCAGCATAGTGGCTGAACTGCTCCGTGTGCCGGCCGCGTCCACCGGTGAGCGAGCGCACCACCGTGCTGTAGTGATAGAGTTCCTTCTGCGGCACCTGCACGCGGATCACTTGGAAATGCCCGTCGCCCTCGACCCCGAGGATGTGGCCGCGCCGCGCCGAGAGGTCCCCAAGCACCGCGCCGACGTGTTCCTCCGGCACCGTGACGGACGCCGTGTAAATCGGCTCCAGCAGGCACGGGGTCGCTGCGGCGAAGGCCTCCTTGAAGGCGTGGTAACCCGCCACCTGGAACGCGATGTCCTTCGAGTCGACCGGGTGCATCTTGCCGTCGAAGAAGTCCGCCTTCACGTCCGTCACGCGGAAGCCCGCGAAGATCCCCTCGCGGCACGCGGTCATCACGCCCTTCTCGACCGACGGCACGAACACGCGGTCGACATTGTTGCCCACGAGTGATTGCGCGAAAGCCACGCCGCTGTCGCGCGGACCGGGTTCGAGTCGCAGCCACACCTCGGCGAACTGCCCCGCACCGCCGGTTTGCTTCTTGTGCCGGTACCGCGATTCGCCCCGCCCGCGGATCGTCTCGCGATAGGGAATGCCCGGCTCCTCGAGCGTGACGTTCACGCCGAAACGCCGCGCGAGTCGCTCGACGATGACCTGGAGGTGAATCTCGCCCTGACCCGACACGATGGTCTGGTGCACCTCGTCATCGACGCGGTAATGGAAGGTCGGATCCTCGAGGTGGAGCGCCGCGAGCCCGACCGCCAGTTTGTCCTCGTCGCCCCGCGACCGCAGCCGCAGCGCGGCGTGAATGTTGGGCGCGGGATACTCCACCGGCGGCAACACGACCGGCACTCGCGGACTGGAAAGCGTGTCGCCGGTGTGGGTCGACCGCAGCTTCACCGCGGCGCCGAGATCGCCGGCGCGGAGCACCGGCACCGGCGTGCGCTCGTGACCGTTGAGCAGATAGAGCTGGCCGATGCGTTCCGTGGTGTCGCGCGCCACGTTGCGCAACTCGTCGCCCGGATGAACCGCGCCGGAATAAACGCGGAAGAGCGAGAGTTCGCCGACGCCCGGCTCGTTCATCGTCTTGAAGACGTACACCACCGGCTCCGGCTGCGTGAGCGCCACGGTGACGGGTTGCCCGCCCGCGTCGTGCGCCGGGACCTCGGCGCGATCGAGCGGCGAAGAACCATATTTCGCCATGAAGTCCATGAAACGCGCCACGCCCACGTTGGTCTCCGCCGAGACACAGAAGAGCGGCACGACCACCTGCTGCTGGATCGCGCGGTGCAGGCCGGCGCGGAATTCCTCCTCCGTCAGTGCACCTTTGGCGAAAAACTGTTCCATCAGGCCGTCGTCCGCCTCCGCCACGTACTCGATCAACTCCCGGTGGAGCTGTTGCACGCGTTCGGCGAGGGCGCCGGCGGGTTTCTCGGTGTACGCGCCTTTGCCGCCCGGCGTGTAGGTCACGAGTTCGTTGCGCATGACATCGAGGATGTGACTGAAGCCCGGCCCGGCGTTCAGCGGAATTGAGAGCGGGAAGACGTTGCGCCCAAAATGGGCGCGCGTGTCAGCGAGCAGGTCGTCGAACTGCGTGTTGGGTTTGTCGAGGGCGTTTACGACGAGCAGCTTGGGCAGGCCGAAGCGCGTGGCGTACTCCCAGGCCGCATCGGTGCCGACGCCCAGGCCGTGGCCGGCATGGATCACGATCACCGCGGAGTCGCCGACGCGCAGCGCGCCGAGGCCCTCGCTGATGAAGTCGGAGTAGCCGGGCGTATCGAGGATGTTGAACTTCTTGCCCAGCCATTCGGTGTGGAGCAGCGAGCAATGCACCGAGATCTGATGCTGCTGCTCGCTGGCGTGGTAATCCGAGGCGGTCGTGCCGGCGGTGATGCTGCCCATCCGGCTGAGGCGGCCGGAACAGGCGAGCATGGCCTCGGTGAGCATGGTCTTGCCGGCGGACGCGTGGCCGAGCACGGCGAAGCTGCGCAGATCGGAGGGGGCGTATTCTTTCATGAACCTGGGGGAGGTTAAGGGTGAACCCGGCGCCTGAGGCGCGGCCCAAACGGTTCGCCGCGCGGCAGAGGCTGGAGGATCGCGGGAGGTGGGTCCGATTTTGTCCTTTTCCCTGCCAACGCAAGCCGTGCGGCCACGCAGGATTGTGCCAAAGTCTGCGCAAAAATTGCTGGCTGAAGAGGGTCCCGTGGCGCCGCGCCCGGGCAAAATAGGCATTCCGCGAATGCCTCCTCGCGTCCGCCCGACTTTTCGCGTCGCCAGCGAATTCCTCGGCGCTCCTCGTCCCCGGCTTTTGCGGGCTGGTCCGGGAACGTCATTTCGGTTCCTCGGGCCTTGTGCCTCGGGTCGAGGCGGGCCGGCCGATCGGGCGCGACGATTACCACTGGGCCGAAGCGGAAGGGCGTTTGGCTTTCGATCGTTCTTTTGCGCTGCCCAATACTCGCCAGGGGCTTTTTTCGTTTTGGGGTCGCGCGCCGGACTCGCGGGCATCACGCTTACAAGGAATTTTTCTACGACCGATGAATTCCACCTGTTCCCGTTTCCTCCATCTGACACGCCGGGCTTTGCCCGCCGCCCCGCTGGCCCTGGCCGCGCTGCCCTCGGTGCAGGCCGCTATCATCTACACGAACCCAGCGGATCTCACCGCCACATTTCCTGGTTCGATCTACATCGACCTCGGAACGGACGGCTCGGGCGGGGCTGTGAGCAGTTCGAGTTTTTCCGGGGCGGACTTTCAGCTTCTGTTCGATAGTATCTATGGCAGCGACAATCCCGGCCTGACTTATCTGGGAGGAGCGAGCCGCTTCATTTCGCGGCCCGGGAATTACGTCATGAACTTCGGACTGAACGATCCGATCGATGGCATCGCCGATCGGGACGGTCGGAACAGCCTGAACTATTTCGGCAGCAACGACGCCAATTGGGCGGCTGGCACCACCGGTTACATCGGGGTCAAAGTCGATGCGGGTACGACCGGACTGGATTACGCGTGGATTCGAGTTTCCTACAACAACGACAAGACCCTGACGGTTTACGATTTTGCGTACGAGACCTCCGGCGGAGCGATTCTCGCTGGAGACACGGGCGCCTCTGCGATCCCGGAACCGACCACGACCGCGGCGATTGCTGGTCTGCTCGCGGGTTCAGCCGTGCTCTACCGCCGCCGGCAGCGGACTTCGGTCGCGGCCTGACGAGACAGGAGGTGACGCCTGGCCTGGCTCCCGGCTCACGCCGAGACGAACCGAGCCGGTTTGGACAGGATGAACAGGATGCGCAGGATTCGATCGCAATCCGGGACAGGACACCCGCGCGAGTGCGGAGCCATCCTGCCCATCCTGTACATCCTGTCTAAAAAACTCCGCCCCTCCCGGTGAACCAAAGCATACTGCTTCGGCTGACTTTGGTGCGACTGACACTCCGTCCTTGGCGCGACGCGGCGGTCGGCTACAGTCCGCTTCCCCTCATGAAAACCCCTCGAATCTACTCGGCCGCCTTGATCAGCCTTGCTCTCACTTCCGCGACGTTGTCCGGCGCGGAAGGTGCCGCCCCGGCGGCCAAAAAAGAAAAGGCCGCCGCTCCTGTGTTCGACAAGCCGCAGGCTCCCGCGACGCTGCCCGGCAAGGGCCTGGCCCAGCACGATTTTGTCCTCATGGGCGTCCGCTCCTCGAGCGACGGCAAGGGCATCAACCTGGTCAAGGGCGGCAAAGTCGTCTGGACCTATGTCGATTCGGAAATGAAGGGCGCCTATTACGACGCCACGATGCTGCCCAACGGCAATCTGCTGATCGCCCACGGCCGCGGCGTCCGGATTGTCACCCCGGACAAGAAAGTCCTCTGGAAGTACGACGTGGATCCGAACGAGCACGAAATCGACGGCGCCGAAATGGTCGGCACCGACCGCGTCGTGTTCCTGAACAACGGCAACCCCACCGCGAAGATCATGGTGGCGAACATCGTCACGGGGAAGATCGAGAAGGAAGTCACCGTGCCGCTCGCCGCCACGGCGAACATGAAGGAGCCGCGCTACGTCCACATGCAGGCGCGCCGCATGCGGCTGACGCCGCAAGGCACCGCGCTGATTGCCTATACCAACGCGAACAAGGTCGCCGAATACGACGAAAACGGGAAGGAAGTCTGGTCCGCCAGCGTGTCCACGCCGTGGTCGGTCGAGCGGCTGAAGAACGGTAACACGCTCGTCGAGTCGATGAAGATGGAAGCGATCGAGCTGAACCCCAAGGGCGAGACGGTCTGGAAATTCACCAAGGAAGATGCCGCCGCGCAGGGCTACCTGATGGACAAGGCGCAGGTGTGCACCCGCCTGCCCAACGGCAACACGCTGATCACGATCAACAACGAGACGGCCTGGAAGCCGGGCGCCAGTGGTCCGGATGCCTGGGCACCCGTGCAGGCGATCGAGGTCACGCCGGAGAAGAAAATCGTCTGGGCGCTGCGCGACTGGAACAATTTCTACTGGGTCACGACGATGCAGACCCTCGATGATCCCCGGATCAACGCGAAGCTGCACTTCGGATCCGTGCGGTAGGCGCGGCGCGCTGGCGCGCATCTGAGATCTCAAATTTGAGATCTGAGATGACCGGCCCGATCTGATTCACGCGGCGTCGCGGAGGTGGGACTGATTCCAAGCGCACGACCGGCGTTAATTCTGTTGGGCCGCCGTTCGCCGCGGGCGATGTCCAGAGCAGGCCCGGCGGCCTGCGCCGGGCCCGTCTCTCAAATCTCAAATTTCAGATCTCAAATGCGCGTCGGCCCCCGCCGCCGCGCCTAGATCCCGATCATCCGCTTCGCATTCCCGGAGCGAATCAGCTCCTTCGTTGCCGCATCCGCTTCCGTGGGACGCAGGGATTCGACCCGCAGCAGGCCCGTCAGATAGTCGAGGATCGGCGAGTGCGTGCCCCAGGCGAATTTTGTCTTTCCGTACGTCTTAATCTGGCCGGCGAGATTGTTGATGCTCTTGCCCGAGGTATCGAAGATGAAGTCGGTCTTCAGCAGCAGCGCCTGGTCCTCCGGGCTCAGCACCATGCTGTTCGCGATGTTCAGGATGATGTACTTCGCGTCCGGCACGGCGCGGATGATCGGCATCACATCCTTCAAGTCCCATTCCTGCTGCGGCGACTCGAAGATGTACGGGATGTCCATCCATGACGTGGTCCGGCTGTCCACCATCCGGATCTTGAACGCCACCGGCAGGCCGCGGTCGCGGGCCCGTTTCACGAGTTCGATGAGGTTCGGTTCGTCGAGCTTGTAGTTGTGATACTTTGGGTAGAGCCGCAGCCCCTTCATCCCGAGCTTGGTGGTGCAGGTTTCGAAGTCTTCCCGCCAGGCGCCGTACGTCGGATTGATCACGGCGAACGGAATGAAGCGGTCGCGGAAGCGCCGGTTGGACCCCAGCTCCTCGATCAACTCCTCGTTCGCCGACTGGACGTTCTTGTAGAAGAGACCGTGCAGGCTGCTGACGACGCTGACGTCCGCTCCGTACTCGTTCATCTTTCCGAGCAGCTTCTCGCAGGTCGTGATTCGGAACTGCTGGAAGGGCCAGTGGCCCACGTAGGCATTGAGATCAAGCAACATGGCGGCCTCCTTTTTTCATCATGTTAATGTAGTTCTCGGAGAAAATTTTCCGGCGCTGCGCATCGGTTGCGCGGGAGGCCAGAATCTTGCCGATCGACTGGTAGTAGGATCCGTCCGAAGCGAAGAAGATCTTATCCTCGTCGAAGTATTTCAGCACCGTGTCGATCAGCGGCTCCTCGTTGTCGCTCGCGCCGGCGTTCACGTAGATGTTGGGCGTGCCGGTGAGAACCTTGCAGGCCCACTCGAAGTCGTTCCCGGTGCCGATGTGCGCGTACTCGAAGATGGCCTCGGGATAGCGTCGCGCGGCGATGACGTAGTCTTCCGGCAAGGAGGCGTTCGGCGCGATCTTGATGTCCCACATCCGGCGGAAGTAGCCGTCGCACTCCGAATGCACGTGGACGATGAGTTTGTGCTCAATGCACTTCTCGATGATCGGGTTGTAGAGCGGGTCGCTGATTTTGACCTCGGTGTACACCTTGCAGCCAACCAACCCCTGATCGAGGCACCGCTTCATCTCCTCGAGCGACTCCTTGGGGAAAGTGGGATTGAGGGTGAAGTAGCCGAGAAACCGGTCGGGATATTTCTTCACCGCCGCGATGATGCCGTCGTTGATCGCCCGGTAGACGTCCATGCCGCCCCACGGCGGGTAGGCGTGATTCACGAGGACCATTTTCTGGATGCCCAGCCGGTCCGCCGTATCGATGACGGTGCTGAAATTGTTCGGGTTGGCGTGGGTGTGGGTGTCGATCTTTCGATACTTCAGGACCTCCTTCATGAGGTCGTAGGAACCGCGCGCGGGTTCCGTTTCCGCGGCCGCGCCCAGAAGCTTCTGGCCGAGCATCAGGCCCATGGCGGACAAGGCGGTATTCGTGACGAACTTCCGGCGATTGATCGGGGTGGCTTTCATAGGGGAGCTTCGGCCGGGCAGAGCCGGCCGCATGCCAGTTGATTGGGGTCCAAGTGGAATCAACCTCGGGGTGAGGTCGGGGTAAGGGCCGCAGGCTGGGGCACTGGTCGCGGATTGTCCATCCCCCCGGCGGCGGCCGGGGGGGATTTGAGATTTGAGATGGGGGAGGTTGCGCGTGAGGGTCCGATCCGGAAGTCCTGTCCCGGGTTTGGGCCCGGCGCTGCGGAGGAAACGGATTTACGATCAATCGTCCTGCGTTAAGTTCGCGGCATGCGCCCTTCGTCCAAGCTGCTCCTCTGCGTTTTGTTGCTCTTCAGCCGGCTGGGCGACCTCCGGGCGGCGGCGCCGGCCGGGAACGATCCCGCGGGGTCGACGCCGGGTTGGGGTTACACGGAACTCCGCCGCTTCAAGGCTCCGGAGGCGGGGCAGGGTGTTGTCGTGGATCGTGAGTTCTTCTACGCGATCAATAACCACGCGATCGGCAAATACCGGAAGACCACCGGTGAGCGTGTGCTCCAGTGGGACGGCGGCGAGGCCGGGGACTTCATTCACTTCAACGCGGGAATTCTCTTCGAAGGTCGTCTGCTCGCGGCGCATTCGAATTCGCCCGGCATTCCGATGCTGAGTTCGATCGAGTATTTCAATCCCGCCACGCTGCAGCACACCGGGTCTCACAGCTTCGGCCGCACGGACGGATCGTTCAACTGGCTCGATCGGCGCAACGGGCGCTGGATCGCGTGCTTCGTCCATTACGGCAAGAACGGCGAGCCGGGCCGCGATGCGTCGTGGACGCAGATCATCGAATACGACAACGCCTGGCAGCGCACCGCCGGCTGGGCTTTGCCCGCGGCGCTCGTCGCGCGATTCGGCGGCTACAGCGCCTCCGGTGGCGCGTTCGGCCCGGGCGGGCATCTCTACGTGACCGGCCACGACAACACCGAACTCTATGTCCTCGATTTTCCCGCCGGCGGTTCGGTGATGAAGTGGATCGCGACCATCCCGATCACCGCCGAAGGCCAGGCCTTCTGTTTCGATCCGGAGCAGCCGGAGATGCTCTACACCGTCCTGAAGCGCACCAAGGAAGTCATCGTCGGCCGGGTCACCGTTCCGCACTGAGTCTCAACTCCTTTCAAAACTCCCGTCCATTGGCCACAGAAGGCTTAGCGCGGCGGAGCCGCAACCAAAGGGGACCAAGCCGGATTGGACAGGAAGGCCGGGAAGATCGGGGAGAGGTCCGTTCCACCCACTTCCCGAACTCCCCGATCTTCCTGTTCAAAATCCTCCCGAAAATGAGTGATTCGAGAGTACAGCAGCGCAAGAGGCACAAATTCGTGCGCGTTATGAGCCGCTTGCGGCCATCGCTTTGCCCAGGATTTATCTGTCACCGGCGAGGCTTCTTTGATCCTTCAACGCCGCGCGTTCCCGCCAATCATTCGAACAACCTATGAAGACACTACTTCACCTCGTTTTGCTGCTCACAGCCGCCAGCACGCTTCCCGCGACGGAGACCAAGACCGAGATCGTCAACGCCACCTCGCCGGCAGAGGACGGGAAAGCGAACAGCCCCGCTGTTCCCGACGTCTACGCGATCGACGGCAAGTTCGAGCGCGTGGTGATCCTGCGCTTCAAACACGATGTCGACCTGCTCGCCGGACTCGAGCGGATGGTGAAGGAGCAGAAGATTAAGAACGGCGTCATCCTGGCCGGCATCGGATCCGTTCGCGGCTATCATTACCATGTCGTGAGCAACCGGACCTTCCCCTCGAAGAATGTGTTCATGCGCGACCCCGAGACCCCGGCGGATATCGCCGGGATGAACGGTTACGTGATCAACGGAAAGCTGCATCCCCACATCACCTTCGCGACCGACAAGAGCGCGTTCGGCGGCCACCTCGAACCCGACACGCGGGTCTTCACCTTCGCCGTGATCACGATCGGCGTGCTGCCCGACAGCGCCGATTTGAGCCGGCTCGACGATAAGAATTATCGATAAGCCGATGGCGGATGAGGGCATCCGCCCTCCAAGGTAAGTCCGTTGGGTCAGACCACCCGCAAAACCGCGCCGCGGTTTTGCTCCAGGCTTCGGCTGGCGAAGCCAGCCGAAGCCCGCTGATTGCGTTTGCCCCGACCCGGGGCAAACGCCACGGTGGGCGGTTCCGTTATGAGCGACCTCCCAGCTGACATCTCCCACGATCAACATGCCGTCCGCCGCCAGAAGCTGGCCGAACTGCGGGCCGTGGGCATCGACCCTTTCCGCGCGAATTTCGCGCCCACGCACTTCTCGGGTGACGCCGTCAAAGCCTACGTCGACGGCCAGGAGAACACCGTGCCCGTCGCCGTCGCGGGCCGGCTCGTCGTGATTCGCGACATGGGCAAGAGCCAGTTCGTCAAGATTCTCGACCAGCAGGGCCAGATCCAACTCTACGTGAAGAAGGACGTCGTGGGCGACGAGGCCTACGCCATCTTCAAGAAACTCGACCTCGGGGACATCGTCGGCGCGAAGGGCACGCTCTTCAAAACCAAGACCGGCGAGGTCACGGTGCGCGTCGACAGCTACACCCTCGTGTCGAAGGCGCTTCGCCCGCTGCCGGAAAAGTGGCATGGCCTCAGCGACCCCGAGCAGGTTTATCGTCAGCGCTATCTCGACGTGATCGTGAACTCCGAGTCGCGCGAGCGGCTGCTGTTGCGTTCGCGGATCGTCTCGCAGGTCCGCCGCTTTCTCGAGGACCGGAAGTTCATCGAGGTCGAGACACCCGTGCTCGAAAGCACCGCCGGCGGCGCGGCGGCGCGTCCGTTTGTGACGCGGCACAACGCGCTCGGAGTGGACTTCTTCCTTCGCATCGCGACCGAACTCCGGCTCAAGCGGATGCTGGTCGGGGGCTTTGACCGCGTGTTCGAGGTCGGCCGGATTTTCCGCAACGAGGGCGTGTCCCGCCGGCACAACCCCGAGTTCACCATGCTCGAGGTGTACCAGGCTTACAGCGACTACCGCGGGATGATGGCGCTCATCCAGGAGATGCTGACCTCGCTCGTGCGCGACGTGATTCGTCCGGCCGACGGATCGCTCAAGATCAAGCATGCGGCCAGCGGGCAGGACATCGACTTCGGCGGCACCTGGCGCGAGGTGCGTTACAAGGATCTGATCAAGGAAGCGACCGGCGACGCCGGCTGGTTCGAACGGCCGAAGGCGGAGAAGATTTCCCGCGCCGAGGCGCTGGGCCTTTCGATCAATCCCTCGTGGGAGGAGTTCGAGATCACGAACGAAGTCTTCTCGAAAAAGATCGAGCCCACGCTGATCCAGCCGACGTTCGTCACCCATCTCCCGAAGGAGCTCTGCCCGCTGGCGAAACTGAATCCGGACGATCCGTCGGTGCTCGATGTGTTCGAGCTGACGATCGGCGGCATGGAAGTCGCGCCGGCTTATTCGGAGCAGAACGACCCCGACACGCAGCGGGAAATGTTCGAGCGGCAGGCGGGCGAGGAGAAGCAGAACATCGACCAGGATTTCCTGCTCGCGCTCGAGCACGGCATGCCGCCGGCCGGTGGCATGGGCGTCGGCATCGATCGACTCTGCATCCTGCTCACGGGCGCGGAAAGCATCCGCGATGTCATTCTGTTTCCGCAGCTCCGTCCGGGCGCGCCGGCACCGGAGGCAGGTAAGAGTTGAGAGGGAGAAAAGTAAAATGGAGGGCGGGTGCCCCCACCCGCCAAATGCCATCCTTTCTTCTTACCGCCCCGGCGGGTGAGGGCACCCGCCCTCCAAAGAAGGATGGAGTGCCCGGCGCGAAACGCTGATAATCTTCGGGTTGGGAACCAAATCGATTCTTCGGTCTCCCAACTCCGCCACCCGACGATGCCTTGGTACCTCTACCTTGCCCTCAAGCAGCTCTTCCCGACCGGGCGGTTTCCGTTCTTCACGGCAATCTCGGTCATGGGCGTCGCGCTTGGGGTCATGGTCCTCACGATCGTGACGAGCGTGATGGGCGGCTTCGGCTACGAAATTCGCCGGATGATCGTGGAGACGGAGGGTGAGGTGACGATCAAGCCGCGTGTCCTCCTCGAGGACGCCCCGGCGACTCTCGCCATCGTCCGGCGCATTCCCGGCGTCGCCGCCGCCAGTCCGTACGCCAAAGGGCCCGTGATGGTGATGTCCCAGGGCATCCCGGCCTTTCCCATTTTCCGCGGCCTCGATCTCGACAGCGTCAACTCGGTTACGAATCTCGCCCGCTTTGTCAGTCCGGCCGGCGCGATCGATCAACTCGACGACGATGCGGTCATCCTCAGTGCGCAGCTCGCGCAGACGCTGGGCGTGCGGCTCGGCGACACCGTGGAGATTTATTCGCCGCTGCTGATCGAGAAGCTGAAGAGCGACGAAGTCTTCCTACCGCGGCAGTTTCGCGTCGTGGGGCAGCTCTACGTCGGGCACCAGCAGCTCGACAGCAGCATGGTCTATGGGACGCTGCGGGCGGCGCAGGAGATTTACGGACTCGGCCGCCGCGTGCACGGCATCAACCTCCGGCTGGCGCCCGGTGCAGGGGAGGAGGCGGTCGTGGCCCGGATCAACGCGGCCCTGCCGGCAGACCAGCGCGCGTACCTGTGGATGGAGAGCTGGGCCGACTTCCTCTGGGTGCTCAACCTGGAGAAGAGCATCAATTTCTTCCTCCTGCTCTTCATCGTCATCATCGCGGCGTTCTCGGTCATGAGCTCGCTGCTCATCTCCGTGGTGCGGAAGACGCGCGAAATCGGCCTGCTCGGGGCACTCGGGGCGAGCCCGCGGCAGGTGGCGCTGTGCTTTTGTGCCCAGGCTTTCGTCATCGGGGTGACGGGGACCGGCCTCGGTCTCGCGTTGGGTTTCGGCATCCTGGCGGTGCGCAACGAAATCGTGCACGGCCTGACAAATCTCCTCCAGCGCCAGCAGACCTTGCAGCAATTCTATCAGTTCGCCGACCTGCCGGCGCATACGCTGCCGCGCGATCTGGTCGTGACCACGGTCGCGGCCATCGTGATCTCGACGCTCGCCGGCCTGCTGCCGGCGTGGCGTGCCGCGAAACTCAAACCCGTGGAGGCGTTGCGCGGTGAGTAATAGAATCTCGAACGAGCGCGGCCGGTGGGGCCATCGGCCCTCCAGGGGAAAGCGGACATGAGCGACTTCATTCTCACGGCCCGCGGGCTCGCGAAGACCTATCAGAGCGGCGATCGGAAGATCGGCGTGCTCCGGAACGTCGAACTCGAGGTGAGCGCGGGCGAAAGCGTATCCATCCGCGGCGAATCGGGTTCGGGCAAGTCGACGCTGCTGAACTTGCTCGCGGGCCTGGACACGCCGGACGCCGGGACGCTGAGCTGGGCCGGCACGCCGGTGGCCATGGGCGAGGCCACCCGCCGCCGCGCGGACTTTCTCGGAATGGTGTTCCAATCGTTTTATCTCATTCCCGAGATCGATGCGTTTCAGAACGTCCTCATGGCAGCGCGGATTCGGCGCGCACCGGGACCGGCGGAGAAAGCGCGGGCCCGGGATCTTCTGGCCCGCGTCGGACTCGCCGAGCGCGCCTCGCACCTGCCGTCGCAGCTCTCGGGCGGCGAACGTCAGCGAGTCGCCGTCGCCCGCGCCCTGATGAATTCCCCGCGGCTCCTGCTCGCGGATGAGCCGACCGGCAATCTCGATGAACAGACCGGCGACTCCGTCATCGAGTTGCTGCTCGATCTCTGCCGCGAGTCCGGCACCTCCCTCGTGCTCGTGACGCACAATCTCGCGCACGCCGCCAAGACCCGCCGTTCGCTGTTCCTCCACGAGGGCGTGCTGCGGCCCGTGGCAACCGGTCCGCGTCCGGTTGGTTAAGAGTCGACCGCCGCAACCCACCGAGGGACGGCGCCGCTGTGTGAACCCGCGCTGTTTAGATGTCATCTAATGGATGACATCCCGGACTGGTGATTGCGTAGCCCGCTGCGTGAGCAGCGGGACGGCTTTAGGCGAAGCGATCACGAAGTCCCTGTCCTCACGGACAGGGCCACGCCAATCCGATTAACTTCGGAATTCAGGTAATGGATGACATCCCGGACTGGTGATTGCGTAACCCGCTGAGTGAGCAGCGGGACGACGTGATCCGAAGCGTTCGAGAAATCCCTGCCCTCACGGGCAGGGCCACATGAATTGGTTTAATTCGGGAATTGGCGTGGAACCTTTTACGGGGTGCTGGAACCAGCGCCCACCTCGACCCAGATGAAATCGAACTTCCGGCGGTCGACAGGCACGGCAGCGCCCAGGCCGGGTTTTGGGGTTGAGAAGCACGACCGTTGCAGCGGCAATCCTGCCGGTGTCATCTCTCGCTTCCTCTGGATCGGAAACTCCCTCGGGCGCGCGCATTCGCTGTGGCGTCGCCGGTGTCGGATCGCTCGGCCAGCATCACGCCCGCATTTACGCGGCGCTCCCCGGGGCGGAGCTCGTTGGGGTCTATGATGCGAATCCGGCCCGCGCGGCGGAAATTGCCGCACGCCATGGCTGCCCGGTCTTCGCGTCCATCGAGGCGCTCGGTGAGGCCGCCGATGCGGTCTCGGTCGTGGTGCCGACCGATCGTCACGCCGAGGTCGCGCTGCCGCTCCTGGCCCAGGGTTGTCACCTGCTGATCGAAAAGCCCATCTGCGCCTCGCTCGCCGAGGCGGAGCAGGTGCTGGCGGCGGCCCGGGCGCACAATGCCCTGGTGCAGGTCGGGCACATCGAGCATTTCAACCCGGTGATGGGTTTCCTTGAGAAGGAAGTCATCGCGCCCAAGTTCATCACGGCGGAGCGGCTGGCTCCGTTCACGCCGCGCGGGACCGAAGTCGGCGTCGTGCTCGATCTCATGATTCACGACATCGGAATCGTTCTCGAACTGGTGAAGTCGCCCGTGGTTTCGATCCACAGCGTCGGCGTCAGCGTGCTCTCGAAGACCGAGGACATCGCCAACGCCCGGCTGCAGTTTGCCAACGGCTGTGTTGCCAATCTCAGCACGAGCCGGATGAGCCTGAAGAAGGTGCGCGAGATCCGCGTGTTTCAGCCCACGGGCTATTTCTCCTTCGATTTCATGAACCAGACCGGTCACCTGGTCCGGAAGGCCGGCATGCTCGAGTACGCGGCGCGGCTGATGAGCGGCGCGGCCAAGCCCGGCGATCTCAGCGCGGTGCCGATCGAGCCGGTGCCGCTGGAGAAGGGTGAACCGCTCGCCCTCGAACTTGGGCATTTCGTCGACAGCGTCGCGCGGGCCAAGCAGCCCAAGGTCGGAGCGGCGCTCGGCAAGAGCGCCCTCGAGGTCGCGATTGCGGTGACGGAGCAGATCCGGGCTGCGCCGTAGTCCGGCGGCGACTCCGCCGGATCACTCGAGGCATGAGCACCGCGACCCCTTTTCGACTGCCGCCGCCCGTGAGCGGACGCGTGGACGTCCTGATTGTGGCGGGCGAACACTCCGGGGATGAGCATGCCGCGACCATGGTCCGCGCGCTGCGGGAGAAACAGCCGGGCGTGGTGATCGCCGCGCTGGGTGGTCCCAAACTTGCCGCGGCGGGCACACAGTTGCTGCATGATCTCACGGCGTCATCCGTCGTCGGCTTGATCGAGGTGCTGAAGAATTATTCGTTTTTTCGCGCGCTGCTCGACGACACCGTGCGCTGGATTGCGGAGCACCGGCCGCGTGTTGTCTGTCTGATCGATTATCCGGGACTCAACCTGCGGCTGGCGGCGGCGCTCCGGGAACGCGGGATCTCGCGGCGGGGCGGAGGTGAGATTCGCGTCGTCTATTACATCTCACCGCAAATTTGGGCGTGGAAGGCCGGCCGGCGTTTCACCATGGCGCGGGATCTGGATGCGCTCGCGGTGATCTTTCCGTTCGAGACGAAGTGTTATGCCGACACGGCCCTGCCGGTGGAGTTTGTCGGCCACCCTTTCCTGGCGCCCGGTTACGTGCCGCCGGTCGCATACGATCCGGCAGGACCGATTCTCCTCCTGCCCGGCAGCCGGCAGCAGGCCGTGGCGCGGATCTTTCCCGTGCTGCTCGCGGGGCAGGCCGCATTTGGCGAACGCGAGGCGGTGGTCCTCTTTCCGAGTGTGGAGATACTCAATGTCCTGCGGGCGGCGAACCCGCCGGCGAACGTCAAGATTCTCCCCGTCGTGGAGCGCCGGCGGCATGGCACCGCGCCGGGGTTCGCATCCGCGATCCCGGCGCCGGTCGCGGCCTCCGCGGTGCTGACGTCCAGCGGCACGATGTCGATGCATTGCGCGCTGGCGGGGATCCCTGGCGCGATCGCCTATCGGGCGAATGCGCTGACCTATTTGATCGGGCGGGCGCTGGTGAAGGTCGAGTACCTCGGCATCGCGAACCTCCTCCTTGGTGAGCCGATGTACCCCGAGTACCTCCAAGGCGCCGCCACGCCAACGGCGCTCGCGGCCGAGCTCCGCGCCTGCGTGCATGATCCCGCCCGGCGGGCCGCAACGGCGGATCGGTCGGCGCGGCTCAAGGCCATGTTGACAAAGCCGGCGTCCGGGACCGCCGCCGACTGGCTGGAACGGCAACTGTAGCCGGGTAACGGCTGCGCCTCGCCGGGACTCGCCACCCTGGGGGAATTCACTTTTGCTCGACGCGATGCCCGGCCCCGTGAAACCCCGTCGCCGCTCCTTTCTCCGGAGCCGGGGATTGCCATGGCTGGTGTTCGCCGCGGGCCTGGTGCTGACGTGGGTGCTCTGGTATCCGGTCATGCTGGAGCTCCAGCGGCAGGACGTGGCCCGGTTCGACCGACTGAAGGAACGGGTACTCAACGCCATCGATGCGCGGTTCAAGGCCGCCGAGCAGTCCCTTTACGGCGGCCGGTCGTTGCTGGAGATGCCGGGCGATCTTCGTCCGGCCGACTGGACCCGTTACGTCGAGGGCGAATCCGCCTTCTTCGACTACGGCGTCGTGGGTCTCGGCTACATCGAATGCGTCCCGCGGGCGAACCTCGAGGCCGTCGAGACGAGAATCCGGGCGGGCGGCCTCCCGGAATTCACGGCGGAGCGCGCCGGGCAGGAGCCGCTCCTCTATCTGGTCACTTTGATCGAACCCGCGGCGCGCAACCGGGCGGCGCTCGGGAAGGACATCGGGGCCGGCACCACGCGCCGTTCCGCGGCCGAGCAGGCGATGCGGGCCGGCGTGCCGATCATTTCGCGGCGGCTCAATCTCATCGAAGGGACGGAAAACGTTCCCGGCTGCCTGCTCTTCCTGCCGGTCTACGACCTGACGATCCCGCTGACCGATGTTGCCGCCCGCGAACGTGCCCTGCAGGGCTGGGTCTATGCCTTGCTGCGGGTCGATCTGCTGCTCCAAAACGTCGCGGCCGCGGCCGATGGCCAGGTGGAGTTCGAGGCCTTTGAAGGTCGCGAGGCGACGGCGGAGACGCTGCTGTTCGACTCGGACAAGCAGCTGCATTTTCAGGATGGCGCGTGGGAGGCCGCGAGTGCGGCGGATTCGGAGGCCCTGACGACGACGATGGAGGTGCCGGTGTTTGGCCGGACCTGGACGTTGCGGATGCGAACGGGATCCTCCTTCGGCGAGCGTGGCAACCAGGCGCTTTCGACCTTCCTGCTCGCGGGGGGCGTGTTGATGAGCCTGTTCGGGGCGGGATTCACGTGGACGCTGGTCAGTGCCCGCGGCCGGGCGCTAAAGCTGGCCGAGGGTATGACGGCGGATCTCCGCCAGGCCCAGGCCGAAGCCAGCCGGCTTGCGCTTGTGGCCAGCCGCACCGCCAACGTCGCCGTGATTGCCGACGCCGACTGGAGGATCGAATGGGTCAACGACAGTTTCACCCGCTTTTTTGGCTTCACGTTCGAGGAAGTGCGCGGACGCCGGCCGGGAGAATTTCTCCACGGGCCCGACACGGATATGGGCACGCTGGCCCGGCTCAATGATGCCTGCGATCGCGGCGAGCCGTTCCGCGGCGAGATGCTGAACTACACCCGCACGCGGGAGCCCAAGTGGGTCGAACTCGACGTGCAGCCGCTGAAGGATCCGGCGGGAGCCGTGGTGGGCTTAGTGACGCTCCAGCTCGACATCACCGAGCGGAAGCGGATTCAGGCCGAGATTGTACAGAAGGAGGCGGAGTTCCGCTTCATGTTCGAGAGTGCGCCGGTCGGTCTCTCGTGGCTCTGGGTCGGAGCCGCGGGCGCGCGCCGCCGGCTGACGAATGAGGCGCACCTGTCGATCACGGGGTTGACCCGCGCTGCGATGGACCAAGGCGAGCCCGATGCGGGCCGGTCCGTGACCCATCCCGGCGACTGGTCGGTGCAGAAGGATTGGCAGGCGAAGCTCGAGCGCGGGGAGATCGATCGCTTTGCGATGCGGAAGCGCTTCCTCCGGGCGGGCCAGCCCGAGGTCTGGGCGGAACTTTCCGTGCGCCGTTTTCGTGATGCGGGCGGAGGCTATCAGGAGGTGTCGACACTGGTGGACATCACGCCGCTCCAGCGCGCGCAGGAGGAAATCGTGCGGCAGGAGGCGCAATTCCGGTTCATCTTCGAGGCCACGCCGATTGGCATTTCGTGGCGACGCGTCACCAACGATGACCGGGAGCAGCGCTTGTTCAACCAGGCCCACCGCCGGCTGTGCGGACTATCGGGCGAGGAACTGGAGCACCCGGAGATTTTCCGGACGATCAGCGTGCCGGAGGAGTACGCCGTCCAGATGCAGCACTATGCCCGGCTGGTCTCCGGCGAGATCAACGATTTCTCAATGGAGAAACGCTACCTGCTTCGCGACGGCAGCGTGAACTGGGTGCTGTTCCGGCAGCAGCGGCAGAATCATCCGGATGGGTTCGAGGAACTCACGACCCTCGTCGACATCAAGCAGCGCAAGCTGGCGGAGCAGGAGCTCGCGCAGGAGCAGGCGCGGTTCAGGTCGATCTTCGAGATCGTCCCGGTTGGCCTTTCCCTGTTCGTCATCGGCCGGCAGCAGACGACGCACCTGGTGAACTCGGCGCATGCCCGGATCACGGGCGTCCCGGTCGCGCAGCGCCTCAACACCGAGCTGTATATCGCGGCAACGCATCCCGAGGATCGGGCGCGGCAGGCGGAGCTCACCAGCCAGTTGCAGCGGGGCGAAATCGAACACTTCACCCTCGAGAAGCGTTACCTCCGGCCCGACGGCGAAGTGGTGTGGGCGCTCTTCACGGCCCGGATTGTGACCGATCCGATCACGGGCGAGCGTCAGCAAATCGGCTCGTTCTTCGACATCACCGAGCTCAAGCGGCAGGCGGCCGAGCTGAAATCCGCCAAGGAAGCCGCGGAGGCCGCCAATCTCGCGAAGAGCCAGTTTCTCGCGATGATGAGCCACGAAATCCGGACGCCGATGAACGGCGTGATCGGGATGACTTCGCTGTTGCTCGACTCGGCCCTGACCCGCGAGCAGCGCGACTACGTCGAGATCATCCGGCTCAGCGGCGACGGCCTGCTGACCATCATCAACGACATTCTCGACTTCTCCAAAATCGAATCCGGCCGGCTCGAGCTGGAGGCGGTGGAATTCAACCTGCGCGAGTGCATCGAGGAGACGCTCGACCTGCTGGCCCCCCGCGTGGCCGAGAAAGGCCTCGATCTGCTCTACGAGATTGGCGACGGGGCGCCGGGGCTCGTGCGCGGGGATCCGACGCGTCTCCGGCAGATTCTCGTCAATCTCCTTGGCAACGCCGTGAAGTTCACCGAGCGCGGCGAAGTGGTCCTGTCGCTCCGCTCCGAGTCGATCATCGACGGACGGGTCGAGCTGTTGTTTGCGGTGCGCGACACCGGGATCGGCATTCCCCCGGAAAGCATTTCGCGGCTGTTCCAGTCCTTCAGCCAGGTCGATGCCTCGACCACGCGGCGCTTCGGCGGCACCGGCCTCGGCCTCGTCATCAGCAAGCGGCTGGCCGAGATGATGCACGGGCGCATGTGGGTGGAGAGCGAAGTGGGGAAGGGATCGACGTTCTTCTTCACCGTTCTGGCCGCGCCGGTCGTGAGCAAGCCGCGGCCCTGGATGGGTGCGGTCCGGCCGCCGCTCGAGGGGCGCGCGCTGCTCGTCGTCGACGACAACGCGACCAACCGGCGCATTCTCACGGAGCTGGCCCGGGGCTGGGGCATGACGGTTCGCGCGGCGGAGTCCGGTGTCCAGGCCCTCGGCTGGCTGCAAGCAGGTGAACACTTTGACGTGGCGGTGCTCGACATGCAGATGCCCGACATGGACGGCTCGATGCTGGCCGAGGCGATTCGCAATCTTCCCCGTCCGAGTCCGCTTCCGCTGGTCCTGCTTTCGTCCATTGGTGCGCGCGAAGGTCTGGCTTCGGCGGGCCTCTTCAAGGCGATCCTCACCAAGCCGGCCAAACCGGATCAGCTCGTAGCCGCGCTCGGCACTGCGCTCCGGGCCGAGGCCGATCGCCAGGCCTCGGCGCATCCCTTCGCGCCGACGACCGTCCTCGTTCCGGCGCGATCGGAAAAGCTGCTGCTCGCCGAGGACAACGCGGTGAACCAGAAGGTCGGCCTCCTGCTGCTCAGCAAGCTCGGTTATCGCGCCGACGTCGCCGCGAACGGCAACGAGGCGCTCGAGGCGGTGGAACGCCAGAAGTACGACATCATCATCATGGATGTGCAGATGCCGGAGATGGACGGGCTCGAGGCCTCACGGATTATCGTGGACCGGTGGCCCGACCGACGGCAGCGGCCCTGGATCATCGCGCTGACGGCCAACGCGATGACGGGCGATCGCGAGGCGTGTCTCGCGGCTGGCATGGACGATTACATCAGCAAGCCGATCCGCACCGAGGAACTCGCCGCCGCGCTGGAGCGGGCCGCGGCCGCACGCGGGAAGGGTTGAGCGATGGAGGGCGGGTGTCCTCACCCGCTAGTTCAGGACGGTGAACAGATCGAAGAACCGAACGTCATGGACGGTGAGGGCACCGTCCCTCCATGGAAAAGAGCTTCGAGTTGGAGGGCGGGTGCCCACACCCGCCGTTTGAGCCGGCGAAGCGAACGCGCAAATCGTAAGCCTTGGACGGTGAGGGCACCGTCCCTCCATGGGAAAGGTCTTCCACCTGGAGGGCGGGTGCCCACACCCGCCATTTCCAGACGGCACAGCCTTTTCAGTATCTCAGGTCATGAATCACTCCCTGCCAGGGCCAGTCTTCCGGAAGTTGGACAAGACCTGCCCGGACGGGGTTGTGCCGCACATACTCCCATTTTTCTGCGTAGCTCGCGGCTGACCGCACGAAGTGATCGAAGTACCCGCGTTGCCACACCGGCGGCGACACGCTGGCGAAGCGAGCGATGCCGCGCGCCGAAATCGATTTCCACGACTTGTGCCATTCGGAGCAGGCAAGGGCGTCCCGGGCCGGCCGCGCGAAGAGATGAACATGATCCGGCATGATTAGGTAGCGGCCGACGAACCATCCGTCGTGCTCAGCCGACCGCAACCAGATCGTCTTTAGCAATTCGCTCGTGTGCGGATCGGCGAGAACCGGACGCCGGCCATCCGTGCATACCGTCAAAAAATACAGCGGATTTTTCGCGTACGGACGAAGATGAGGGAGCTGCATCACGGAAGCCGGGCGAAATAGTGCAGCCGAAGCGCGTTTCGTTTTATCCCAATTTAAGGGGCACGGAATCCGCCTAGCCACCGATGGAGGGCGGGTGCCCTCACCCGCTGTCTCGAGACGGTGAAGGGACGGATGAGTCTTACGCCGTGGACGGTGGGGGCACCGTCCCTCCATGGAAAAGAGCCTCGAGATGGAGGGCGGGTGCCCACACCCGCCGGATCAAGACGGCGAAGCGGTTTCGAAAAGCATCTGGCTTGGATGGTCGGACACCGTCCCTCCACCCGCTACCCACGCGGCGCGGCGACCGCATCCCCTGCCGGGCCTTCCTCGGAAACCGGCCGCTGCTGGGCGAGCGCTTCCACTTGCGCCGCCACCTGTCGCCAAAGCGCGTCCGCCTTCTCGTTCACGATCGCCCGACACTTCGCGATCTCGGCCTCGCGGGCTGCGCGATTTTCCTCCGCGATCTTCGCGAGATCATCGAGATTGTAGAGAAAGACGTTCTCGATCCCGCCCACTGCCGGATCCACATCGCGCGGCAGGGCCTGGTCGATGAAGAACAGCGGCTGCGCCGGCCGGCGCTGCATCGCCGCGTGCACCTCGGACTGGGTGATGACGACATCGGGCGCCGAGGTCGCGCAGACCACGATATCGAACTCCGCCAGCCGGGCCTCGCGCTGCTCGAAGGGCATCGCACTGGCGCCGAGAGCGGTCGCGAGTTCCATCGCGCGTTCGAACCGGCGGCTGGCCACCGTCACGGTGGCGGCACCGCGGCTAACGAAGGCCTTCGCCGTCTTCTCGCCGATCTCACCGGCCCCGAGGAGTAGAATCCGGGTTTCCTTCAGGCTGCCGTAGATGGTCAGCGCGAGATCGACCGCGACATTCGCGACGCTGACCTGGCCCTCGGTGATCGCGGTGTGCGTGCGGACGTGCTTCGCGGCCTGAAAGCCTTTTTGAAAAACACGATTCAGGATTGGACCGGTGGACCCGCGCGCCTGGGCATTCGCATAGGCGTCCTTCACCTGGCCGAAAATCTCGGTTTCGCCGAGCATCTGGGAATCGAGCCCCGCGGACACTTCCAGCAGGTGCTGCACGGCGGCGCGCCCATGCAGCGCCAGCCGGATGCGCTCGAACTCGGCGGGGTCGAAACGCTGCTTCGCGCAGAAGGCGGCGGTGATTCGCGCCACCGCGTCCGGGGTCGAGGCCACCCCGTAAAACTCGACGCGATTGCAGGTGTTGAGCACCGCGTATTCCTTCAGACCCGGGAGGCCCGAGAGTTCCGCCTGCATCGCCGCCAGCGTCTCGCTCGAGAGCGAAAGCTTCTCGCGCACCTCGAGGGCGGCGCGGTGATGCGTGGCGCCGAGAACAAAGAAACCGTCCGCGCTCATCGACGATCCGTTTCCGCCGCCGTGGGCGACACGTCGTGACGGCTGCCATCGACCGGCCCGAGCGACAACAGGGCGGCGAGGAAAAGCGTGAGGCTGGCCCAGGCGAACCGCTGCGCGAGCAGCCAGCCGCGGAGCCGCAGGCCGAGCACCGCCGTGTAGCAGAACCACACGGCCACGGTGGCGAGGAGCTTGGTCAGGTTGACGGTCGACATGTCGCGCAACCAGTAGACCGAACCCACCGCCAGCGAGGCCGCGAGGATGGCGACGCCCAGCGCCAGCAGCCGGACGCCCATGTGGTCCAAATCGAGAATCGACGGGAGAAACGTGTTCCACCCGCCAAAGTGCTTCTGCTTGAGCGAGCGGTTCCGCAGCAGAAACAAAACCGACGTCAGCGCCAGCAGGGCGAAGATGCCGTAACTGAAAACCGCGAGCGCCGCGTGGAGTTCGATCCACGGATTGTCGCCGAAGATGTGGCGCCGAATCTCCGCGTCCCAGCCCGGGATCGACAGCGAGACGAGCGTCAGGGCCGCCGCGAGGCAGGACGAGAAGTAGCCCAGCAGGCTTTGGCGAAAATTCACCCCGACCATCAAGTAGAGGGTAATCGCGGACCACGCCGTGAACTGGCAGAGCTCCAGCGTGTTCCCGAGCGGGCAGCCGCCGACGACGCGTCCGCGGGCGCCGAGTCCGATGAGCTGCAGGACATAACCCGCCGCGATCAGCCCATACGTGGCCGCGCCTCCGGGGCCGCCGTGCCGCAACAGCGACACGGTGCCCTGCACGAACCCGACCAGATACAACGCCGCGGCGGCCCAGAGCCAGGTGCGGTCGGTGAAGGCGTCGAACATGAGGGGATCACGGTAGGGCGGCGGCGTCGCGGGGCAAGTCTGGGGCGGCGGATTACGGCAGGGATTTTCGCGTCGCCGCGGCGGCGGGTCCCTTGCACGCTTTTCCCCGTGATCCCAGCCTTCTGCTGCGACACCAACGCCCCCATGCCGCTTCTCTCCCGTCGCACCGCCCTGGCCCTGCTCGCCGCCCCGCTGCTCCTCGGCGCGGCCCTTGTCTGGGCTCAATCGGCCGCGGCGCCCGCCGCGGCCCCGCGGTGGTTCAAGGGCAACCTCCACACCCACTCGCTCTGGAGCGACGGCGACGATTACCCGGAGATGATTGCCGACTGGTACAAGCAGCACGGTTACCACTTCCTCGCGCTCTCCGATCACAACGTCATCCAGGAAGGGCACCGCTGGTTCGATCTGAAGCCGCCCGTGTCGCTCGCCGGTGAAGTCGTGGAGCGCGGCGGCGGCGAGGTGCTGCGGAAGTATCTGGCGCGTTTCGGTCCCGATTGGGTGCAGTTGCGCGAGTCGGCCGGAAAGAAGGAGGTCCGCCTCAAGCCGCTGCCGGAGTATCGTTCGCTCTTTGAAGAGCCGGGCCGGTTCCTGATGGTGCCGAGCGAGGAAATCACGTCGAACTGGATCAAGCCGAAGACCGACACGCTCCCCGAACGCCGCGGCCCGGTTCACATCAACGTGACCAACCCACGGGACTTCATCGCGCCCACGCCGGCCGACAACGCGGTGGAAATCATGCAGAAGACCGTCGACGCGGTCATCGCCCAGCGGGAGCGCACGGGCCAGCCCATGTTCGCCCATATCAATCATCCGAATTTCGTCTGGGGCATCACCGCCGAGGAACTGATGCAGGTGAAGGGCGAGAAATTTTTCGAGGTCTACAACGGCCACCCGCGCGTCAACAACGAGGGCGACGCCACCCGGCTCAGCACCGATGTGATGTGGGACGTGCTCCTCACGAAGCGGCTGACCGAACTCGGTCTCGGCCTCATGTACGGCATCGGCGTCGACGACTCGCACCACTACCACAAACAGGCCATCGGTCAGAGCAACAGCGGTCGCGGCTGGGTGATGGTGCGCGCGAAGCATCTCACCGCCGAGTCGATCATCGCCGCCATGGAGGCGGGAGATTTCTACGCCAGTTCAGGGGTGACCCTCCGTGACGTGCAGCGCGGGTCCGGCCGGCTCGCGGTGGAAATCGAACCTGAGGCGGGGGTGAACTACACCATTCAGTTCATCGGCACGCGCCGGCAGTACGACGCGCGCAGCGAGGTCATGGCGCCGCCGGCCGGGGAAAAACGAATCACGCTGCCGCATCGCCGCTACAGCCAGGATGTCGGCGCCGTGCTCGCCGAGGTGAAAGGCACGCGGGCGGAGTACAAATTGAAGGGCGACGAAATCTACGTCCGCGCCAGGATCGTTTCCTCGAAGCCGAAGGTGAACGGATCGATCGAGAAGGAATTCGAAACGGCCTGGACCCAGCCGCTGGTGAACGAGGCGAAGTAGGCTCTTCGTCGCAGACATACCCCGCCCGGCGGGCATCCCTCTCGAGCCGGAACGATAAAGTGGAAAGAAACCGGCGGGTGTGGGCACCCGCCCTCCATGGTCGGAGGACTTTTCTCACGACCGACGTTTCTCCTCTGATAGAGCAATCAATGGAGGGACGGTGCCCTCACCGTCCAGGTCGGTATCATGTCCGACTGAACGTTCACCGATTGGTGTCGGACCGGCGCTCGTCGCCGGGGTGTGTTGATTGTTCCGCCGGCAGATTGACGCTGCCAGTCGCCTCCAATCGAAAATCGAGAATCCAAAATCCAAAATAACTAAGGCGTCTTCGTCAGCGCCCCAATCACGCGCCCGAGAAAGCCGTCGAGCGCGGCGTCGTCCTTGATCCAGCGGACCACGACGACGAGGTCATTCTCCCAATCGACGTACACGATGTTCTGACCGTTGCCGCGGAAGACGACGCTCGACTCCGGTGTGCTCGGCAGCGCCTTGCGGCCTGGATTGAGATACCAGTTGGCGAAGCCGTAGCTCGGGTTGGCCGGGCCGGGGGTGCGGGCGAGGGCGATCCACTCTTTCGACACGATCTGGCGATCGCCCCAGCGACCTTCGCGCAGGAAGAGATAACCAAAGCGGGCGAGGTCGGTCGCGTTGATGAACATCCCGCCGCCGAAATGTCCGCCGCCGCTGACGGACTGGATCCGCTGGCCGTCGAGGTTCACCCACGAGTTCTCGTAGCCATGCCACCGCCACGTGTGGGAGGCGCCGATCGGGTCCATGATTTCCTCGCGCAGGACTTCCGGCAGCGGCCGGCGCCAGACGTGGAGCGCGGCGAGCGCGAGCAGGTTCACCCGGACGTCGTTGTATTTGAAGAAGGTCCCGGGCTCGTGCATCGGGCGCTTGGGATAGTCGGCGGGCGTGGCACCCACCGGCCGATCCGCCCAGTCCGGCACACCCCACAAGGTGCCCGACCAGTCGCTTGATTGGCGGAGCAGATGATTCCATGTGATGGGCGCGTTGTGCTCCGAGCCGAAGAACTCCTCGCGTTCGCCCGAGGGAAAGTAACCGCTGACGCGATTGTTCACATGGCGAATCAGTCCGCGCTGCCACGCCAGTCCAACCACCGTGGTCAGGAAGGTCTTGGTCACGCTGTGCGACATGTCGGTGCGGGCGGTGTCGCCCCACTCAGCGACGATGTAGCCGCGGTGCACGATGAGACCGTTCAGCGCAGCGCGAACCTGGGTCGGTCCGAGCAGTTTGAAGTTCGGTTCGCGCGCGCCGAAGGTCCGCTGCAGATCGAGCGCGACATCCTTCGGTGATGGATTTTCGTTCGCGCGGGCAAAGTCGACCGCCTGCTGCACCTTGAGCGAATCGAGGTTCAGCTCGTCTGCCCGACGATGCTCCCAATCGCCCCGCGGTGGAAAGTAGTCCGCGGCGACGAGCCGCGCGGCGGTGAAGAACAGGACGGTGACAATCCAAGTCAGGCGGCGGATGGGGGTCTTCATGTCGAATCGCGTTGGGGCGCTCCCGAGGTTCGCGCCCGCCGGGGCCGCGGTAAAGTCATTCGTGGCCGGCGCCCTTGCCCCGTAGGGCCGGCGTTCACCGCCGGGCCTGTTCTCGACGAAGTAGCATTCGTCGCTTCGCGTCCCACCGACGAGCCGCCTCCCCGCAATCGAGCATTGCCTAGCCGTCGGCGCGCTTCTCCCATCGCGCACCCCTCGTCGTGTCCTCACCCGCGAACGTCACCCCGTCTTCCGCCGCGCCGACCCGGGTGCGGCATCGGGTCCTCGCGTTTGCCGCGACGCTCGCGGTGCTGACCTACGTCGATCGGGTCTGCATCAGCCAGGCCGCGCCGGAACTGCAGCGGGCGTTGAACCTGTCGTCGTCGCAGATGGGGCTGGCGTTCTCCGCCTTTGCGCTCGCCTACGCCGCGTTCGAAATCCCGGGGGGCTGGCTCGGCGATCGGATTGGTCCGCGCAAGGTGCTGATGCGAGTGGTGGTGATGTGGTCGTTCTTCACGGCCGCGACCGGCTACGCGTGGAATCTGGCCTCACTGGTGGTGGCGCGCTTTCTCTTCGGCGCGGGCGAAGCCGGGTGCTTTCCGAATCTGACCAAGGCATTCATGAACTGGCTCCCCGCCGCGGAACGCACCCGGGCGCAGGCCATCTTGTGGCTCAGTGCGCGGTGGGCCGGCGCGTTCACGCCGCTGCTGGTGATCTGGGTGATGACGTTCGTCTCGTGGCGGAACACCTTCGTGATTTTCGGCGCCGCGGGCGTGGTGTGGGCGGTGATCTTCTATCGTTCGTTCCGCGATCGGCCGGACCAGCACCCGGACGTCAACGCCGCGGAGCTCGCGCTCATCCGCGATGGCAAGCCGGCGCCGGCCTCCGGGCATGGCCGCGTGCCGTGGAAGCAGGTGTTTGCGTCGCGGTCGGTCTGGCTGTTGTGGGCGCAGTACTTCTGCCTGGCATATGGCTGGTTCTTCTACGTCACCTGGCTGCCGACGTATCTGCGCGAGACCCGCGGGCTGGAGTTGAACCAGAACGCGCTCATGTTCTGGCTCGGCGAGGCGTTGAGCGGGCGGATGACGCCGGAGATGACGCAGCGGGTGCTGGTCGCCGCGCTCGCGGGCATCCCGCTTTTTTTCGGCGGCGTCGGCTGCCTCGTGTGCGGCTGGATTACGCCACGACTGGAACGTCGCGTTGGCAGTGTGGCTAAGTCGCGGCGCATCCTCGCGATCACCGGTTTCACCGGCGCTTCCGCGCTGCTGATTTGGTCCTTCTACATCCGGGATCCACTGTTCGCGATGCTCGCCATGGGCGTGGCGAGTTTCTGCAACGATCTCACGATGCCCGGCTCGTGGAGCACGTGCATGGATCTAGGCCGCAGTTTTGCCGGCACACTCTCGGGCAGCATGAACATGATGAGCGGCATTGGCTCGGCCCTCGCGCCCCTCGCGATCGGCATCATCCTCGATGCCACGCAGCGCGACTGGGCCGTGACGTTCTGGATGTCCGGCGCGGTTTATTTTGTCGGCGGGCTCTGCTGGCTGGGGATTGATCCCGTGACGCCGATTGCGGAGGGGGAATCCAAGTAGGGTAGGGTCAGACCGGAGTCGACCCAGCGAGCGACACCCCCCGCCCTTCGGGCACCCATTAAGGATTGGTTTTGCGACGCGCTTGGGCGCATCGCGAGATCCGGCGTGAGTGCCGCTCCGCTCGGCACTCGAGCCGGAATCATGCCGTGGAATGAAATCGGCGGGTGAGGGCACCCGCCCTGCAAAGCAGGAGGATCGTTCGGAGTTCCGGTCGTTCTTCTCACAAAGAGCAATCCATGGAGGGACGGTGCCCTCACCGTCCACGGCCGCCTAACGTGCGACGGAACGTCCACCGGATCGGTGTAGGGCCCGGCGTTCGCCGCCGGGCCCAATCGGAAATCGAGAATCGGAGAATCGAAAATTCCCTCACCGACCCGGCTGCTGGTTCCACGGCAGGGCCATCGTCGGCTTGCGGCGGTGCAGGTCGCGGCGTCGGTCCTTCGGGCGGTCCTTGAACCAGGTGACGAAGCGCGTGAGCTGCTTCACGGCTTCCTCGTACGCCTGCCGGCCCTTCTCGGGCGTCGCCAGCTCCGCATCACCGAGCACACCGGTGCCGCTGTAGCTGCTCGTCCATGAAACGATCGTGGCCGGGCCGGCACCAAAAAGATCCACCCAGTTGAACGGGCTCTTCTCCTTGTTGAAGCTGATGACGTCGCTCTTGATCTTGTCCTTCCGGACATTGTCGCCGTCGAGGTACAGATAGAGCGACGTTTCGAGTTCGCACGCATGCGCGCAGCCGCCGGGGAATTCGCTCTCGCGCCAGCCCGGCAGGAACTTCGGGTCGACCGTGAGGAGGTTCCACCACGCCCCGAGGATGCACTCGGCGTCCGTCTCGAGGTTCGTGCGGCGGGCGACGAGGTCGAGATTCGGCATGTTCGAACCATGCCCGTTCAGAAGCATGATTTTTTTGAAACCGTGGTAGGCGAGCGACCTCGTGATATCGAGGACGTGCTCCATGAAGGTCGTGTAGTTGGTGTTAATCGTCCCCGGGAAATCCATCACGTGGCCGGTGTAGCCGTACTGCACCGTCGGCAGCACGAGCATCTTGTCGGGCACGAGCTGGCCGGCGCCCCGCGCGATCCCCGTCGGGCACACCAGATCGACATCGAGGGGCAGATGATGGCCGTGCTGTTCCACCGCGCCGCAGGGGATGATGCACACCTTGCCGAGGTCGACCGCGTCGTTGATCTCGGGCCACGTGAGCTTCTCGTAACGATACTCGGTGGCGGCGCGGGAGGGACGAACGCGTTTCTTCGATTTCATCGCGAGAAGTTTGTGCGGGCCCGTCGTGGCGTGGCAACGCCGGGCTGAGTCGGAGACCGGAGGCCCGAGGCCGGACGGCAGACGACGGACGGCGGCGGCGGCGGCGGATACCGGGGGACGGATCAGGTAACGGAGGCTCGGTCCGTGTAGTGCCGGCGCTCGCCGCCGGGCCTTATTCGGCAGTCGCCATTCGGAAATCGGCAATCAGATCCGCCCTCTGCCGTCCGTCGTCTGCCGTCTTTCCACCGCGCGAAGCGCGCCGGTCAGCCTAGCAATCCCACTCCGCCCGTGTACTTCGCGACCGCGTCGGGATTGAGCTTCAGGCCCAGGCCGGGCGTCGTGGGAATCGCGAGCATGCCGTCGGCATCAAGCTTCCACGGCGTCGCGACGATTTCGTCGATGAAGGGCGAGCCATCGAGGTACTCGACGAGGTCCGTGCCGGGAAACGCCGAGGCGAGTTGCAGGTCCGCGGCGAGGCCCACCGCGGTGTTCCAGCCGTGCGGGATGAAGCGGATGCCATTCTCCTGTGCCATCCAGCCGATCCGACGCTCCTCGCTCAGGCCTCCGACCTTGGTGACGTCGGGTTGCACGATGTCGAACGCGCCCCCTTGCAGCCAGGGCTGAAACGACTGCCGGCGGGTCAGCACTTCGCCGCCGGCGATTGGCAGCGGCGCGCGACGACGAAGCTCGATGTAGTCGGTCAGGGCGTCGGGTGACAGCGCCTCCTCGAACCAATCGACTTGATAGTTGGCGAGCATCTCGGCGGTGCGGAGGGCCCACTTGTAACCCTGCTTCCAGAAGGCGTCGCTCGCGCCGGCGTCCACCATCAACTGGCAGTTCGGGCCAACCGCCTCGCGCGCGGCCTTCACGATCGCCTCGTCGGTCTTCGCATCGACCCGGCCGAACGGTCCCCAGCCGATCTTGAACGCCCGAAAACCGCGGGCGCGAATACTGCGCAGCCGATCCGCGAGCGGGCCGGGCTGCTCCATCAGGATGGAGGCATAGGGCCTCACGCGTTCGCGATGCCGTCCGCCGATCAGCCGGCCCACGGGTTGACCGGTCGCCTGGCCGAGCAGATCCCAGAGCGCGAGATCGATGCCGGAGATGGCGTGCGTGATCGAACCACCGCGGCCGAGCCAGAAGGTATTTTGGTGCAGCTTTTCGCTCACGCGTTCCGGCTCGAGCGCGTTCTCGCCGCGATAGAGCGGTTCCAGCACATGCAGCGCTGCGCGGACGAGCTGGTCGTTGCTGAAGACGCTGCCGAGTCCGACGTGTCCGTCATCCGTGTGCACCGCGACGAGCGTGTGCACGCAATCTTCCGGCCGGAGCTCGTTGCTCCAGCCACCTTCAGGAGTCGCACCGTACAAGCCGGCGCAGCGAATTTCGCGAATCTTCATGAGAGCGGGGAAAGTCGGACCGAATCGATCATGAACCAGTCAGTTGAACCACAGATGAACGCAAATGCACACGGATGAGGGAAGCGCGCCGTCTCTGAATCTGCGTCCATTTGTGTCCATCGGTGGTTGTTTACGCCTCGGATTGGAAACGAGGTCGTTCAGCCGCGGCGGGCGGCGGGCGTTCCGCGCGACGCATACGGACCATGGACGGAGAGGATGGCACCGTCCTCCTTGCTGTCGTCGATCACGATGACGCGGTAACTCGCGCCGCCGGCGTCAACGCGGACGAGCACGTGGCCCTGGCTGCCGGGGAGCTTGCCGATTTCCTCGATCAGCCACGCGGTATCCTTCTCTCCGTAGAGCTTCACCATGTGCTCGCGGCGGCCTTCCCACATGAAGTTGGTCAGAAACACATCGCGCGGTCCCGGGTAGACGCGCGGCGAGAGCAGCCGCCGCAGGACCTCGGGCCCGGGCTGGCTCGAGGCGTAGATCGAGGCGATGCTGACCCGGGGCGAGAGCACGCTGAGGAAAAACGCGTTCACGGCATCGGGTGTGCCGTGGTGATTGAGGGCGTGGACGTCCACGGGTCCCGTGACCCAGGCGACGGCCGACTCCATCTCCGCCCACGTCACGGCGTTCTTCGGTGGCACGCCGGCGACGGGCGCGTCAGGCACGCCGGCCATGTCACCTCCGTTGAAATAGGTGAACGCGCCGTAGGTCATCCGGAACGCGAGGCTGCAGTTGTTTTCGTCCGGCAGCATGCCCTCGGGGAAACGGTTTCGTGTCGCGGTGCCGCCGCCGGTCCAGACGTAGCCATTAGCGGCGATGTTCTGGACGGAGAACTGCGGGAAGTCCTTCGGCGCGTGCAGGAGCACGATTTGATCGGCGCGGCCGGCCTCGAACCGCTCGACCTTCAGGCCGCGGTTCTCCGCCTGCCACTTCAGGAAGGCGCGGTAATTGATCATTATTTCGCCACCGGATTCACCCGGGTAGTCGTAGTTCGGCCAGCCGCGATCGATCATCTTGCGGAAGTGGAGGACATCGCCGACGTCGGTGATGCCGGTGAGCTTGTAGGAGCCGACCGCGGATTTCGGCGAGGACGGCACGATCGTTCCCATGTGATCGCCGTGGAAATGGGTGAGCATCGCGTAGTCGATCTCACCCCGTGCCCCGCGCGGATGAACGCGCTGGATGTACCGGGCGACCCACTGCCCGGGACGCAGGGAGGCGTTCGGTCGCTGCGGGGCGTCGTATCTGGTTTTCACCTGCTCGGCGCGAAAACCGGCGCCGGCATCGAGAATCATGGTGGTGCCGTCGGGCAGGACCAGGAACGCGGCGTCGCCGGTGCCGTTGTTGATCTGGTGGATATCGAGCATCCCGCGTTCCCAGGCGGGGAGGGGCTGGCCGGCGACGGGAGCCGTGGCGGCCGCGAGCGGCGAGACGTACAAGGCGGCGCCAGCGGCCACGGCGGCGAGACGGCGGGAGAGGCGGAGAGCGAATGACATGGGGCGGGTGGGGTGGAAGCGGACGGTCGAGCGAGCACCTGATGGCAGACCTTGGCCAGAAATTTTGGGAAGTTTTCCGAATGAGCCAGCCGAGTTTCACACCCCGCCCTGACGGGAACCCATTCAGGACACGATTTCGCGAAGCGGCGGGGCGCATCGCGAGATCCGGTCAGATTGTCGCTGCGCTCGGCACTCCAAGAGGGGAACTCGTTATACTTTTCATTTGGGGCACGTAACGAAGGTCCCCTCTCGAGCCGGAACGATGCAGTCAAAGCGGCGAATCGCCGCGATAAGGTACTGAAAGCGAACGGCCTCCCTCCGGC
The DNA here is from genome assembly GCA_947472765.1 of Opitutia bacterium. Taxonomy (GTDB): domain Bacteria; phylum Verrucomicrobiota; class Verrucomicrobiia; order Opitutales; family Opitutaceae; genus ER46. The sequence goes on from CANJCM010000032.1 coordinate 47,149, forward strand.
ATCGCAGTCGGAACTCCGGCCACCTTTCGGTGACCTGTTCCGAATGTAGCCCTGCCCGTGAGGGCAGGGACTTCTCCAACGCTTCGCCTCACGTCGTCCCGCTGCTCACGCAGCGGGCTACAAAGGCCAACGATTTTAAACCTTC
>CANJCM010000033.1 GCA_947472765.1 Opitutia bacterium
CGAGGTTTGAGCGAAGCTCACGTCGTTTCTCCGCGCCCGGGCGCGCAGCCAATAATGCTGCTAATCGCGCTAATAATGGCGGGCGTGAGAATCATGACGAGGAGCGGAGAAAAGGTGCCGGGCGGGGCGTTGTCCATCCTGATTTTGGGTCGGGAATTGGCGGCTCATCGTAGGGCTGCCGCTCGTCGGCACGCCTCAATCTCATTCGGAAGAGGCCCGGCGAAGAGCGCCGGCCCTACAAATTACTCCGCGTCGAAACGCCATCCCCGTCCTACTTCGCCACCGCGTGACGCTCGATGAAGTCGCGAATTGCGGCCGGCTCGGCCTTGAGCCGGTGCTTCACGATCGGCTTCGACTTCAGCGCTTCCAAACTCGGATCCGTCGGCTCAATGCCGATGGCTTCGCGGATCGTGTCGGGAAATTTCGCCGGACTCGCGGTCGCCAGCACGACATTGACGCGATCCGCGCTGAGTTCCTTGAAGCCGCAGGCGGTGTGGGGATCGGCCACGTAGCCATAATCCTTGTGCACGCGCTGGATGATTTGGCGAATCTCGGCGTCCGTCGTCCGCGAGGCCGTGAAGGTGTCGCGATCGAAATTCGGGAAGCGATACGCGCCGGTCTGCTTGAAGGTCGCCATGACGTCGCGGACCTTCGCCGGGTCGCGGCCGACGGCGAAGTAGATGAACCGCTCGAAGTTCGAGGCCACCTGGATGTCCATCGACGGCGCGAGACTCGGATGCACGTCGCCAACGCGATACTCACCGGTCGTGAACAGCCGGTAGAGAATGTCGTTCTGGTTCGTCGCGACGCGGAAACCCCGAATCGGCACGCCCATTTTCTGCAGCATCCAACCCGCAAGCACGTTGCCGAAATTGCCCGTCGGCACCACGAACTCGACATTGCCCCGCTCCGACACCGGCAACCGCAGCCACGCCCACAGATAATAGACGCACTGCGCCAGAACCCGGGCGAGATTGATGGAGTTGACCGCCGACAACCGCAGCCGGAGTCGGAAATCCTGATCGGCGAAGATTTCCTTCAATGCGGACTGCGCGTCATCGAAAGTGCCATCGACCGCGAGGGCAAAGACGTTGTCCGCACCGGTGCAGGTCATCTGCCGCTCCTGCAGCGGCGAGACGCGTCCATCCGGATAGAGAATGAAAATGGCGGTACCCGGCCGGCCAAGCAGGCCGTGAATGGCGGCTGCGCCGGTGTCGCCCGAGGTCGCCCCAAGCACGTTAATCGTCTCCTGCCGCACCTGACACTGGTTCGCGTAGAGGTTGCCGAGCAGCTGCAGCGCGAAGTCCTTGAACGCGAGCGTGGGGCCATGAAACAACTCCAGCACGTAGAGGTTCTTCCCGAGCGGGCGCAGCGGCGCGATCGCTGGATCGGAGAAGCGCGTGTAACTCTTCGCCACGATTCCGCGCAGCGTCTCCGTCGGAATGTCCGTGGCGAAGACCCGCAGGAATTCGAAGCACAGCTCCGGATAGGAAAGCTTCTCGAAGCCCGCGAGCTGGCCGCTGAAGTCCGGCAGCGTTTCCGGCAGGAAGAGTCCGCCGTCGGGCGCGAGGCCCGTGGCCACGGCATCCGAAAAACTGAGCGCGGGCGTCTGGCCGCGGGTGCTGAGGAATTTCATCAGGATGGCGAGGAGTCAGAATGCAGGAGCCAGGAGTCAGGAGGCGGAGGCGACGGCCTGTCCCCGCGGGCAGGCGGGCACTCGAGCGGTATACACTGCCACGATTAAACTGCCGCCCGCCGATCGATTCGACTCACAGCTTATCCAACCCGAACGCCGCATGCGCGACGCGGGCGGCTTCGTCGGCCTTGTCCTTGGCGATCACGACCGAAATCTTGATCTCCGAGGTGCTGATGAGCTCGAGATTGATGCCGACTTTGGCGAGCGCCTCGAAGAGCGCGGCCGCAACGCCGCTGTGCGTCTTCATGCCGACGCCGACGACGGACACCTTGGCGATCTTCTCGTCGAGCGTGACCTCGCCGCCGACTTCCTTGAGGACGACCTCGAGGGCGTGGACGGCTTTTTCCTTCTCGGTGAGAGGAACGGTGAACGTCAGGTTCGCGACGCCCTGCCGGCCCACATTCTGGACGATCATGTCGACGTTGATGTGGGCGTTCGCGAGGGCCTTGAAGACCTTGGCGGCCGAGCCGGGCTTGTCGGCGATATTGCTCACCACGACCTTGGCCTGGTCCTTGTCGACCGCGACGCCGCGGACGAGGACTTTTTCCATGTAGGCGACTTCCTGTTTCACGATGGTTCCTGGGTTATTGTTAAAGGAGGAGCGGACTTCGAAAACGACGTTGTACTTGGCGGCGAACTCGACCGAGCGCGACTGCATGACCTTGCTGCCGAGCGAGGCGAGTTCGAGCATCTCGTCGTAGCTGATCTCGGCCAGCTTCCGGGCGTCCTTCACGACGCGCGGATCGGCGGTGTAGACGCCGTCGACGTCGGTGTAGATCTCGCACTTGTCGGCCTTGATGGCGGCGGCGAGGGCAATGGCGGTGAGGTCGGAGCCACCGCGGCCGAGCGTGGTGATGTGACCGTCGTCATCGATGCCCTGGAATCCGGCGACAATGATGACTTTGCCCGCGCGGAGGTCGGCCTCGAGCGGGCCGGCGTTGATCGTCTTGATCTTGGCCTTGGTGTGGACCTTGTCCGTGAAAATACCGGCCTGCGCGCCGGTGTAGCTGACAGCCTCGACGCCGATGCCGTGCAACGCCATCGCGGTCAGCGCGATGGTCTCCTGCTCGCCGATGGAGAGGAGTTGGTCCATCTCGCGCTCGCTCGGCATCGCGCACACGGCTTTGGCCCGGGCGATGAGCTCGTTGGTCACGCCGGCGCGGGCCGAGACAACGACCACGAGTTCGTGGCCGGCGTCACGGATCGCCTTGATCCGGGCGGCGACATTCTTGATGCGATCGACGTCACCCACGGAGGTGCCGCCATATTTTTGGACGATGCGGGCCATTCGGAAGTTGAGAGTTGAGCCGAAGTTGAGAGTTGAGGGATGAGAGTGGGGTGAAGTTGAGAGTTTGGAGTTGAGAGTTGAGAGCGGGAGCCAGCTTCGGCTCTCAACTCTCAGCTCTCAGCCCTCAACTTTCTCTAATCAAAATCTCCGATGCGGATGAGGAGCGGCGCCTCGAGCACGGCGCCGAGCCGGCCGAGAAGTTTCAGCGTGGCCTGCATCGCCCGCTCGTTGCTTTGGTGCGTCGTGAGGACGAGCGAGGCGGCGCCGGCCTGCGCGGCGGGACTTTGAATCACGCTCGCGATGCTGACCTTCTGCTTTGCCATGACGGAGGCAACGCGCGCCAGCACCCCGGGCTGATCCCGGACAGTGAGACGGACATAATAACGGGAACGAATGCTCTCGGGCGGCGCGAGCCGGCAGCCGCCGCGCCCGGGCGTCGGAGCTTCACCGAGAAGGTGTCCACCCTTGCCGTGCTTGAGGAGCGCGGCGGCGTCGGCGATGTCGCTGATGACCGCGCTGGCCGTGGCGTCCTGACCGGCGCCGCGACCGCTATAGAGCGTGGTGCCGACGACGTCACCCGTGACCGAGATCGCGTTGAACACGCCGCTGACGTTGGCAATCACGTTGCCCGCCGGGAGCAGCGTGGGATGCACGCGGACGGAAAGTTCGTTCTTCGCCAGATCGCGCGTGATGACCGCGAGCAGCTTGATGCCGAAGCCGAGGGTGGCGGCGTTCTTGAAATCGTCCGGCGTGATGCGCGAGATGCCCTCGACGATCATCTGTTCGGGCTTCACCCAGACGCCGTGCGCGAGCCAGGCAAGAACCGCGGCCTTATGCGCCGTGTCCCAGCCGTCGACATCGAGCGATTCATCGGCCTCGGCGTAACCCAGCCGCTTCGCCTCGGCGAGGACCTGCGCGTAGGGCGCGTCGTGCTCCTCCATCTGCGTGAGGATGTAGTTACAGGTGCCGTTGAGGATTCCGTAGATCCGCGGAAAGCGATTCGCCACCAGGCCCTCGCGCAGCGCCTTGATGATCGGGATGCCGCCGGCGACCGAGGCCTCGAAGAAAAAGTGTCCGCCGTGCTTCTGCGCCGCCGCGATGATCTCCGGACCGTGTTCGCAGATCAGCGCCTTGTTGGCGGAGACGACGACTTTGCCGAGGCGGAGCGCCGCGAGCGTGACCTGCCGCGCGAGCGTGGTGCCGCCCATCAGCTCACAAACGATGTGGATCGAGGGATCGTTCGCGATCGCCAGCGGATCGGAGACCAGCTTGCTCGCCGGAATCTTCACCGTCCGGGCTTTCCGTGGATCGCGAACCGCGGCGCGGGCAAGGTTGAGCTTCACCCCGAGGCGCGACTCCAGTTCGGCGCGATTGGCGGAAAGGTGTTTCCACACCCCCTGCCCGACCGTGCCAAAGCCACAGAGTCCGATGTTCAACGTGAGAGGTTCGCTCATGTTTTGGAAGCGGCACTCTGGCCGATTTTACTTTCGGTGCCGGCCAGGAGACGGCCGATGTTGGCGCGATGCCGAAGAATGACGAAGGCTGCGACCGCCGCGGAAGCGACGATCATCACCGGCGACGGCCGGAGAAACCAGGCGCTCACCGGCAGCGACACGGCCGCGACGATTGAGGCGAGCGACACATAGCGGTAGATGCCGGCGACGGCGACCCAGACCAGAAGCGCGATCAAAGCGCCCTGCGGAAACACAACGGTGAAACCACCGGCGCCGGTGGCGACGCCCTTGCCACCGCGAAACTTGGTGAAACACGAAAAACTGTGTCCGAGCAGCGCGCCAACGAGCCCGGCCACACCCATGGTGACCCAGCCATCACCGGAGACGTGGAAATTGAGGAAGGCCTGGCCCTCATCGAAGGAACCGGAGGCGGCGGCGCTGGACCGCAGCCGAAGGAGCGCCCAGGACGCGGCGACGGCCCCTTTCAACGCGTCGAGGACCAGGACGAGATTGCCGGGTCCGCGACCGAGCACGCGACGGACGTTGGTCGCGCCTGGATTACGGCTGCCCACCTCGAAGATGTTCACGCCGCGCGCGCGCGCGACGAGGTACCCGAACGGCAGCGAGCCGAGCAGGTAACCCACGACGACGGCGATGAGCAGCGGGATGAGCATGAATTACGAAGCCGTGACCGGGCCCGCGGCGGAGAGGGACGGAATCCGGCGTGGCAGGCCGGCCGCCTTCATAGCTGGATGAACTTCGCGAGCTTAATGGCGGCGTGGCCCTTGATCTCCTTGCGCGCGGCCTCGCTCGGCTCGCTGTCGACCCGCACCACCATGTAGGCCGTGCTGCCGGGGCTGAGACGGCTGAGCGACATGTCGGCGATGTTCACCTTGTCGCGACCGAGAATGGTGCCCACCTCGCCGACCATGCCGGGCCGATCGAGATTTTCGAGCACGAGCAGCTTGCCCTCGGCGAGCACCTCGACCTCGCGGCCGTTGATGTTCACGATGCGGGGCTCGTTGCTCTTGCCGATCAACGTGCCGGCGGCGGAGAACTTCTGGCCGTCGGGCGTGATCGCCTCGACCTGGACCAAGTCGGTGTAACCCGAGTCGTTGGTCGCCTTGATGACTTGCGCCTTGATGCCGAGCCGCTCGAGCCGGGCCGGGGCATTGACGAAATTGACCTCGTCCCCGGCGATCCGGCGGAGGAAACCGCGCTCGATCGAACGCGTGACCGCGTTGGCATCGAGGTCGACGAGTTTGCCCCAATAAGTGATCGAAAGCATCGAGATCTGCTGCGGCGCGATCTGCTGGACCAGCGTGCCGAGCTTGGTGCCGAGATCGAGATACGGCCCGAGGACGCGCATCGTGGCGGCGTCGATCGAGGGCACGTTCACCGCATTGCGGATGACGCCGCCGTTCAAGACGTCGGCAATTTGCTCGGCGATTTCGATGCCGACCGATTCCTGGGCTTCCGCGGTGGAGGCACCGAGATGAGGCGTGAGCACGACGTTCGGCAGGGAGCGGAGTTCGCTGTCCTTCGCGAGGGGCTCGTCCTCGAACACATCGAGACCGGCGGCGGCCACATGACCGCTCTTCAGGGCGGCGATCAGGGCGACTTCCTTGATGATTCCACCGCGGGCGCAGTTGAAGAGACGGACACCTTTCTTGCACTTCGCGAGGGCAGCCTCGTCGATCATGTGCTTGGTGTCGTCCGTCATCGGCATGTGGACGGTAATATAGTCCGACTGCGTGAGCAGCTCCTCGAGGGTCACGCCCTCGACCTGCATCGCCTTGGCCCGGCTGGGGGCCAGATACGGATCGTAGGCGAGCACGCGCATGCCAAAGGCTTGGGCACGCTTGGCGACCTCGCTGCCGATTCGGCCGAGGCCGACGATGCCGAGGTTTTTGCGGAAAAGCTCGATGCCGGAAAACGACTTCCGGTCCCATTGGCCGGCCTTCATGGAGGCGGCCGCCTGCGGCACGGGGCGTGCTCCGCAGAGGATATGCGTAAATGTCAGCTCCGCCGTCGCGATCGTGTTACCCGCCGGGGTGTTCATGACCACCACGCCGCGTTCGGTGGCGGCCTCGACGTCGACGTTGTCCACGCCCACGCCGGCCCGGCCGACGACCTTGAGCAGGGGCGCGGCGGCGAACACGGCCGCGGTGATCTTGGTCTCGGAGCGCACGGCAATCGCGTGCACGTCCTTTACCAGTTCGAGCACCTTTTCGGGCGAGGAGCCGTAGGCCTCGACAACCTCAATGCCCGGCTGCTGACGCAGAAAGGCAACTCCCTTGGGTGATATCTTGTCGGCGACGAGGACTTTCATGAAGACAAAATTGCCTCGGAGGGAAGTCTTCCGGTCCTTCGCTAGCAAGGAAAAGCTTTGGCTATGACCGTCGCTGCGGCGAAAAAAATTTGCCCGCGTCGCGGACAGGAGTTGCAGGCCGCCAAACGGCTTTCCATCGTGCCGTGGTTATCGGCCCCGCTCCCCGGCTCCCCCAGCCCCCCGCTCCAAGGTCCAACCAGTTGACTGGCTTCGTGTTTTCGGGATTCGCGGCCATCCAACATCTTCGTCGCAACCTCCCTCGGGGCGAGCCGTCCAGCTTCCGCTTCGCCCTGACCGAAATTTCGCGTTTCGCCCCCTTTCCATGATACTTGTGTCCGCCTTCCTCCGCTCCTGCCGCCGTCATCTCGTAATCGCTGGTCTTGCGCCACTCGTCATCGCGCTGGTCGGTTGTGGAGCCAAAGGCGGAGCCGGCACCGCCAAAGGGCGAAAGGGCGGCGGACCAGCACCGGTCGTTGTCGGCAAGGCGATCCGCAAGGTCGTGCCTCTCGAAATCGAGGCCATCGGCACCGTTGAAACCATCCGGGGCGCGAACGTCCGCTCGCAGGTCACAGGGGTGGTCCAGAAAATCGCGATTCAGGAAGGCCAGGACGTGCAGGCCGGCGATCTGCTGCTCGAAATCGATTCGCGGCCGTTCCGCAATGCGCTCCGGTCCTCCGAGGCCGACAACGAAAAAATCCGCGTCCAGCTGGAATACGCCCGTGGCCAGGTCGCGCGATACCGGACCCTCAGTTCCGACTCGATGGTCTCGAAGGAGCAGTTCCAAAAGATTCAGGACGACGCCCGCGCCCTCGAGGCCCAGTCGATGGTGTCGGAGTCGGCCGTCGCCAACGCCAAGCTGCAGCTCGAGTATTCCTCCATCCGCGCTCCGCTGTCGGGCCGCTCGGGTAACATCAATGTCCGCGAGGGCGACCTCGTCCGGGCCAACGAGGCCGGCATTGCCCTGCTGACGATCAACCAGCTCTCGCCCATCAACGTCACGTTTGGCGTGCCGCAGCAGTATCTCTCGGAAATCAACCGCTACCGCACCAAGGCGACGCTCGCGGTCAAGGCCGTCCCGCCCGGCCTCGACCCTGCGCCCGAAATCGGCGAGCTGAGTTTCGTCGACAATACGGTCGATCCCGCGACGGGCACGATCAGGTTGAAGGCCACGTTCCCGAATTCCAGCCACCGACTCTGGCCGGGGCAGTTCAGCACCATTAGCATCACGCTGACGGCGCCCGAGGTGCTCGCGATCCCCGCCAGCGCGGTCCAGACCTCGCAAACCGGCCAGCACGTCTTCGTGGTGCGTGAGGACAAGACCGCGGAACGCCGCGAGGTGGTCGTCGAGCGCTCGCTCCGCGGCGATGCGGTCATCTCGAAAGGCCTGAAGGAAGGCGAGGTCGTCGTGACCGAGGGTCAGCTTCGCGTCATGCCGGGCGGCGCCCTCGAGATTCGTTCCGCCAACGGTGAACTTGCCCCCGGCGGGGAAGGCAAGGCCAAGTCGAAGTCCAAGACCAAGGAAAAGGAGAAGGAGAAAAAGACATGAACATCCCCGAGCACTTCATTCGCCGGCCGGTGATGACGACGCTGGTGACGGCGGGCATCACCATTTTCGGCTGGATGGCCTACCTCACCCTCCCGGTGAGTGACCTCCCGAACGTCGACTATCCGATTCTTCAAATCTCCGCCAATCTTCCCGGGGCCAGCCCGGAGACGATGGCGTCCGCCGTTGCCACGCCGCTCGAACAGGGCCTCGCGACCGTGCCTGGCATCGAGTCGATGACCTCGACGAGTTCGACGGGCAACACGTCGATCACGGTTCAGTTCACCCTCGACCGCAACCTCGACGCCGCCGCTCAGGACGTCCAGTCCGCCATTTCCTCTGTTTTGCGCCGGCTGCCGCAGGACATGCCAAACCCGCCGTCGTTTCGAAAACAGAATCCATCGGACGACCCCATCCTGCTCCTCGGGTTGAGTTCCTCCACGCTGCCGTTGTCCGAGGTGAATGAATATGCGGAGGAAATGATCGCCCAGCGGATTTCGACCATTGAGGGCGTGGCGGCCGTGAACGTCATGGGGGCGCAAAAGTACGCGGTTCGCGTGCGAGTGGATCCCCGGGCCCTCGCCGCCCGTGGCATTGGCATCGATGAGGTCCGCACCGCCCTCAACACGAACAATGTCCAGCTCCCCGCCGGCACCATCCAAGGCGATCAAAAGTCCATGACCCTGCGGGCCACCGGTCAGCTTCGGAGCGCCGAGGGTTTCAGCAAAGTGATTGTGACCTATCGCAACGGCGCCGCCGTCCGGCTCGCGGATGTCGCGGAAGTGATCGACAGCGTTGAGAACAACCGCGCGGCCGGCTGGTACAATCAGGAGCGGGCCATCATTCTCTACATCCGGCGGCAGCCGGGCAGCAACACGATCAAGGTTGTGGATCAAATCAAGGATCTACTCCCTGGTTTTCGCGCCCAGATGCCGGGATCGGTCAATCTTGAGATTCTTGCCGACCGCACGGTTTCGATCCGCGAGTCCGTCGCCGACGTGAAGTTCACCCTCGTCCTCGCAATCTGCCTCGTCGTCCTCGTCATCTTTCTCTTCCTCCGTTCGATCCCCGCGACCGTCATCCCCAGCATCGCGATGCCCATCGCGATCATCGGCACGTTCGGGGTGATGCACTTCTTCGACTACAGCATCGATAACCTGTCGCTGCTGGCCCTGACCCTCTCGGTCGGATTCATCGTCGACGATGCGATCGTCATGCTGGAAAACATCGTCCGGCACATCGAGAACGGCGAACCCGTGATGTCCGCCGCCCTCAAGGGCTCGAAGGAAATCAGCTTCACCCTGATTTCGATGACGATCTCGCTGGTCGCGGTGTTTATCCCCGTGCTGTTCATGAGCGGCATCCTCGGCCGGCTCCTCCGCGAGTTCGCCGTCACCATCAGCGCGGCCGTCCTCGTGTCGGGCTTCATTTCACTGACCGTGACCCCGATGCTCGCTAGTCGCTTCCTCAAACCCATCCAGCATGGGGCCAAGCACGGCTGGCTCTACGAGTTCATCGAACGTCTGTTCCAGGGTAGCCTCAACTTTTACCGCCGTACGCTAGCTTTCTCCCTGCGCTACCGGGCTCTGATGATGGTGCTCGCCGCCGGCATGATCGGCCTGAGCATCTGGCTCGTCATCCTCGTCCCGAAGGGCTTCGTCCCCACCGAGGATACCGGACGGTTGAACGTCACGATGGAGGCAGCGGAGGATATTTCCTTCGACGGCATGGTCCGGCTGACGCGGCAGGCCTCGGCCATCGTCGGAGCCAATCCGTACGTTGATCGCTTCTCCGCGTCCCTCGGCCAGGGCCCCGGAGCCCAGGTCGCCAACCAGGGCCGCATGAACATCACACTCAAGGACCGCAAGGAGCGCCCTGCGGCCGACGTCATCGTCGCCCAACTCCGCGCTGATCTCGCGCACATCCCGGGACTCCGGGCCTTTCCTTCCGTCCCGCCGAGCATCCGCGTCGGTGGCCGGACGACCTCCTCGCTCTACCAGTACACGTTGTACGGAACCGATATCCAGGAGCTCTACAGCGTCATCCCGGGATTCATGGAGAAGATTCGCGAGATTCCCGGCCTGATCGACGTGAACACCGACCTCCTCATCACGAGCCCTCAACTCGTGGTCGAGATCGAACGCGACAAGGCGTCGTCGCTCGGTCTCAACGCCCAGCAAATCGAGGACGTGCTCTACAGCGCCTTCGGCTCGCGGCAGGTGTCCACCATCTACACTCCGTCCAATCAGTACTTTGTCATCCTGGAGATTGCGGAAAAATACCAAAAGGATCCGAGCGCCCTCGCCCTGCTCTACCTCCGCAACAAGGAGGGCAAGCTCATCCCCCTGGAAGCCGTCACCAAGATCAAACAAACGGTCGGACCGCTCACCGTCACCCACATGGGCCAGGTTCCCTCCGTCACCGTCACCTTCAACCTCGCCCAGGGCGTCTCACTGAGCGAAGTCACCGGACGCATCGAGGAACTGGGCCGGACCGAATTACCCGCGACGATTAATGCGAGCTTTCAAGGCACGGCCGCGGCGTTCACCAGCTCACTGCAGGGACTCGGGATCATGCTGCTCGTAGCCATCCTCGTCATCTACCTCGTGCTCGGGATGCTCTATGAGAATTTCATCCACCCGATTACCATTCTCTCCGGCCTGCCGGCGGCGACCTTCGGCGCGCTGCTCACACTTCTGATCTTCAAGGAGGAGCTCAACATCTACGGCTACGTCGGACTGATCATGCTCATCGGCATCGTGAAGAAGAACGCGATCATGATGATCGACTTCGCGCTCGATGCCACGCGGACCCGCGGCAAGAAGGCCGAGGAGGCCATCTTCGAAGCCTGCATCGTCCGGTTCCGGCCGATCATGATGACCACGTTCGCGGCCCTGGCCGGCACGCTGCCGATCGCACTCGGCCACGGCGCCGGGGCCGAGACCCGCCGCTCCCTCGGACTGGCCGTCATCGGCGGATTGATCATCTCTCAGTTCCTCACGCTCTACATTACGCCGGCGTTCTATATCTACCTCGACAAGTTCACGAAGTACCTCTCGCCGAAGCCGGCGCACGAGATTGAGGCCGAGGCCGCCGCCGCGGCGGGCATGGCGAAGTAAGTTCCCGCCGCTCGCCGATTCCTGGAGGGCCGGTGTCCACACCGGCCACCGCGGAGCGCTACGATCAAGGCGGGTGACGACACCCGGCCTCCAACCGCGGACAGGGCGCCGGCGCCGGCCGTCTTCACCGCATCACTGCTTCCACCGCTTCCAGCAGTTGGGTGCAATTGAAGGGCTTCAAGAGCACACGGTCAGCACCCACGCCCTGCGAAATCCGCAGGCACTCGGCCGCCACCATGTACTTGCCGCCGCCGGAAATCGTGAGAATCCGCGTGGGCAGGTTCTCGCGCTTCACGGCGAAGATAATATCGAGGCCGTCACCGTCGGGCATCAGGACGTCCGCGATGACTAGATCACACTGCTGCTTTGCCAGGAGCCGGATGACCCCGGAACCCGAGCCGGCGCAAGTGACGTGGTGTCCCGCAGTCGTGAGGCACGTGCTCACGAGTTGCTGAATTTCCTCCACATCATCCGCAACGATGATGGAGAGCGCTTTTCGGGCGGGAGCGGGCTCCGTGACGGTCTGGGGCGAGAAGGTTTCCATGCGCGTCGTGTGCGATAAACACGCGAGCGGGCAGAATCTGACCCGGCCCTCCGCCCGGCAGAAGCGGTCCGGCTACCGGATTTCCGGTAGTCTACGGGAAAACGCGTAGCGGCAGAGCCGACCGGTCCGATGGCGGACCAAGGCAGCCGCCGCCTCACGACTGCGCCGCCATCTGCCGCGCAATCTCCTCGCCGATGGTCAGCGACGCCGTCGCCGCCGGGCTCGGCGCGTTCAGCACGTGGAGCGCCCGCCGGCCGCGGACGAAACTGAAATCCTGCACGAGCGTGCCATCCGGCGACATCGCCTGCGCCCGCACGCCAGCGCCGCCAGTCTCGAGATCGTCGACGCGCACGTCCGGCACAAGGCGTTGCAACGATCGGCAGAACAGCTCCCGGCTGAGCGAACGGCGGAGTTCGTCCCAGCACATGCGCTTGTGCCGGCCCAGGAATTTCCAAAGGCCGCCAAAAGAAAGCGCATCGTAGAGATCGCCCGGGCTGAAGTCGGTCTTGCGATAGCCCTCGCGCTTGAAGGCCAGCACCGCGTTGGGCCCGGCCTCGACGCCGCCCTCGATCAAGCGCGTGAAGTGCACGCCGAGGAACGGGAACTGCGGATCCGGCACGGGGTAAATCAGGTGCCGCACCAGATGCTGCCGGCTCGCCCGCAACTTGTAGTACTCGCCGCGAAACGGCACGATGCGCACGTCGCGTTTCTCGCCCGCCAGTTCGCTGACCCGGTCGCTGTGCAGGCCGGCACAGTTGACGATAAAGTCCGCCTCGTAATCACCCACGGAGGTTGCCGCGACCCAGCCGGTGGCCGTCGCCTGCAACTTCGTCACCTTCGCCTCGGTCACCACCCGACCGCCCTGCGCCGCGATCACCTTCAGCATCGCCTCGCATACCTTTGGATAGTCCACGATCCCTTCCTGCGGCACCCGCAGCGCCGCCACGCCGCCCACGTGCGGTTCGATCTCGAGCATCTCGGAACGCGTCAGCCACTTCAGGCCCTGCAATCCGTTCTGACGGCCGCGTTCCTGCAGGTCGCGCAACCGCTGCACCTCGGTGTCGTCCACCGCGACGACCAGCTTGCCGCAAATTTCGTGGGGAATCGCATGCTCGCGGCAGAACGCGATCATCTCCTGCACGCCTTCCACTGCCATGCGCGCCTTCACCGAGCCCGGCTTGTAATACAGCCCCGCGTGCAACACGCCGCTGTTGTTTCCGGTCTGGTGGCGGCCAACCTGCGCCTCCTTCTCGAGGACCGTGATCTGCGCCGCCGAAAATTTCCGGCCGAGCTTGATCGCAGTCGCCAAACCGACAATGCCGCCGCCGACGATGATGATGTTCTGCTGGCTCACAGGCTGCTGACGCAAGCGACCCCGGCCACGCGGGGCAACTCCATGCTTTCGCGGCCCGTGTCCGAACCGTTGACAGGGGCGGCACCCTTTTCTCCGCCGACACCGGCCTGAAATCCTCTTTGCTTCCACCCCACCCGCCTTCGACGCACTCGCCGTCGGTCTGGCCGAGCCCCGTTGTCGTTGCCGTCCCTCCCCGCCATGCCCCTCCCGCGCCACCTCGTTCTCATCCTCGCCGCTCTTGCCTCGCTCGCTGGCGGTCCCTTCGCCAGCGCCGCCGCCCCGCTCCTTGAACGCGGCATTCTTGCCCCGGCCACGGCCGAGTATCCTCATCCGCGCTACGTGAGCCTGGCCCGGATGAACAACAACGACCTCCTCGCTCTCTACGCCGGCATGTCGGATGCCAGCCCGGATCGGGCGGCCATCCTGTCCAGTTACTCCACCGACCACGGTCGCACGTGGTCGCGGCCCGTCGTCGCGGTCGACAGCCCCGAAACGATGGACGCCGATCCGAGCATCGTGGTGGCGAAGGATCGCGTCCTCGCTGTCGCCACCACGCGCAAGGCCAACGAACTAATCTGGACGAAGTTTCCCTTTGCCACCTCCACCGACCACGGCCGCACCTGGAAACCCAGCGGTGAGATCAACCACTTTCACAATTACAGCAGCGGCAAACTGCAGGCCGCGACGCGGCTCCGCACCGGCCGGCTCCTCCTGCCGTATTGCTTCGATCAGATTCTCGAGACGAAGGGTGCCGCCATCAAGGAGCAGGCCGAGCGGAACATGATCTCGGTCGCGTCGGTGCTTTACTCGGACGACGACGGCCACACTTGGAAGCCCGGAGGTGACCTCGACATCAAGGGCGTCCCGGGTGGCGGCGGCATCAACGGCCTCGACGAAATTTGTCTTACCCAGCTCGCCGACGGATCAATTTACGCCCTGTGTCGCACCGGCGTCGACCGGCTTTACGAGGCGCGCAGCACCGACCAAGGCCTGACGTGGACAAAACCACAGCCCAGTGCGCTCGTCGCCTCCAACGCCCCCGCGAGCATGATCACGCTCAGCCGGTCCGACGGCGCGGTCGTGGTGATTTGGAACGAAACGGCGAAGAACGATCGCAAGCCGCTCGCCGTGGCCTACTCCACCGACGGCTGCCGCACCTGGTCGAAGTCACGCGTCGTCTTCGAGGACTATTCGCCGTACCCGAGCATCGTGCAGGCGGCCGACGGCACGATCGTCGTCTCGTGGTTTCAACGCGCCGCCGACAAGACCACGTCGATCGGCTTCGCCCGCTTCAACTGGGAGTGGCTCACCAGCGGCAAGTGAGCGAATTAGCGCCGGTGCCGGACCGGCAAACGTCGCCTGCGGTTTTCTGCACTCCGCCAAGCGGAGTCCGGCGCCACTTGCGGTCCGACCCGGCCCTCCTGTACAAACCCACGCCCTTGACGCCCCCTCGCGCCCTTCCCCAACTCACCCCGTGCGCATGAACCGTCGCGATTTTCTCCGCACCGCTACCGCCGCCGCCGTCCTCCCCTCCATCGTCCGCGCCGCCGACGATGAATCGCCGATCCCGGTCATCGATACCCACACGCACTTCTACGACCCCACCCGGCCGGAAGGCGTACCGTGGCCCCGACCGACGGAGTCAGAAATCTATTCCACTCATCTGCCAACGGCCTTTCACAAGGCCTTTGGCGCGATCCCGGTACTCGGCACCGTCGTCGTCGAGGCCAGTCCCTGGCTCGAGGACAACCAGTGGTTGCTGGATCTTGCGCGGAGTAATTCCGATATCGTCGGCATCGTGGGCAGCCTGAAGCCCGGCGAGCCCGAGTTCGCCCGGCAGCTCAAGCGCTTCGCGGCGAATCCGCTTTTCCGCGGCATTCGGATCGGTGCCGGCACCGTCACCACCGTCGGACAGGCCGCCGTCATGACCGACCTTGGACGGCTCGCCTCGGCCAATCTGTCTCTCGACGTGATCGGCCGCGGTCCGATCGTCGAGGGCACGCAGCAAATCGCTCGGAAGTGGCCGAACCTGCGGATCATCGTGAACCACCTCCCGTTTCCCGAGTGGGATGGCAATGTGCCGGCGCTCCGCGAAGGACTGGCCGGCCTCGCCAAACAACGGAATGTCTTCGTCAAAGTCTCCGCCGTCGTGCGCCGGGTGGACGGCAGGATCGTCGATGACCCCGAGTCTCATCGCCCGGCGCTCGACGCGCTGTTCGAGTTGTTCGGCCCGGACCGACTGGTCTACGGCTCGGACTGGCCCGTGTGCAACAAGGTCGCGCCGTACGGTACCGTCCACCGAATCGTCGCGGAGTACTTCGGTACTCGCGGCCGCGTCGCGGCTGAGAAATATTTCTGGCGCAACTCCCACGCCGCCTACCGCTGGGTCCCGCGCGGACCCGCCGCCCTGCTTCACCTCGGATGAAATCCCCCCTCCGCCCCGCCCTGGTCGCCTGCTGTCTTCTCGCCTTCCTCGTGCCGCCCCGGCTTCGAGCGGCGGAAACCCCACCAGCGCCACCGCCGGCGGGTGCCACCAGCGTGACGCGGGACTCAGCGGCGAATTTCTGGGCGCTCGCGCCCACGGCGGACGGCAAGCGCGAGCTCGTGGCAATGTTCGCGCAGGATCCGACGACATGGAGGCCGGTCGTGATCGAAAATCTCGAGCCCGGCGAATGGCAGTCGCTGCGCACCACCCCGGACCGCACGGTGGTTGTGACCGGACCGAAGGGCAGTCGGGAATTCGACTTTCGCTATCCCGATCGTGGCGCCGCTCCCGCCCGGCCGCCGGCCCCCGCCGCGGCGGAGACTCCGTGGCGGATGACTGCGCGAATGCCGGCGAGCAATCATGACATTTCCGCCGCCGTCGTGAACGGCCGCATCTACGTCGCCGGCGGCCACACGCACAACTGGGGCTACCCGAGCCGCGACCATTTCTTCGACGAACTTTGGGAACTCGATCCCGCGACTTGGACTTGGAAGGTTGCCGCCAAGCTCTCCCGGACCCGGGTGTACTGCGCCACGGTCGCATTCGGTGACCGCGTCTGGATCGTCGGCGGCGACGTCTTCGACGACGGGAACCAGCGTGTCTCCACCACACTCGTCGAATCTTACGATCCCCGCACCGGCCAGATGACGCGCGAACCCGATCTCCCGGTCGCGGTCCCGGTGCCGTTGACCGGCGTGGCCGCCGGCCGGCTCTGGATGGTCGGCTCGCGTGACCGGCAGGAACCCGCGCGCTTCGCCAGCATTGGGCCCGGCGAAAAGACCTGGCGCACCGAATCCGACGCCCTGCCCGCGATGTGGGCTCTCTCCGGCGCGGCGTTGAACGATCGTCTCTACGCCTGCGTCCCTAACACCGGACTCGCGGAATTCGATCCGGCCACGAATCGCTGGTCTGTCATTCCCGGCCCATCGAAGCCGCGCTCTTCCCAGGTCGCTGCGTGGCGCGGCGAGCTCTGGCTCGTCGGCGGCTGCGATCTCGCCAACTGGGGTGAGGTCTCGATCTACAATCCCACCACGCGCACCTGGCGCCGCGGACCCACGCTGCCGATTCAGGTCGCCTGGGGCGCCGCCGCGGTGGTGAACGATCAACTCGTCGTCATGGGTGGCGCCGGGGTCCATCCGACGCCCTCCGCCCGCGAATACGATTTCAGTGATCGCACCTTCGTCCTGCCCGCGTCTGCGATTCCACCCGCCCCGCCAGCGCCGGAGGCCAGCTCCCTGCCGCGTTGGAACGACTCGAAGTTGAGCGGTACTGGCGCCGCCGGCTTTCCGTTCACGACCGAGGAATTGTTTCCCGGCCTGAAGTTCACGCAGCTCGCCTCGATCCTCCGGCTGCCCGGCTCCACTTCCGGCGCGCCTGAGCGCTGGCTCATCGCCGAGGTGAACGACGCGGTGTGGACCGTTCCCAGCGGACCGGGCACGCCGAAGCGCGAGCCGTTCCTCAACCTTCCGGCGCGCTCGAAACGCCCGACGCACACGATGGCGCTGGCGCTCCATCCCAAATATCCGGCCGAGCCCTACGTCTACGTGCTCTACAATCTCCGGCAGCCCAAGCCCGCGGAAAACATCGTCTCCCGCTTCACGGTCGAGCTCTCCGACCCGCCGCGGGTGCGCGAGGACAGCGAGCAGGAACTGCTCCGGTGGCCGAGCGACGGCCATAACGGCGGCGATCTCCAGTTCGGTCCCGATAGCTATCTCTATATTTCCGTCGGCGACCGCAGCGCGCCCGGCGATCCCAACGACCTCACGCAACGCCTCGATATGATCACCGGCGGCATGCTGCGGATCGATATCAACAAGACTTCACCCGGGAAAAATTACGCTGTCCCCGCCGACAATCCGTGGGTCGGACAGGCCGGCATCCTCCCCGAGTTCTGGGCCTACGGTCTGCGTAATCCATGGCGGATGCATTTCGCCCCGAATGGGGATCTCTGGGTCGGCGACAACGGCGACGACAGCTGGGAGATGATTCACCTCGTCAAGAAGGGGCACAACTACGGCTGGAGCGTCTTCGAGGGGGCGCACCCGTTCAAACGCCAGCGCCAGCTCGCCGGCCCGACTCCGGTGCACACGCCGCCCGTGATTGAGCTGCCGCATTCGGAGTCCCACTCGGCCATCGGCGGACTCGTCTATCGCGGTCGCAAGCTGCCCGAACTCGTGGGCGATTATGTGTTCGGCGACTACGTCAACGGCGTCATGTGGGCCTTCCGCTGGGACGGCAAGGCCCCGCAGAATTTCCGCAAGATTGCCGACACCCGCAGCGCCATCCTCTCTTTCACCGAGGATCGCGATGGCGAGATCGTCATGGTCCGCACCGACGGCCAGGTGCACCGGCTCATCGCCGCACCGCCCGTCGTCGGACCGAAAGCGCCCTTCCCCACCCGGCTCAGCGAAACGGGATTATTCTCGGCCACCGGCGGTCATGTGCCCGCGCCCGGCGTAATTCCCTATGAGGTCAACGCCGGCGTTTGGTCCGATGGCGCGATCGCCCGCCGGCTGCTCGCCGTTTCGCGGCCCAACGCAGCGCCCGCCACCGACGCGGCCGGGGCGCTCGATTTGCCGGATGGCACCGCGGTCCTGCGCACCCTCGAACTGCCCACCTCCAACGGTCCCCGCCGGATCGAGACGCAACTCATGTATCGCGAGCACGAGTCCTGGCGGTTCTACACCTACGCCTGGAACGAGGCGCAGACGGATGCCGAACTCGTCCGCGAGGACGGCGAGACGCGCCCCGTGCCCGGCATCGCCAACCGCCAGTGGAAATTCTCCAGCCGCGGCGAGTGCACGATCTGCCACTCGACGCAGACCCATTTCACCAACGGTCTGAACCTCGCGCAGCTCAATCGCGACGGCGACTTCACGTCCGTCGGCCGCCGCGTCGAGAACCAGATCGGGGTGCTGGCGGGAGCCGGCATCATCGCCCTGCCCGCGGGCAAGGCGCCGGCGGATCTGCCGCACAAAGTGGATCCGTTCGATCCGAGCCAGCCTCTCGCCACGCGGGCCCGTTCCTATCTCGATGCGAACTGTGCCCACTGTCACCGCCTCGGCGGCGTCGGGGGCCGTGCGGGCTTCCAGTTTCTGGAATCCATTCCGATGGCCAAGGCCGGCATCATCGATGGCAAGCCGCTCGTGCCGTTGCTCGGTGCCGACTCGCGTGTCGTGACGCCGGGACGTCCCGACCGATCAGAACTCTATCATCGGATCACGCTCGAAGCCGGCGGCCGCATGCCGCTGATCGGCAGCGAGCAGACGGACAAGGCCGGCGTCGATCTGATCCGCCAGTGGATCGAGCAGCTTCCGCGCTGAAGTCGTCGGGCGCGCCCTCGCCGTTCAATCGGTTCCCCAACCTCGAGGACTCACGCCCCGCGCGTGAGCGCAGAGGCCGACCCTTTTAGCGCCGGCGACGCGCCGGTGCCGGGAGGGCAACGATGACCCGTGGCGTCGGCGCCGGGCCCGCCACGACGAGATTCAACAGGTCGTCCGGGTGTGTTTTCTCGCGCTCGCTCTGAAGGTATTTTTCTCCGCCGCGGGTGACCACAACCACGCGCACGTTCTCCTCGCCCTGCCGGAAGATGAATTCGTCCGTGCCTTTTTCGATCAGGGCAACCGCCGCCGGCTGACTCAGGCTCCACCGCGTCTGATCGGAATTAACGCCTCCAATGGTGGCCACGCGTTCGAGCGGATCTCGGCTGTAGGCCCGGGCGACTTGGGAGATGGTGCGGCGACGAAGATGAGTGGCCATGGTTGATGATCAGTCGATGTGGTGTTGAGGCGGAAGAACCAACGTAGTGCGGTCGTGGATGCGACGCGACTTATTTACGCCGGCCACGTCGCGAAGCGTGTCCAGGGCGGCGGGTTAGACCGCGAATGCCCGGCGGCGGCGGGCGTGGGAGGCGGAGAAAAGCGGCGCGGTGCGCCGCACCGCCTTCCTCACTCCTCCGGCTACGCGACCAGCACGAATTCCTCGCGCAGGAATTTATCCAGGGCGGCGAGATCAGAGACCTCGTTCTCGCCGAGTTCATAATTCGATCCGGTGACGCGCTGAATAAATCCCTCGAGCCAGCTGACGAGGTCAGCGCGCCGGGGAAGCCAGACGGCCGGCGAGTCCATGATGGCAGCCTGGAGGGAACGCGCGTGGAGGAGATGTACGTTGTGTTTGTTCATATTTTTGAAAGTGGCGCCGCCTGCCGGCCAGTGTCGTTCCGGGTCGGGACCTCCAGCGTACTGCCGGTGACCAGGCCGGCGATGATGGGCAGCGCCAACGACCCTGCCGCCGCTCCGATCCAGCCCGCGCCGGCCCCGAGAGCCGCGCCGAGCAGACACACCGCCACGAAGGCAAAGGCGAAGAACGCCTGGAGATGGCGCAAGGCAAAGAGCCCAACCATCCCCGTCACAATCGTGAGCAGCCCCACCGTCCAGGGCGTGAGCCCACCGACCACCCCCGCCACAAATCCGACCGGGGCCAGCAGGACGCGTCCGTCACCGCGTCGCGTCACGGTCTGGCTCAGCACACCGGCCGCGAGAATGCCCAGCAGCAAAGCGTATTGCGGCTTGGGCGTCAGCTCCCACGTCTCGGCGGAGATGTCCACCGCCCCGCGGAGCAGCAGAGTGCCCAGCAGTCCACGCCACGGATCGAGCCAGAGCCCCGGCACCCACCACCACGGCCGGTGCCGCGGACTGTTCACCAGATTCTGGAAACTCTCGAAACTCCGCAATTCCACGCGCGACGAGAGCAGCCGATCCGCTGGAAAAAGCAGCAGCAACACGGCGGGCACAAGCAGACTCCAGTGGATTGTCATGGAACTTTCCAATTATCGCCCACCCAACCTTCGAAGTCCACGGCCATCGCCCGCGCCGGCCGCGGGATGGCGAAAGGGATGCTGCGGGCGCGCTTCGGATGAAATGAGCGGCGCGCAACGGGACTAAATCCGATTGGTCCTTGTGTTCGGTCGGAATTGAGCGACGGTGGCGGCTCGTAATAGCGTTAGATGACAGTGGTTGGTGGGTCTTCAAGTGAGCTTCCGGTTCCGTGATGATTCGAAACCCGATTTCCGGGAACGCGCTGACAGCAGACGAGGCTACGATAATCATCACCATGAATTCCAAACTCTACGTTGGGAATATGTCCTTCAAAACCACCGAAGCCGATCTCCGGACCGCCTTCAGCCAGTTTGGCAGCGTCACCGACGTGTATATCGCCAATGATCGCGAGACGGGTCGCCCGCGCGGCTTCGCCTTCGTGACCTTCAGCACCGACACCGAGAGCAAGCTCGCGGCGGAGAAAATGAACGGGACCGATCTCGATGGCCGCGAACTCACGGTCAACGAAGCCAAGCCGAAGGAAGAGTCCGGCGGCGGCGGCAGCCGCAACTACGGCAGCCCGGATCGCCGGGCCGGCGCCTTCCAGGCCCGCGGCAACCGCTACTAAGCGATTCCCGTTTGTCACTCTCGGCGAAGCGCCCCGGCGCTTCGCCTTTTTTGTGCCCAAGTCCGAACCGCTAATTCTCGCTAGGCGTGAGCTCCGGAGATTTTAACCACTCATCTTCACTCACCAGACACTAATTTCCAACCACTCCTCTCCGGATCGGATTAGCGACCCATTAGCGTCAATTAGCGGTTCCCAGGCTCCGGATTTTTTGAACCGCTAATTGACGCTAATCGGACGCTAATGCCGGAGCAGAAAAGCCCGACCAAGTTAGTGAAAAGTTAGTGCCGGTTAGTGGTTTTATTTGGCGAATTTCCTCACCACTAACTCTCACTAACGGGACACTAACCCCGAAACACCAGCACCTGGCTCGAATGAGTGTCCGATTAGCGCCAATCAGTGGTGCCCGGATTCCACAAAAAATGCCGCCACCCCCGAAGGCGTGGCGGCATCGCGCTGGAGTTCCGAACGTCCATTTTAGAAGCTCATCTTCGCCGTCAGCATATAGCTCCGGGGCGGCGTGAAGTTGTAGGTTCCCGGTATCGTCATGATTCCCGGATTCGAGATATCGTTGTTCCGCGCCACCGTGACGGTGCTGTTGGAGGTCGAGTTCGGGGCATTCTCGATGATGGGCCGGCTCATGTTGAACAGATTGTCGATCGCCAGATCGAACTGGATGGTTTTGGGTGCCAGCCGACGGCCGGCCTCCTTCAATGTGACGGTATAAGACACATTGGCCGAAGCTTTGGTGTACCCGCCGGCAAAGACGTAGTTGGTCGCACCGCGCGTCGGATCAGCAATCGCCAGATTCGGATTGTTGGGATCAGGGATGGTGTCCGCCGTCCGCCCGCCGAGCACCTGCCGGCCGCGATAATTCAGCGCCAGCCCGGCGCGCACGCCCCTGGCCCAGCCGTTCGTGAAACGGTAATCGGTGGCAATGTTCGCGGTCAGGGCGGGCCCACCGCTTTGCCGGAAAGCCGTCGTGGTGGTGGCCTCAATTCCGGGCAGCGTCGTGTTCACATAGCTGTTCCAGGCGTCAACCACTGCCTGAACGCGGAGTTGATTAATTTTGGTCGGATCATTCAGGGCCGGGTTAATCGAGGCCTGATTTTGGGCGTTAAGAATGATGCCTGTATCAGTCAGGATCTGGCGCAACAAGGGATCCTTCTCCTTCACCCAGCCGGTGAGCTCGGGCCAGGCATCTTTCTGCACCGGTTTGTTGTTGGCGGCATTGATAATGAGCCGCCAATTACGGGTGAGATTTGCCGTAAGCTCCGCCTCGTACCCCATCGTTTCGCTGGTGAGGGTGGAATAGACATCGCGGCCCGGGAGCACGGCCAGGCCCCTGACGTTGCCGCCCGCATCCTCGCTGAGGTTCCCGATCGAGGGTGCGCTGGCGATCCGGTTGACGTTGGCCATGAAGCTGAAGCCGACACTGTTGAGCTGTCCCTTCTGGTGGGCCTTGTACCAGCCGAGAGAGAGGTACATTTTTCCGTTCGGTTGGGTCAGGCGGATGCCGGCATCATAGCTTTGGGACGACGTCGGCGGGATGAGCTGCACGTAGGCGTTCAAATTGCCCGCGTTCAGATCGAAGGTGGTGCTGTTGTTGGCATAGACGCCGAGCCAGGAGGTCAGGTTCACGACCGCACCGTACGTGCGGGTGTTGACGCCACTCACCACGTCCGGGGGACTGGTGTCGTCCTGGAATCGATCATTGGCGTACTGCGCAAGCGGGACGTTCACGCCGTTGACGGCGGTCCTCGGCCGGGTGGCGGCGGGAATCGGGGCAGAGATGGCCTTTCCAGTCGCATCCTTCGGCGTATAGAACAGGCCGTAATAGCCCGGTCCCGCCTTGGGCCGATGTTTGACGTAGGATCCGTCCCAGTCGGCAGGCATGTCATCGGCCAGCAGGAACTGGTCGTCGACCAACCGGGTGAGATCGCGGCGCACCGCGGCAATCAGCACGAGGTGGTTCTTGAACAGGTTCAGATTCACGGCGGCCTGGATGAACTTGTATTTCTTCGCGAGATCATCCGAGAACCCCGGGCGGCTCGGCTGAATATACCAGCGCGGCGTGAGCACGTTCTTCGTCCCCAACGTGGGGTCGGCCACCAGCATCGAGGTCTGCGTGGGATGCCGGCTGGGCAGCTGGCCGCGCAGGTCGGTATACTGCCGGGTGTACACGGATTGAGCGTTTTGGTCGGCCTGGCCAAAAAAGGAGCGAAAGTCAGCGCCCGGGATTACCCCGTTCTGCAGAGGCAGGATGAAGAAAAACTGACGGCCGGCCTGTTCCAGATTTTGGATTCCGGCCAGCACTCCCGCCTGCAGCTTGCCCCAGCGCGTGTCTTTTACGTAAGCGATCTGCAGATTTGCATTATTGTACTGGGGCTCCTTGACGAACGAGAAGCCGGAGTTGTCGGAATAGGGATGCAGGAAATAGGGATTCGGGCTGCCGTCCGGCTTGTTCCGATTGATGTCGAGCAGCATGTTGTACATGCCGCCAGTCGCCGTGTATTCGGTCCACCGTTCCACCTTATTGTAATTGCCTGAAAGTTCGGCAAAAAATCCCTCAAACGGCCGATAGGTAAAATAGACGGCCAAATCTTTGGCCCGCTCCCAGCCAACGGGAAACTTCCGGTCCAAGTCCCAGAGCGGCGTGAAGTCGCGGTCGGGCACCTTGAAGAAGGGCGAACCGGCGGTGGCGGCCGCAAAACGATCGGGGTTGTCCCAGACTTCGGTCATACCCGTGTTGGAGAGATTGAAGCCCACGCTCTTGATCGGCTTGCCGTTGAGATAATTCGTCGCAGTCGCGCTGTGGGCGGCGCCCTTCGTCTGAAACATATTCAGGACGTTGAAGATCCGGTCGGGATTCTCCGCGTCACGGACGAAGCGGCGCGGGGAGCGCTGGACGCCCGCCACGGCCATCTGATTCGTCGTCATGGCCAGGTCGATTCCGGACGGTTTGAATTTTCCATCCCACGCGGAGGTGTTGTCCCGCGAATGATTGCTGCCGGATGACTTGTCGGTCGTGCGGAATTCAAATTCGCCGCGAACCGAGAACTTGGGCGTGAGGTTATAGGTGGCGGCCAGATGCACGCCCTTGCGGTCCTCCCATTCACGTTCCCGCCAGGTTTCCGCGTTGGACCACAGCACGTTGGCCCGCACCGCGGCCTTGTCGTTGAGCGGCTGATTGAAATCAGCCGTCAAACGATACGTGTTGAAGCTGCCCACCTGGGCCCGCACCTCGCGAATCGTCTTCGACGTCAGGGCCTGCTTCGTGACGGTATTCTGCGTTCCCGCCGATCCACCCGCGCCGAAGAGCGAAGCGTTGGCCCCGCGCGCGAAGTCAATGCGATCAATATTATAGCTGTCGCCCGCGATCGCATAGGGGAAGAAATTATGCGCCGGGGTATTGGCATTCTGGCCGCGAATCCGGACCCGGACAAAAGTGGGTCCGTCCGTGCCCTGCAGGCCGTCACTGGTGAATTGGGTGCTATTGACCGAAAATTCGGCGGCCTTGCCGGCGTCGTTGATATTGAAGGCCTCGAGAAATTCCGACGTCAGGACGGAATACGCCACCGGCGTATCCTTCAAGGCGGTGGTCATGCGGCCACCGGCCAGGGAATTGGCGGCGACGAAGCCCACATCGGAATTGGCGCTGACGTTGAAGGGATCGAGTTTAACCGCGGTGTCTTCCTTGGCGGAACTCGAATTGGCCGCCGCCTGGCCGAACAGCGGCGGCAAGCTGAAGCCGATTAGCGCAGCCGTTGCTGCGAAGCATAACTTTACAGGGGTTGGTATCATCGAGGGCACAGGTCTTTGGTTTGGGGCTCCCATCCCGGAAATGGCGTGCATGCGCACGCCGTCGCCGGGATCGACTCACCTGGGGTTGCGTGCTTCGTTTGGGGGGGGGCGAAGCAGTTGAGGGGTGCAGCAGGAGTAGACCCGGCGATTCGAAGTTCAAGAACCAACCCGGAAAAAAGAAGAGAGTTAAACCAGTGGAATTGAGAAACCACGGACATCGGCCTTGCCTAAGCCAGTACCTTCATCGCTTCGCCCGCCTTCAGCGCCCGCCTTCAGCGCCCGGCCAGCGCGGCGCCAGCCGGAGCCAGCGACCAAGCCTGCAGGATGGCTCGATCTCCCGCCGAGAGCCGTGCTTCCGGGTGAATCGGCAGGTAGAACCACATCGGCATCTCCCCTTCTTCAACCTCCTTCCAGCTTTCGCGCCGGGCCTTGTTCTGCTGATTCGGCGCCAGCCGATTCCAGGTGGAGAAGTTCAGCTCCTTGCGGCCCTCGTGCACATCGCGCGCGACCAGCCAGGAGATCGGTGCAACGCGACTGTACCAAGGCCACACGCTCTCGTTCGAGTGACAATCGTAGCAGGCCCGGCGCAGGACCGCCCGCGCCTCCGCCGTGGCGGGAACCTCGGTTTCCACCGGTGGATTCCGCCGATCGACGGGCACCAGCTGAATCGCCAGCAACCCGACGGGGAGCGAAACCGCCATCCATCGCAACAATCGCCGGAAGGGTTTTATCGGTGTCATGCGTTGAGCGTAAGCCTCCCAGGGCAAAAGGTCAAAGCAGGGACCCGTCCTCGCCAGTTCCGGTTTGTCGGTGGCGGGGTTCCTGCAACCGTGACCGTTCACCAGTGCCAATCCACGGCTGCTGGTTTCGCGTCGGTTTGGGACCCGATCGGAAGGGCCCGATTCAAGATCAGGCCCGGGTGCGATTGACGCGAGACGGGCGCAGTCTGCGAATATCGGAATGAAACTCCCTCCCTTCGCCAAAATCGCGTTTACCTTTTTCTGCCTCGGCCTTGGTGCGGCGACGAGTTTTGCCCAACCACCCGTGCTTTCGGAGGACTTTGAGTCGGGACGGATCGATTTGACGAAATGGGAAGTCCGTACCCTTAGGCCCGATACCAAGGTCGGGATGAAGGTCGTCGAGGGCGGCGCGCATGGACGGTATGCGCTGCAGGTACATTATCCCGCAGGAACGGAGCGAAGTGGCTTTGCCAGCCTCGTGGCCAGCCATCTCCCCGAATCCGTCCGCGGACATCTTTTCGGCCGCGCCTATATCAAGATCCCCGGTGGCCTGCCGCTCGCGCACACTCAACTGGTGTTCGCCGGCATCCCCGGATATCCGAAAGCGAAGTATCAGGAGATCGGGATCAACCTGCCCGTCCGTCGTTCCGCGGACGGCACGCCACCGCCGGCACCCGACCCGGCCACGATTCAGCCGCGCTGGGTCTTCATTTATCAGCAGAACCTGGCCGCGACACCCGCCGAGGGGCGCGGCGAGGATGTGCGATCGGCCGACGCGAGTCCCTACGGCAAGTGGATGCTGCTTGAGTGGGAATTCAACGACGACCCGACGACGACGCGCATCTGGCTCGACGGTCAGCCCGTGGCCGCGAAGGAAGGCGACAAGGAGGTGGAAACCTTCTCCTTCAAATGGCCGAAGAACACCCCGGAAACGCGCCACCTCGTGGGCGGCTACCAGGAAGCGGGTTTCGGCGTGCGGTCATTTTCGCCGGGCGTCACCAAGGACTTTGACGTCCTGTTCGACGACCTTGCGATCGGTACCGAGAGACTCGGACCAGTGAAGTAAGCGCGAGCCAGGCACGGTCGCGCGGGCCGCGACCGCAACAGGAGTTCGCGTCACTTCAATTCGATCGAACTATAGGGGCGGGATAGCTCCAGAATCTTCGGCCACCATGAACTCTCCTCGGCCGGCAGTCCCCGCAGCCGCCTTCTCAAGCGGCGGGCCCAACGCAGACCGCAATCCGACAGCCGGACGAACGGCGGGACTTTCATCGACGTCACGTCGAGAACCGTGTTGCTGCCACCGAATATCCAGTCTGGAACCCTCATGGTCTCAGGGTGCTGCTCCGAACATCGCCCCGACCCCGGCCGTCAGTGCCATCGCCAGTGCGCCCCAAAACGTCACCCGCGCGACGGACTTGCCGACCGGCGAACCACCGGCACGAGCAGCCAGCGAACCCAGGAGCGCGAGAAAGAAGAGCGAACTGCCGGAGACGGTCCAGACGAGCGCGCGCGCCGGAACAAAGAGGACCAGCAGGAGTGGCATGACCGCTCCGACCGCGAACGTGCCCGCCGACGCCATCGCCGCCTGAACGGGCCGCGCACTGAGCGTGTCCGAGATGCCGAGTTCGTCGCGGGCATGGGCACCCAGGGCGTCGTGCGCCGTCAACTGCGTCGCCACCTGCCTGGCCAGCTCGGCATCGAGTCCCCGTGTCACATAGATGGCGGCCAGCTCCGCGTGCTCTTGCGCCGCGTCCGACGCCAACTCGCCCCGCTCTCGATCCAGGTCAGCCTGCTCCGTATCGGATTGGGAGCTGACCGAGACATACTCGCCGGCGGCCATCGACATCGCCCCGGCCACGAGGCCGGCCACGCCCGCGATCAAGATACTCGCGCGACTGGCATCGGCCGCCGCCACGCCGACAATCAGGCTGGCCGTGGAGACGATCCCGTCGTTGGCGCCCAGCACGGCCGCGCGCAGCCAGCCAACGCGGTGCGTACGATGTTTCTCGGCATGACTCATGGAGTGAACCCGGCTGGGTGGTGCTGAACCTCGCCCGCAATCCTCGGAGAATTTGCTGCGAGAGCGGCCTCGGGGAGCGACATGTCACTGGAGTATCCTAAAGTATGACGCCTGACTAGCAGGTCTTCCGGACCTGCTCCATCGACACTCCTTTGCCCGCTCATCCACCCGCTGGTCGAGACATTGGCGACGCCCGCTCGCCCGGTGTTTTCCACCCCCACTCTGCGACGATCAGATTGGGCACCCAACAGAGCCATGCGACGGCGGGATAAAACTGCTCGAAGGGAACACCGGCCACCACCGATAGCGGGAGGTAGATTCTCAGCGTGACTGCCGCCAGACTGAGCGCGAAGTTCCGGATCATCCAAGTCCGGTGTTCTGCATACCTTCTCCGTTTCGCGCTCAGGAGGGCCATGAAGCCAGTGAAGAGCCAAAGGCAGCCGAGGAGGCCGAAGCCGGCGTGGGAAACGAATCCACCGAAGGAATGCCGCGCGAGCAGCACGCCAGTGCTTCCTCCCACCCCGACTCCCAGCACAAGATACAAGTAGCCCGCGAGTCGATGGGCGCGCGGCGCTCGCGCCCGCCACGCGTCGAGGAACTGGGTCGGCCCCAGCAGCAGCGCGATCGACGCGGCTACCGCGTGCACCGTAATCAAAACCCGGTGCGCATCGAAGGCGTCCACCATGTCAGGATGAACCGGCACCCGCTGCACGCCCCCTCCATACGCCCAGATCGCATAGCCGGCGACGCCGACACAAAAGAAGGCCGTCAGGCCGAACCGCCATGATTTCGCACGCATCTCAGTTTCCGGATCGGTTATCTCATCTGCGTCAGCGGTGCACGCGTTCCGCTTTCTTCCGACTCTTGAACCAGCCGACAGTCGTCAGGATTACACCCGGCCAGAAAGTCAGGAACGCCAGAATACCGGGCCCGATCGGATTCGGATTTGGATCTTTGGTAAGATGCAAAGCCGCGAGGGCAATAATCACCACCAGCGGGCCGCTCCCCAATCCGAGCAGGGCCACGCCAGTCCAGAATAGCTTCGACATCGATTGAACCGTGCAAAAGGACCGCGTTGCTCTTGTCTCAGCTCAGAGCTGCGCGGCACTCACACTTTGATTTCACTGATCTGAATGATCGGCTCGATCGACGTGTACTTGGGAATGTCCGCCATGATCTCCTGAGCGTGAGGTCCGAATGCCGCTTGAAATGCCAGCACGGAATCAAAGACGAAACTGGCCGTTGCCACATAGGGGGCGGGCGTACCGGGAGCACCGCCGCCGATCCCTTGATCGATACTCGTGGCCTTGGCCGCGGCCCCAAATTTTCGGGCGACCATCGGCACATGCGTGCCAAGATAGTAAGTCCAATCGAAGTGGGCTCCTGCCGTGTGGGGATAGAGAACGCTGACGCGAATCATGGATATTATGGATTGAGGGCTGAACGGGGAAATTTGCGGCGGAAACCAGCCGTGAGCCACGCGAGGGCGGGCGACGACGTGCCTTCCGGCTCGAGCCGCCTGCTTAAAATCCTGGAGCACGGCTCTCAAGAAACTTCCCTCGAAAAAAAAGGGGGTTTTCGAGTGAGTGCGCCACGCCGGGTCTACGGATCGTTGGATTGTTCAATCTCGTCACGTCTTGGCGTGAGGACCTTGCAAGTGCTTCCGCTCTACTCCGCCGGTGACACGACAAACCGTAGGAGCAGTCCGCCGTGGGGAGCAGACGTCATCTGCAGATCCCCACCGATTTCGCGGGCACGTGCGGCGAGGTTGCCGAGGCCACGACCAAGTTCGACTGAGGGAGTGCGGTCCAGGCCGCCGCCGTCCTCGATGACCTCGAATACCCAGCCCTTCCCGGCCCGCGCGAGCCGGAGCAGAAGCCGCGGTGAATCGCCGTGGCGGACACTGTTGCTCACCGCTTCGCGGGTAATCTGAAGCAGATGCAGGCGTTGCGCTCCCGTGAGCGTCGCGGCCAGGGCGTCGTCGACTTCCCAGGTCACGGCAACCACGCGCACGCCCTGCATGAGTTTTACGATCGACTGCATGGCCTCGCGGAGCGGTTGCTGGCCGAGCGGCTCCGGCTCGAGCCCCTGGATGAAATCGCGGAGGCTGCGAATCGTCACATTCAACTCCTGGCGAGTGTCATCGAGGATCCGCTCAGCCTCGGCAGGTTGTTGGCGCACGGCGGCCCGCGCGCCGGCGAGGCTCATGCCGGCGGCGAAGACGGTTTGAATCACGCCGTCGTGCAGTTCGCGACCAAGGCGGATGCGGTCCTCGATCAGGCCCTCCAGTTCAGCGCGTTGCTCGAATGAAGTCTGCACAGCTTGGGCGACGCGGCCCAGTTCGTCGCGGCGGGCGAGGAGCGGCACGATCGCGGCGGGATCGCCGGTCTCAAGGCTTTCTCCCACCACCTGCACCGGCCTCACGATCCAGTGAAAGACGAAGTACACGGCGGCGGCGAGGCCGACCAGGAACAGGCCGGCGAAGAGCCAGAGTTCGGTGCGCTGGGAATGGGAGGCGATCGCGAGTTCGCTGGAACGAATGGTGTAGAGCAGATGGGCGGCCGGCCGGCCGTCGTATCCCGGCAAGGCATGCAGCAGGCTGATCTCGTGCGGCTGCGCCGCCGGCGCGGGCTGACCGGGCGAGGCAACGCGGAGTTCGCATTGAATGACCTCGGCAATCAGGGCCTGCACGGGTTCGTCCCAATTCCTGGCGGCGACCAGCCACCCACGGGCGGCGGTCTTGCGGTCGGTGTCGCCCGACGGGCGCACGGGGGAGATGCAAATCTCGCTCAGTCCCTCCGCTGTCTGGACGAAGAAGCTGCGTGATACTCCGCCGGCCAGCACGCCGGCGAGTTCAGCCGGACTCAGCGGGAGCGACGGCGGCGTGGTCGTGCCGGGGCCGCGCGTGGCGTAGACGACGGTACCCTCGGTGCGGAGCACCCAGGCCGCGGCGAGATTGAAGTTCTTGAGCGAGGCATCGACGTTGATCTCCGCCCACTCAGGGCGCGGCGTGGCGACAAACGTCACCATGTCATCCCATTGGGCGTAATCGTAGGTGAAGTCGCGCAAGGACTGGCCCGTGAGCTCGACGAGCCGCCCGAGCATGG
The DNA here is from genome assembly GCA_947472765.1 of Opitutia bacterium. Classification (GTDB taxonomy): domain Bacteria; phylum Verrucomicrobiota; class Verrucomicrobiia; order Opitutales; family Opitutaceae; genus ER46. Next base: position 30,932 of record CANJCM010000033.1, read on the forward strand.
TCGAGCGTTCACGGGTTTCGGAGGCGAGCAGCTCGGCCAGGGAATTGCGCTGCGTGCGCTGCACCAGCAGGAGCGCAGCCAGGGCAACGCCGAAGATCACCGCGACGAGCAGGGCAAACTTGACGCTCAGATGATTACGGTGGGCGACGGTGCTGGCCACAGACCAAGTTTCGGAGCGGGGCGGATGGCGGGCAATGGGAAACGTCTCGGGCCGGGACCGGCCCACGGCGGATTTGAGATTTGAAATTTGAGATCTGAGACGGCTGTCGTCTCAGTGCGCAAAGAATCCCCACCCCGATGCACTCCTTTCTTCGTGCGTGTTTCCTGAGTTCCATTCTCGTCGGTGCCGCGCGGGCGGACGATGCCACGGAGGCGGGCGCGCTTCTCGTCGAGCATCCCACGCTCGAGAACCTCGGCTTCCAATGGGCCATCACGGGCGATGCCAACCGCAATGCGACCGTGGCCGTGCAGTATCGCGCGGTGGGCGAAGCGGCCTGGCGGCCGGCGCTGCCGCTGCTGCGGATCGGCGGCGAGAGGGTCTACCGGGCGCGCGAACATCTCGACTACACCGTGCCCGACGGTTTCGCCGGCAGCGTGCTCGGGCTGAATCCCGATACGGAATACGAGTGCCGGCTCGAACTTACCGACCCGGACGGCGTGAAGGGCGAGGCGGTGCACGCGGTGAAGGTCCGGACACGCGCCGAACCGAAGTCTTTTCAGGGTGGCCGCGTGTTGCATGTCTACCCGTCGGATTACAAGGGGACGAAACAGGAACCGAATTTTACGAGCTTGCTCGAGGCATACTATGGCGCGGGGCTTGGCGACTGGAGCGTGGTGTGGGAGCGACGCGCGCAGCCGGGCGATACGATCCTGCTGCACGCGGGGCTCTACAAGTCGGAGCGGCGGAACTACGTCGATCCGATGATGACTCCGTTCGACGGGTCGATGTCGCTCGCGCTGAAAGGCACGCGGGAGAAGCCGATTACCATCAAGTCCGCAGGCGACGGCGAAGTGATCTTCGATGGCGACGGCAACCACCGGCTCTTCGACGTGATGGCGTCGGAGCATCACATCTTTGAGGGGCTCACGATCCGGAACACGGATGTCGGCATCTTCGCCGGCCAGAAGGAAGTCGCCGGAGCGGTCGGGCTGGTCGTCCGCAACTGCCGGTTTGAGCAGGTCGGGCTCGGCGTGTGGACGGAGTCGGCGAACTCCCGCGACTTTTATATCGCCGACAATCTGTTCATCGGCCGCGACGACCGGTTCCGGTTGATCGGCTGGGCGGCGGCGGGCTCACCGGCCGTGGGCGCGTATGGGTCGCACCAAGTGGTGAGCTACTACGCGATCAAGGTGTACGGCCCGGGCCACGTGATTGCGCGCAACGCCATCGCGTACTTCCACGATGCCATCGGAATCTCGACCTATGGCACGCCGGAGAAGGATCCCGAGCGTCAGCCGTCATCGATCGACATTTACGGGAACGACATTCACCTCGTGAACGACAACTTCGTCGAGGCGGACGGCGGCATGCACAACATCCGCGTATACGGGAACCGTGGCATCAACGTGTCGCAGGGCGGCTACAGTGCGCAGCCGGTGTTCGGCGGTCCGGTGTATTTCATCCGCAACCTACTCTATCACGTGCCCTCGGGCGTGGCGTTCAAGTTCATGGGCAAGCCGGCCGGGATTCTGGTTTATCACAACACGATCATCGGCGAGCAGGTGTCGCGGGATCCGTATCCGAACGCGCATTTCCGCAACAACCTCTTCCTCGGTCGCGACACGCCGAACCGTGAGATCATGTCGTGGGCGTTCGCGACGAGCGCCTACAGCACCGACTACAACGGCTACCGGCCGAATCGCGGCGTGAAGGAGCAGTATGTCTGGCTGGCGCCGGCGCCGGGCGGGACCATGTACACGCCGAAACCGACCGACTGGCGGAAGTTCGCGACGCTCGCGGAGCTGGCCGCGGCGACGGGCCAGGAAAAGCACGGCGTCGAACTCGACTACGACATCTTCGAGCACCTCGTGGCCCCGAATCCAGCGCAGCGGCATGCGGTGTATCACGCGATGGATTTGAATTTCCGGCTCAAGCCCGGGAGCAAGGCGGTGGATGCGGGCGAAGTGTTGCCGACGGTGAACGACGGCTTCACCGGGCGCGCGCCGGATCTGGGTGCGATGGAAGTCGGCGCGCCGGAGCCGAAATACGGACCGAGGTGGATTACGTGGCAGCCGTTCTACCGCTAGGACCGGGCTGCGCCCGGTCCTATTTTTGATTGGGCACGCCGATGACCGCCGGCCTTGGGAACGTGGTGTTTCGGACGTTTTTTGCCGCTGGCATCCGTCCTCGCCATCAACCGTCTCGCTCCGTCGCCTTGCTCCGCGTCTCCGCGGCTCCGCGTGAGCCTGCCTTGGCACGGGTCCTTCGCGGCTTGGCGTCTTAGGGCTTAATCTCCGGTCGAACGAAAGGCAGACTGGAACGCTTTTCGCCGGTGGTCCGGCATCCGCCCCCGTCTTCGGCCGTCCGCGGGGCCGTTGACTCCGGCGCTCCCCGGCGCCGAATCTCACGCATGCCCCGCTTCCTACCCCTTGGCGTTTGCTTGTGCGCGCTCTTCGCCAGCGCGTCGCTTTCCGCGGCTGAATCCCGGCCGCGTCCGCATTTCGACGAACAGTATGTGCTCGGTCCCGACTCGCAGCCGCAGCCGGGCGTGCCGCAGGGAAAGGTCATGGAGTTCGACCTCGACGACTCGAAGACCTACCCCGGCTTCAAACGGAAGTGGTGGCTGTACATTCCGCCCGGCTACGACGGAAAAATGGCGCTGCCGGTGATGGTGTTTCAGGATGGCGGCGGCTACGTCACCCGCGACGGCGCGTGGCGCGTGCCGGTCGTGATCGAGAACCTGATGGCGAAGAAGCAACTCCCGACGATGGCGGCGATCTTCGTCAACCCGGGCGACACTCCCCTCGCCCCCGGCGAGCCGCCGCGGAAACGCGCGGACGGCCGGCCAGCATCGGCGCGCAACCGCTCGGTCGAGTACGACACGGTGAGCGACAAGTATGCGACGTTCCTGCTCGAGGAGATTTTCCCGCTCGCGCGGAAGCACATCGTGATCACCGACGATCCGGCGGGCCGCGGGATTTGTGGCAGCAGCAGCGGTGGCATCTGCGCGTTCAGCGTGGCGTGGCACCACCCGGATCAGTTCCGGAAGGTTTATACGACGATCGGCTCGTTCACAAACATCCGCGGCGGAAACGTGTTTCCCGATCTCGTCCGGGCGGCGGCACCGAAGCCCATCCGCGTGATCCAGCAGGACGGCTCGCACGACCTGCTGAACCAGTTCGGATCGTGGCCGGAGGGCAACAAGCAGATGGCGTCAGCACTGCAGTCGAAGGGCTACGACCACCAGTTCATCTTCGGCGAAGGCACGCATAATTCGAGTCACGGGGCCTCCATCCTGCCCTATGCGCTGCGGTGGCTGTGGTACGATTATCCCTCGAACTGATTCGTAGGGCTGGCGCTCGTCGCCAGGCCTGATCTTTCGTTCGAATAGAGGCCCGGCGGTGAACGCCGGCCCTACGAAGCCGGCCCCGTCCACCTGCCTCCGTCGGCTTTCTCCGCGTCCCCGCGACTCCGCGTGAACCTGGTTCGGGTCCTTCGCGGCTTGGCGTCTTTGTGCTTAATCAGGACTGAAGCGGGAAAGGTTGTTCCTAAGGCCTTTCGCCGGCCGGAGACCGGCCTACTCACTACCCGCTACTCGCTACTGTCTACTTCTGCGCCAGCGCGGCTTCGACCGCCTTCACCATTTCGCGCGAATCGGGTTCCACGTCGGAATCGAAGCGGCGGAGGATCTTTCCGTCGCGGCCAATGAGGAACTTCGTGAAGTTCCAGCCGATGTTCCCCGGGAACGGCGAACCCTTGCCGGCGAGCGCAGCATAGAGCGGATGACGCCGCGAACCGTTGACCTCGATTTTGTCGAGTAGAGGGAAGGTGACGTGAAAGGTCGACGAACAGAAGGTTTTGATCTCTGCGTTCGTGCCGGGCTCCTGGCCGCCAAACTGGTTGCACGGTACACCGATCACCGTGAGGCCCTGCTTCTGGTACTTGTCGTAGATTGCCTGGAGCCCCTGATACTGCGGGGTGTAACCGCACTCCGAGGCCACGTTGACGATGAGGAGCACGCGGCCCTTGAAGGTCGCGAGCGAGCCGTCGTTGCCGTCGATGTCGCGGACCGGAATCTCGAGGAGGGATTGGGCGGAAGCGGACACGGTGAGAAGCGCACACAGCGCCAAGAGCGGGAAGAAGCGCATGCCGAAGGCTGGTCCCGCTCGGCCCGGCCTGTCAACGAACGGGTCCATTTGCATCATCCGAGAAATGGATTTCCGTCGGTTCTTCATGGTGTCCGGCGCGCTGACGCACGACTGTGCTGCTCGCGGCCATTTATCAGTTTGCTTCTCCAATCCCGCGCACAGTAATCAGACCTCTCCTTTTTTGTACCCATGGACGGCACCATTAAAATCGCATTGATTGGCGCAGGAATGTTCGGGGGCGACGTGCACGCCCGCGCTTACGCGGACCTGCAGCGGGCCGGCATCGCGCCGCAGCTCGGACGCGTCGGCCTCGACGAGTGGACCCGCCAGTTCGCCAACATCAAGTTCGAGCTCGTCGCCGTCGCGACGCGTTCTGAAAAATCGGCCAAGCTGGCGCAGGATAACTTCCGCACCTGGACGGGTTACACCCCAAAGGCCTACTTTGGCGCCACGCCGTGGATCGATGTGCTCCGTGATTTCCCGGACCTCGACGTGATGGCCGTCGCCACGCCGGACAACCTCCACACTGAGGTCGTGCTCGCAGCCCTCGAGAAGGGCGTACACGTCATCACCGAGAAGCCGATGTGCCTCTCGATCGAGGAGGCGGATCAAATCATCGCGACCGCGAAGAAGAAGAACCGCGTCGTCGCGGTCGACATGCACAAGCGTTACGACCCGGATCACCTCCGGATTCGTGACGACATCCAGAACCGGATCGGCGCCCCACTCTACGGCACCGCGTATCTCGAGGAGCCGCTCGAAGTCTCACTCAGCACCTTCAAGTGGGCCGAGCAAAGCGATCCGTTCAGCTACGTTGGGCCTCACTGGACCGACCTCATTTACAGCTACTACAAGAGCAAGCCTGTCTCCCTCTCCGCCGTCGGCCAGAAGAAGCGGCTCGTCCGCAGTGGGATCAACGCCTACGACGCCGTCCAGGTGCGCGTGGAATTCGAGAACGGGATGAGCATCAACTTTCACAACAACTGGGTCACGCCGTCCGACTTCGAGGGCCCGGTCAACCAGGGCCACGAAATCGTGGGCGCCGACGGCAAGGTCGAGAGCGACCAGCAGTACCGCGGGTTCCGTTTCTGGAGCAAGGGCGGCGGCAGCCGGACCTCGAACAACCACTTCACGCGCGACGTGAAGCGGCCCGACGGCTCCAAGGTCTATGTGGGCTACGGCGTCGACAGCCTGACCGTTGGCCTCGTTGCGATTTGCCGGATGAAGTACCTGCAGGAGTCGCGCGATGCCGTCGCCGCAATTTATCCGACGGCCGAGGAAGGCCGCATCACCGTCGCGCTGGTCCACGCCGCCGCCATCGTACGCGATCTCAACTTCAAGTACCTCTCCGAGGGCAAGGGCGCCCCGGTCACCGCGCGCTTCGGCGCCGACGGCATCACCATCGTCGATCCCTGCCGGGCGGCCGAAGGCATCGACAAGGTGTTCCAGAACATCTATCGCCAGCCCATCTAAGCCGCCCTCTCATTCGTATCTTCAGTTCAAGCACTCCACTTCGCCATGGGTAAAGAATTCAGCATCACTCCGACCAACGTTCCGAAGGTCGAAACGAAATACCGCCGCATCGCCACCGCGATCCCGCATCCGGACTCGGTTCCCACGCTGGAGAAGCTCCGGCAGTTCGAGCCCATCTCCATGCGCGGCCAGCCCCCAATCGTGTGGGATCGCGCCGAGGATGTCTCGATCTACGACAAGTACGGCAACAAGTGGCTCGACTGGAGCTCCGGCGTGCTCGTCACGAACGCGGGCCACGGCCCGGTGGAGATTCGCCAGGCCATCATCGACCAGGTGAACAGCGGCTTGCTCCACAACTACGTTTTCCCGAGCGAAGAACGCTCCCAGCTCGCCGAGATGCTCGTCGGCCTCGCCCCGCAGGGCCTCCAGAAGGTGTTCCTCCTCTCCACCGGCTCCGAGGCCACCGAGTGCGCCATCAAGCTGGCGCGCACCTACGGCATCAAGCAGGGCGGCAAGAAGAAGATCGGCATCGTCGGATTCGAACGCGGCTTCCACGGTCGCACCCTCGGCTCGCAGCAGGCCGGCGGGATGGCCGGCCAGAAGTCGTGGATCGTCAATGAGGACCCCGCGATCATCAACGCACCCTTCCCGGACGGCTTCTGGCAGCAGGATGTCAGCTTCGACACCTTCCTGAAGTACCTCGCCTCGCGCGGGCTCGAGCCTCAGAACGTCGCCGGCATCATCATGGAGTCGTACCAGGGCGTCGGCCCCGACTTCGCACCCGTCGCCTACGTGCAGCACATGCGCCGCTGGTGCGATGAGAACAAGGTCGTCCTGATCATGGACGAAGTGCAGGCGGGCTTCGGCCGCACCGGGAAGTTCTGGGCCTTCGAGCACTACGGCATCACCCCGGACATCATCTGCTGCGGCAAGGGCATCAGCAGCTCGCTGCCGTTGTCCGCTGTGATCGGCCGCACCGAGATCATGGACCAGTACCCGCCGGGCTCGATGACGAGCACGCACACCGGCAACCCGGTCTGCGTCGCGGCCGCGATGGCGAGCCTGAAGAAAATCACCAAGGAAAATCTCACCGCCAACGCGGCGAAGCTCGGCGCGATCCTCCTCCCGGCGCTGCAGGCGCTGAAGGCGAAATATCCGCAGGTCATCGGTCACGTCACCGCGACCGGCCTGGTCGGCGGCCTCCAGATCACGGTCCCCGGCAAGAAGGAGCCGAACCACGATCTCGCCCACCTGATCATCGAAAAGTGCTACCAGAAGGGACTGCTCTTCTTCGCGCCGGTCGGCGCCTGGGGCCAGACTGTGAAGATCTCCCCTCCGCTCACGATCACCGAAGAGGCGCTCCGCGACGGTCTCGCGGTTTTGGCCGAAGCGATCGCCGAGGCGGTGGCGGCGGCCAAGGTCTGACGTCCCGTCGGTTCGACGTCTGCCAATTGCGGGCCGGCCTTGGCGCCGGCCCGTTTCGCGAAGGCAGGCCGCAATAGACGGTGCGGGCACCGTCCCGCCATGGATTGCTTCGGGAGAGGACGAGAAAACGGATTCGGAATGATCCGCCGACCATGGAGGGCGGGTGCCCTCACCCGCCGTTTTCGTTCCAACCGCCCGGGGTGTGTTCGCACGGACAGAGTGACCTCGCTTCGCTGTCTTTTGCCTCCCGCCGGGCCTTCACCAAAAATCCGTTGCGCCGTCCACTTCCGCCCAATTCGATGCGCCATGGCCATGCGCTGTTTACCGTTGCTCGCGATCGCGGCCGGCCTGTTTGTCACCGCGGGTTGCCACACGAAAACAAAGGTTCCAAACGACAGCGGGTACGCGGTGCCCGCCTCGGGAGCGGAAGTGGCGACGATCACGGGCTCCCGCCGCCGGCCCGGCTTCCTCGCCGAGGATCACCTCGGTTACGTGCTGCTCGTGGATAGCAAATTCGTCGGCGACGCGGCGAAGGCCTGGAATCAACCGCTGAAGATTGCCGCGGGCCGCCGCATCATCACCGCCGAATACCGCAATGGCACCTTTACCGCCCGGGCTGACCTCGTGCTCGAGGCCAAGCCCGGCGCCACCTACCAATTGAAAATCGTGAATGGCACCGAAGGCGGAGAAGGGAAACGCTTCAACGACTTCTGGATCGTCGACGCCCGCTCCGGCGGGCTCGTGACCGACGTCTACCACGCGGAAATCTCCGGGAACACGGCGCCGTACAACCCGTTTTCGGTGTACTGACGCCATCGTCCGGGTCGAAAAAGCCCCGGACGGACCCGCCGACCGACCGCCTTCTTGATGTCCCAGCCCCTCTCCGAACTCTTCCGCACCGCCTTCGTCACCGGGGCGGGCACCGGGCTGGGCCGTGCGTTCACCGAGATGCTGCTGGCGGACGGCGTCCGCGTCTGGGGCACCTCGCGGGATCCCTCCCGGCTCGCTCCCCTAGCGACGGCGTCCGACGACCGGTTCACCCCGGTCGCGCTGGAACTCGCCGACGGCGCGGCGGCGGAGGCGACTCTGCTCGCGGCGGATCAGGCGGCGGGCCGATTCGATCTCGTAATCAACAACGCGGGCTACGGCGTATTCGCAGAGTTCGCGACCGCGGACTTCGCGGTCTGGCAGCGCCAGCTCGAGGTCATGCTGATCAACACGGCGCGGCTCTCGCATACGGCGATTCGGCGGTTCCGCGACCCGGTGCGCGCCGGGCGGCCGGCCACGCTGGTGAACATCTCCTCGCTGGCGGCGCAGTTTCCGCTGCCGTTTCAATCCGCGTACAACATGTGCAAGGCGGGGCTCTCCGCGCTGAACGAGAGTCTGATCGATGAGCTCAAGGGCACGGGCATCGTGGTGATCGACTTCCGGCCCGGCGATTACCGGACGGATTTCGAGGGCTCCGTGCAGCGTCCCCAGCGAACGACGACGCCGGCCATGCAGCGCGCCTGGGCGGCGTTCGAGCGGATGATGGCGAGCGGACCGGAACCGGCCGGAGCGGCGGGGGATCTGCGGCGCGCGCTGCTGCGGCAACGGAGCGGAACCGTGCGGACCGGACGTTTCTTCCAGGCGACGGTGGCTCCGTTCATCGCGCGGCTCGGATCGTCGGGCCTCCAGCGGCGGATTCGCGCCCGCTATTTCGATCTCCCGTGACCGTCCCCGGCCTGCCCAAGATTCGCATCCTCGTCCTCACGTCCAGCACCGGCGGTGGTCACGATGCGCGCGCGGAGGCCTTCGCGGAGTGGTGCTTCCAGTTGTATCAGCACAACGTGGACGTCCGCATCGAGCAGATGCTCGAGAAATCCTCGGTGGTGAACCGGGCCGGCGTGCGACTGTACAACCGACTCCAGCTTTCCGCCCCCTGGGTGCACAAGGTTTTCTACGCGGTGGTGGAGTTGCTGAGTTACCTCAACCGGCGGCGGGTCACGTTCGGCGCGGAGTATTATGTGCAGGTGCTCGAGGAGTACCGGCCGCATCTCGTGCTCAGCGTGCACGACTGTCTGAACCGCGGATACTTTCAACTCGCGCGCGAGGTGCTCGGAGCCGACCAGGTGCGCTGCGCCACCTATTGCGGCGAGTTTTCCGGCGGCTGGGGCTATTCGCGCAACTGGATCGAACCCACGGTCGATCGCTACTTCTCGCGCACGCCGACAGCGAACGACTACGCCGTGAAGAAAGGCATCGCCCGCGAGAAGACCCGGGTGCGCGGCTACCTCATGCTGCCGAAGGCGCACCTCGAGGAGTTCTCGATTCCGGAGCGGCGGGACTTCCGGGTGAAGCAACTCGGCCTCGATCCGGATCGGTTTACGGTGTTCCTCGCGACCGGCGGGAACGGCGCGAACAACCATCTCGAACTCCTTCCGGTATTGCTGAAGCACGCGGCGCGCGTTCAGGCGATTATCATCTGCGGCAAGGACAAGGAGACCTACAACAAACTCGTCCACTGGCGGGCGACGCACCCGGAGTTCACGTGTCACCTTGAGGGGTATTCCGACATCGTCCACCTGCTGATGCAGGCCAGCGATGCGATCGTGACCCGTGGCGGCACGACGACCTGCGCCAAGGCGCTGCACTTCCAGTGTCCGATCATCTTCAACGCCTTCGGCGGCATCATGCCGCAGGAGGAACTGACGTGGAAATTCTTCCGCAACGGCGCGGACTCGCAGAAGATTGAAAATGCCGGCGACTTCGCGCGAATCATCGACGGCTGGCTGGCGGACCCGGCGGGCTATAGCCGGGCGAGGGAAAAATTCCTCGCGCTGCGCTACGTGGAGGATCCGACCGTGCTAATCGAGGAACTCGTGGGCCTCGCCGGCGAAGTCGGTGGCGGCACCGTCCCCGCGCGGCCCTTCCCACGTGGGCCCGTGGGCTCGCCGAGACTGTGGTGATCGTCCGACCGCTGAGTCCGGAGACTGAACCGCTAATTGACGCTGATGGGACGCTGATTTCGGCAATCTCCCAACCTTTGAACCACTAACTTCCACTAACCAGACACTAACTTCGAACTACGAGCCCTCGGCTCGGATTAGTGAAAAGTTAGCGCCAGTTAGTGGTGCCCCGGCTCGGGATCGGATTAGCGACCCATTAGTGCCGATTAGCGGTTCACCTCATCCGCCCATCAGCGGTCACTTCTTCGGCAAGGCCTCGACGAGGAGCGCCAGGGCCTTGTTTAGATCCACGGCACCGGGCGTCGCACCCTTGAAGTGACCAAGACGCACCACGACGAGATCGTGAGCGGGATCGATCAAGGTGATCTGCCCGCCCGCGCCGGCCATGTAATAGACATCCCGCGGCAGCGGGAACCGATCGTCGGAATTGATCCAGAAAAGTCCGCCGTAGTTCGGCCGCAGGTCGGCGACCCACGCGGGCGCCGCGGTGCGGGAAAACTTCACGAAGCCCTCGGGCAGCATCCGCTGGCCGTTCCAGACGCCGTCCTGCAGATAGAGATTCGCCAGCCGCGCCCAATCACGGGCCGAGCCGTAGTCATAGCCCTGCGTGAGAAAATTCCCCCACGGGTCCGTCTCAATCAGCATCGAGCGGATGCCGATCTTGTCGAAGAGAGCTCGCTGCGGGTACGAGAGGTATTCCTCGCCGCGCTTTTCCACCGCGAGCCGGATGAGATAATTCACCAGCACCGGATCCGTGTTGTGATAGCGCCCGACCGTCGCCGGCGGCCACTGCAGCGGCCGGGTCGCCGCGTATTTGAACGCGTTGATCGCACCCGTGTAGAGATAGACGTGATCCGGATAAGGACCGTTCGGGTCGAAATCGGGATCCTGCGGCGCGCGGATGCGCAGTCCGCTCGACATGTGCGCGAGGTCGGCGATGCGGATCTTCCCGCGCGGATCGCCCGCCGCCTGCCACTCGGGAATCGGCGCCGGCTGCCAGAGGTCGTACACGCCGTCCTTGATCAGCAGACCGAGCAAAGTCGCAGCGAGGCTCTTCCCCATCGACCACGCCTCGAGCGGTGTGTCCAGGTTCACGCGGTCACCGTAGCGCTCGGCGATGAGCCGGCCCTTCCATGTCACCACGAACGCGGCGGTCAAGCTCTCGGGATTGGCAAACGCGGCATCGACGGCCCGCGCGAGTTTCGCCGCGTCGAGTCCGTCCGGCAGCGGCTCCTTGGGCAACACGTCGCCCATGGGCCAGGGCTGCGTCATGGGATCAGGCAGGTTCTTCTTCACCTTCACCGGCGCGAAGAAGATGCCATCCTCTTTCTCCGGAATTGTGACCGCGCCCTGATCGCCGAAGAACCGCGCGACGCGGACCTTGCCGTCTGGCAGCGCGACGCTCACGGATTTGGTCTTATAGTCGACCACCGGCTTGCCGAGTTTCGCGCGCTCCGCGTAGGGGCTGGTGAAGTAGCCGAGATTTTCGACCGCAAAGTCCACGTCGAAGCCGGAGATGAAGACGGCGGAACACACGACCTTCGCGAGTCCGGCCGCGTGATGGGACAGCGGGTCTCCCGGCGGCGGCACGTAAGGCGTGGGCAGCTCAAGCGCCTTGGCACGGGCCCGCAACGTCTCGTTGGTGGCCGACGGTACCGCCGGCACACCGGCTCCACCGGTCGGGAGCGGCGTTTGGGCCAGCAGAGAAGTGCTCAAAGCCATGACGGAAAAAATCACACCGGGGATGAATCGAATTTTCATGGGGTATCCACGTGGACCACGGATTGAGCGGAGCCACCGTGCCAAGGTGAAAAGTCGGACGAAGGTACGCAAGGCCCGGCGGCGAGCGCCGGCCCTACATTTTGTCGACATCGTTCCGGAATCACCGGGTTCGACTCCCAGCTTCCTGGTTTCCGGCTCAATCCGGTTTGGAGCCTGAAGCCAGGAATCCCCGAGATAAGGCGCCCGGCCCCCGCCATTAGTGGATTTCCTCCCCTTCTCCATTGTCCGCAATCCGCTTGGCCGAACGCCGAACGGCCCGCTAGCGTCCGTTCACCTTGTCCGCCGAGCCGCCTGTCATCGCGTACTTCTTCACCACGTTTCCGAAAACCACGGAATCCTTTCTGCAGCGAGAGATTATCGCGATGCGCGCGCTCGGGGTGAACCTCCGCATCTACTCGCTCTGGGGCGGAGGCGGAAAATTTCGCGGCGTGCCCGTGACGTCCTTCAACAAGTGGCGGCTGCTGACGCTGCTTTGGCTGATCCCGATGGAGTCGTGGCGCCGACCTGCGGTCCTCCGCGAACTGCTGCGTGGACTCGTGACCCGGCGTCCGCCGTCGTGGCTGAACTTCTGGGAGAACATGCTCGGCGCCGGCTTCGCGTGCATCTTCGCGCGGGAGTTCCGCCGCGAGCCGCCGAGTTGGGTGCATGCCGCGTGGGGCGGCGCCCCGGCGACCGCGGCCTGGCTGCTCTGGCGATTGAATGGGACTCGTTACAGTGCCGCGGCCCACGCGTATGACCTTTACGAGCACGGCGGCGACTGGTGGCTGAACGAAAAGCTCGGACCGGCCGTTTTCATCCACACCTCGACGGAAATGGGGAAACGCTCGTTGCTCGAACGTCGTCTGCCGCGCGAACAGATCCTCTGCATCCGGCGGGGCCTCGACCGTTTGCCGGAATTCAAGCCGTTGCGCCGTTCCCGCGCGCCGCTGCACCTGCTCTGCATTGCGCGGCTGGTCGAGAAAAAGGGCCTCGCGCACCAAATGCGAATCTACGCGGCGTTGCGCACGGCCGGCGTGCCGTTCGCCGCCCGGATTGTGGGCGACGGTCCGTTGCGGCCGGAACTCGAGCGCCTCGCGGGGCATCTCGGAATCGCCGCCGATGTCACGTTCACCGGCCATCTGCCACAGCACGAGGTCTGGAACCAGCTCGCGTGGGCCGATGTGCTTCTGCACACGGGAATCGTCGCCGCCAGCGGCGATCGCGACGGACTGCCCAACGTGATTCCCGAAGCGATGTCCATTGGCGTGATCGCCATCACCTCGCCCGCCGCCGCCACGACCGAGGCGATCACGCACGGCGTCACCGGCCTCGTCGCCCGCGTCGAGGATCCCTCCGAGTGGGTCGATGCGTTGCGCCGGCTTGGACACGACGACGCCTTTGCCGAGAAGCTCCGCACCTCCGCCCGCCGCTGGGTGGAGGAGAACTACGACGCGCACCGCAATGCCGCGCGGCTGCTCGCGCAGTTCCGCACCGCGATCGCCACCCCGGCGTGATGAGCACCTCCGAACTCAGGTCCGTTGTCATTGTCCGGCCTGACCGGATCGGCGACGTTGTCCTATCCTCGTCCTGCCTCGCCCCAGTCCGCGCCGCCCTCCCCCAGGCGCAGATTCACTGGCTCGTTCAACCGCCGCTGCGTCCGCTGTTTCATCGGCATCCCGCGATCGCCGGATTGCTGAGTCCCGGGACCGGCCCGCTCTGGTCACGCGTCAACGATCTCGCCGCGGAGCTCCGCCGACTGCGCCCAGACGCGATCGCGTTGCTCCAGCCGAATCGCACGGTCGAACTCGCCGCGTGGCGCGCGGGGATTCCGATTCGGGCCGGTTTCGCGCGTCCGCGCTGCTGGCCGCAGTTTCTCACCCACGCGGTGCCGTACCGGAAGAGCGAGGGCGCGGAGCCGGAGGCCGCGATGAACTTTGCGGTGCTGGCGCTGCTCGGCGTGAGCCAACCCGGGAAGCTGGTGGCGCACGTGACACCGGATCCATCGGGCCGCGCCAGCGTTCACGCCCGCTTCGGGGCCGCCGTGGCGCGCTTGCCGCAGACCGCGATTTTTCACCTCGCCGCGCACGGACAGAAACAGCGCGTGCCACTGCCGGTCTTCGCCGAACTCGCGGGCTGGTTGCATAGCGAGTGCGGGCTGACAATTGGACTCGTCGGCCTCGAGACCGAACCGGCCGCAGCGGAGTTCGCGGCGCTCGCGGGCCTCGGCGCCGATGCGTTACTGGACCTGCGCGGCCAGACCGACCTCGTCGAAACGGCGGCCGTGCTGGAGCAAGCGGCGCTCTGCGTGGCCCGTGATAGCGGCCCGGCGCATCTGGCGGCGGCCCTGGGTTGTCCGACCCTGACGCTGTTTCCTGATCTGCGTCCGCTGGCGGGACCAACGCGCTGGACGCCGTTGGGACCGCGCGTGGAGGCGGTCGCAATCGGTGAAGGTGGGTTTCGCGCGGAGGAACTGCGAGCGGCGGCCTTGCGACTGCTGGCGCCGCGTGGGCGCGGCACAGCGCAGCGCATTTGAGATCTGAGAGACGGAGCGGTGGCACGAGTCTCCTGACCCGTGGTTGAATATCCGAACGGCTTACACGGGTCGGGAGACCCGTGCCACCCTCCTGGACCTCCGCCATCGGAGGTTAGAACGCCATTCGACCGCCGAATTCGCCACTCGGAATTCGCCACTTGCCCATCCCAACGATCACTTCGGCGTGGGCGGCGGGAGGCCCTTCGGGATCGGCGGCGCTGTGGCGGTCGCGGCGGCGGCGGGGCTGCCGGGATACTTCGCCTCGAGGGTTTTGATCGCCGCGTCGCGGATGGCCGCGATGGCGGGTGAATTGTGCGGGACCTCGACGGTCGTCTCGAGGTGGGTGTCCGCGGCAAGATAATTGACCGCGACGGAACAGAGCAGCGGCATCGCACCTTCCAACGGGCTGCCGGGGTTCAGGCCAAGCACGGCAACGCGGACATCCCACATTTCACCGCCGGTCGGCCTCGTCAGGGAGCGCTCGGGATTAGCCCGCGCGGACAACTGAAGATAGGTTTCCCGCGCGGCGGGATCTATTCGCGGCGCTCCGTCAGTGCCGAAGCCGACCTCGATGAAGATGTCCGAGGGAGCATTCTCAGGCGCCTCGAACATCCCGGCTCCGGCGAGTGCCACGTTGATGCAGGCGGCGATGATGGGCATCTGGACCGGGGTGCGATTCACCACCGCTGGTTTCGCCACCAAGCGGTACGACTGCCCCTGCGGTTTCGGGGCGTCCGGGGCACTGATCGAGTCCACCAGCACCTTGTACTTCGCGATGAACGGATTGCTGCACCCATTCGCGAACAGAAGTGTGGCAGCCAGGAACCCGAGGAGACGCGACGTGGACCGGGAGAAATTCATGCAATGCTCGTAAGGGCAGATATGCGGAGCCTCAAAATTGGCAAATGGCGCCGGGTAACGAGCCTGTTACCGCTTACTCCATCTGGACGCGGGAGCGGAAGAAGTTGTCACACCGGGCGTAAATTTCCTTCGGCGATGTCAGCGTGAGCGCCTCGGTCGCCAGGGCCCGCGCGTCATCCATCGTCATGTTGCGCACAATATACTTCACCGAAGGGAGCCAGGTCGGCGAGAGGCTGAGGCTGTCGATCCCGAGGCCCAGCAGCAGCGGCGCAAAAATCGGGTCACCAGCCATTTCGCCGCAGACACTGACCGGGAGATTCTGGCGATGCGCCTCCTCGACCACGTGCTTCAGCGTCCGCAGCACGGCCGGGTGCGTCGGCTCGTAAAGGTGGGCAATGCGATCGTTCACGCGGTCGATCGCGAGGAGGTATTGGATGAGATCGTTGGTGCCGATGCTGAAAAACGTGCACTGCCTGGCCAGCAGATCGGCCGTCGTCGCCGCGCTGGGGATTTCGATCATGATGCCGATTTCGAGGGACTCGTCGAACGGCACACCCCTGGCCTTCAACTCGGCCCGGCACTCGGCGACGATCGCGTTGGCGCGGGCGAGTTCCTCGACGCCGCTGATCATCGGATACATCATCTTCACCTTGCCGTAGACGCTCGCCATCAGGATGGCACGGAGCTGCTCCTTGAAGATGTCCTGATGCTCGAGGCAGAAGCGGATCGCCCGGAAGCCCATGAAGGGGTTGTTTTCCTTCGGGAAGAGTTCGGTCTTGCCGGCCATCAGCTTGTCGCCGCCGAGGTCGAGCGTGCGGATCGTCACGGGCAAGGGCGCCATCGCCTCGACGACCGACTTGTAAGCGACGAACTGCTCCTGCTCCGTGGGGAAGCGCGCCGCGTTGAGAAACAGAAACTCGGTCCGGTAAAGCCCGATGCC
>CANJCM010000034.1 GCA_947472765.1 Opitutia bacterium
GCGCGCCCTCTGCACTGCTGTACTTCCGGATCGTCGTTTCGTGCGAGGATTTCAGAGGATCGGAGCAGGAAGGCCGGGGAGTTCGGGAAGTTCAGAGCGTTCGCTTCCCGGTCGCCTCAATCTCCCTGTTTTAGAATCTCCCGTCTCCGCGTGAAAAGGGATCGTCGAGTCGGCTCTTAGCGCCTTCGCAGCTTTGCGCTTAATCTCCGGAGTTTGAAGGCTTGAGGTCTGACTTGGTTGTGGCTCCGCCGCGCTATGGCCCGTGGACCACACTTCCGTTCAAACGGCGCCGGCCCAATTCGCCCGCCTCCCATCCTGTCCATCCTGTTCATCCTGTCTAAAACTCAGCTGACCGCGTCACGCACGGCCTTCGCATCCGCCAGAAATGCCTCCACGTCTTCGTCCCGCGTCGCCCACGAACACATCAGCCGGTAGCCACGCTCACCGATAAACAGATAAAAGTGCCAGCCGCGCGCCGTGAGTCCGGCGAAGATCGCGGGCGGCAGTTCGACAAATACGCCGTTGGCCTCGGTGGGCTCGAGCAAGGGGAAGCCGAGGGCGCGCAGCCCCTCCGCGAGTTTCGTCGCCTGCCGATTCGCGTGTCCCGCATGACGCAGCCATGCGCCGTCCCGCAGCACCGCATTCCATTGCGCGCTGCTGAAGCGGAGCTTGGGCGGCAACTGGCCTGACTGCTTCAGCCGGTATTCAAACTCGCGCGCGAGGTCCCGCTGGAAGAAGATTATCGCCTCGCTGCCGAGCAGACCGTTCTTCGTCCCGCCGAAGCAAAGCACGTCGACGCCCGCCCGCCACGTGAGATCCGCCGGCGAATGTCCCTTCGCCACGAGCGTCGCGGCCGCGTTCGCGAATCGCGCGCCATCGAGATGCACGACCAACCCGCGTTGATGCGCGAAGTCCGTCAGCGCCCGCACCTCCACCGGGGTGTAGACCGTGCCCACCTCCGTTGCCTGCGTCAGCGACAGCACGCGGTGCTTCGGAAAATGCACCCCGTGTCCGCGGTGCAGCGCCGGCTCGAGCGCGTCGGTCTGCAGTTTCCCATGCGGTCCAGGTACCGTGAGGACTTTGCTTCCCCCGGTGAAAAACTCGGGCGCGCCGCACTCGTCCGTGTCCACGTGCGACATCGCATGGCACAGAATCCCGTGGTGACGCTGGCAAAGCGCACCAAGCACGATCGCGTTCGCCGCCGTCCCGTTCGACGCAAAGTAGACGTCGCACTCCGTCTCGAACAGCGCCGCGAACCGCGTCCGGGCTTCCGCCGTGTGTGCATCGTCACCGTAGCTTGGCGCCGCGCCCGCATTGGCCGGGCCCAGCGCCGCGAGCGCTTCCGGACAAATCCCGGCAGTCGTGTCGCTGGCGAAGGCGTAATTGTCGGCCATGCCGCAAACTTCGCCCCGCGGTCGCGCCGGGCCAAGCCATAATCGACTCCGAGACCGCCCGAGTCCCTCCCGCGCCCGGGCGGCTCCGCCCAAGTTAAGGTTTGGCAACGTGAAACCCCGGCCGTTTCGTCAGCACGGATGCAACCCGCGGACGTCAACCTCTACCTCGTCGGCTTCATGGGCACCGGGAAGAGCACGGTCGGACGCGCGGTCGCGCAGAAGCTCGGGTTCGACCTGCTCGACAGCGATCACGAGATCGAGCGGCTGCAGGGGAAGACGATCGCGGACATCTTCGCGCAGCAGGGCGAGCCCGCGTTTCGAGCGATGGAACGCGAGTTCATCCTCCACGGCCATCCGGCCGAACGGACGGTCATCTCCTGTGGCGGAGGCCTCGTCGTCCAGCCGGGCATGCTCGAGTTGCTCAAGGCGCGCGGCGTCGTCGTCTGCCTGCACGCCTCGATCGAGACCATTCTCGCCCGCACCGCGCGGCACCGGAACCGGCCTCTGCTCGAAGTCGCCGATCCGGATGCCCGCGTGCGCACCCTGTTTGCCCAGCGCGAGCCGATCTACCGGCAATCCGGCACGCTCATCCTCACCGACGGCCGGCCACTCAACGACATCACGGCTCACGTCATGCGGGCCTGGAAGCGGGACGCGGTCGACTTCGTCCGCGCGAAGGCCTGAGGTCGGGCGAGCGCGGCGCCGATGCCGCGCCGCCACTGCCGGATGAGTTCCCTCCAGGAAGATTTTCGCCGGCGGCTCGCGACGCTTGGTTTCGACGACGTGCGGTTCGCGGCGATTGGGGACCCGGCCCTGCCCGCCGAGGCCGCAGCCCTGCAACGCTGGCTCGACGCCGGGATGCAGGCGGAAATGAAGTGGATCGATCGCACGGCGGACAAACGCGCCGAGCCGAATCTCGTCCTCGGCGGCGTGAAGTCGATCGTGATGCTCGGGGTCAATTACTGGAGTGACTCGCTCGCCCGCGAAGGAACGGCCGCAGGCAACCGGCCGGCGTGGGCGCGTTACGCCCTGTACGAGGATTACCATGACACGATGCGGGCCGCACTGATCGCGGCCGGCAAGGCGCTCGAGGAAATGTACGGCGCGGCCCCGACCGACTATCGGTACTATGTCGACACCGGCCCGGTGCTCGAACGGAGCTGGGCCGCGCGCAGCGGGATCGGGTTCGTCGGCAAGAATGCGATGCTCATCTCCCGGAGCCACGGCAACTGGCTCTTCCTCGCCGGTCTGCTGACGACGGTCGAGTTCACCCCAGATCCGCCGATCACCCGCGCCGGCGGCGGCGAGGGCGTGGGCCTGCTTTGCGGCACGTGCACCCGCTGTCTTTCGGCGTGCCCGACGGACGCGTTTCCCTCGCCGGGAGTCGTCGATGCGCGCCGCTGCGTCTCCTACCAGACGATCGAGAACAAGGGCATCATCCCGCGCGAACTGCGGCCGGGGATCGGCCACCGCATCTACGGCTGCGACGTCTGCCTCGAGGTGTGCCCATGGAATCGATTCGCGCAGGCGGGTCGCCAGCTGCTGCTCGCGGCCCGGCACGATCTCGCTGAGTTGACGCTACCGGAATTGCTCGCGCTCACGCCGGAACGATTTGCCGAGGTTTTCCGGCGCACGCCAATCAAGCGGCTCAAACTCACCGGACTTCTGCGCAACGCCTGTGTCGTCGCGGGTAACTCCGGCGACGCAACCCTCCTCCCCGCACTGCTGCCACTCGCCACGCAGCATCAGTCCGCCCTGGTGCGCGCCCACGCCGTCTGGGCGATCCGAAAGCTCGGAGGCCACCCCACTCTCGCCATCACCCAAGGGGCCGAGACCGATCCAGACGTCCTCAACGAATACACGGCCCCGCTCACCAGTTGAGTCTCGTCTACCCGGCTGTCCGCGACCGATTTCGGCACCTTCGTCGCCGCGATTCCTCCCCCCCTGGGCATCGGCACGTTGAGCCTGAGCAACGGCGAATCTGTGAAGGGTTTCCTCTGCGAACCCGCCGCTCTCGCCGGCGCCGAGGACATCTCGCACCTCGGCGGCTGGCGCGCCTTTCTGCGGCGCTAGGGACTAAGTGGCCAAGAACCCACGACCCACTGAGGACACTCGCCGATCAAAGTTTTGCCCCACCAAGCAACTCACTCCCGGTCATCTTCATGGCTTCAGCCAAACGAACTATGGATTCCAGCGAGGGCATCTGTTGGCCACGTTCAACGTTTCCAACGAAGTTCAGACTCAGACCTGATAACTCAGCCAGCGACTCCTGAGTAATTTTGCGTCCAACGCGTTGATTGCGCACAGCCTCGCCGAAGGCTTTTTGCAATTTCGCGGCGCGGTCGGGCACGCTGAGAGAATACCCGGGATACCCACCATAGATTAACCAACGATAATGGGTATTTCATTGACCCGTCCTTGCTCTGCTGTGCCAGTATATACCCATGAAAAGACTCCTTTTATTGGCGTGTTTCGTGACCCTGCGACTTTCCGGCCAAACGCTACTAACGGACGACTTTTCCGGGGGCAGTCTGGACACTGGCAAATGGCAGGTTACCGCGCCGATGGCTGACTCGCTAATGTATGCCAGCGCCGGCAACGCAGTTTTCTTTCAACGCGGTACGTTGATAAGCCAAGCAGACTTCTCACCTGGAATTCAGATCACTGGCTCGTTTGCATTCACCGGGGGAGTTCACGATGGTTTTTGGATTCCACTGCGGACGGATGGCACGGTGCTAGCCCCTCATTACAATTTCCAAAGTAACATCTACGTTGGATTCAATCGGCAGGGAAGTGACAACGGCGACAAGGTCGGAATAGAGAATATCTACATCGCCGCAGGAACCGCCCCAGCGTTCATTGGTAGTTTCAGTTTCACCCAGGGAGCGTCCTACGATTTTAAGATCGTGGACGACGGCACTCAGATCACTCTGTTCTTGGCAGACCTAAATTCTCCCTTCGGCTCAGCCTCCACAACGGAGCGAGACGGCTACAAGCTAGGCCTTCAAAACCGGGGAACTGTTCCTTGGTTTCCGACCACGGACAATGAAGTGCGATTGTCCTCCTTCACAGTTACCGCCATACCTGAACCGAGCACATTTGCCGCGGTTGCGGGGCTTTTGGCACTGGCAATCGGCTGCAGATCGAGGTGTGCGGCCACGAGCCGCAGGGTTTAGTATCTTACGCCCTGGTGCCGGTTTCAGACCGGCCTTGTCGTGCTGCATCGGGAATCCGCGGCATCTGCAATCTGCAATAGGTGCCGATCACCGGGGATACTTAATTCGCCGCTTTACGAGGAGCGGCGAATTCCATTCCGTCGCGCTTCCGTATGACGCCCGACCGGCCGATCTCCGAACTCTTCGCGCAAAAGCGCCCGCTCCGCTCGCTGGAATTCTTTCCGCCGCGGGACGACGCCGGCGTGGAGGCCCTCCGCGCCACGGCCTCAGCGTTGAAGTCGCTGACCCCGGACTTCGTGTCCGTGACCTATGGCGCCGGCGGCTCGACGCGCGATCGCACCGCGCAGGTCAGCGCGCTGCTGCGGACCGAATTTGGTTTCACGGTGATGCCGCACCTCACGTGCGTCGGGCACTCCCGCGAGGAACTCGGTGAGATCGCGGATCGGATCCACGGCGGCGGCTTCCGCAATATCATGACGCTCCGTGGCGATCCGCCCAAGGGCGCGGTCAACTTCACGCCGGCGCCCGGCGGTCTGCGGTATGCCAACGATCTCGTGACGCTCCTCCGCTCACGCCACCCGGACTTTTGTCTCGGAGTCGCCGGGTATCCGGAAAAGCACCTCGAGGCACCCTCGCTGGAGATCGATCTGGAAAACCTGCGTCGCAAGGTCGACGCCGGCGCGGCGTTCGTCACGACGCAGCTCTTCTTCGACAACGCCCTCTACTTCCGCTTCGTCGATCGGTGCCGGGCCGCGGGGATCAACGTGCCCATCGTGCCCGGCATCATGCCGGTGCACGCCATCAAGCAGGTGCAGCAGTTCAGCTCGAAGATGGGCGCGACGATGCCAGCCGCGCTGCTCAAGCGCCTCGAGCTCGCGTCCGAGAATCCCGACGTTGTCGAAATCATCGGCATCGACTGGGCGCTCGATCAAGTCCGCGACCTCCTCGCCCGCGGCGCGCCGGGCTATCACCTCTATATCATGAATCGCGCCAAGGCCGCGCTGGCGCTCGCCGCGGGGCTGGCCGCGTAGCGGCATTTTCGATTTCCGATTCTCGATTTTCGAGTGGGGAACGGAGCGCCGACCCAATACGGCCCCGGGATTTTCCACCGTCGGTTGTCATTCTGAGCGGGAGCGAAGCATCCAGGCGTAACGATCGCCGTTCTGAGGCCGGCCTTACGTCATCCGGAACCGACAGCCGTCTGCATGGATTCTTCGCTGCGCTCAGAATGACAGACCAGAAGAAGATTTGGGCGCACACGAGGTGCGCCCCTACGACCCAAGCCAGCTAGGGCCGCCGCGGAACCGATCTTACCACCGAGACACCGAGAACGCCGTCGTTCTCCGCGTCTCGGTGTCTCGGTCGTTAATTTCCGAGGATCGAAGTTCGCCCAATCGAAAATCGAGAATCCAAAATCGAAAATCCCCTCACCCTCCCGCGAACACCGCGCGGAATCCCGCCTCCGTCAGAATTTTCGCCACGGTTTCCCTCTGGTCGCCCTGAATCTCGATCACGCCGTCCTTGACGGTGCCGCCGCAGCCGCAGGCGGCGCGCATTTTCTTCGCGAGTTGTTCCTTCTCGGGCAGCCCGATGCCGACGAAGCCGTCGACCACCGTCACCGTCTTGCCGCCGCGCCCGCCGGTCTCGCGCCGCACGTCGACGCGTCCGCGATTCTTCACCGGCTTCGCTTCCGGCGCTGGCCGGCCGGCAGTTTTCGGTGCGCTGGCGGGGTTCGCGTTCGGCAGTCCGGCCGCCGAGAGCGCCGCAAACGGGTTATGCCCCAACGACCCGCCGCCATCCGTGGAAATCTTCTGAGGACCGCTCATGGACACGTTCTCCGACCCGGTGAGGCCGGACCGCAACGCCAAAGCTTACTGACCCGCCCGTCCGCCGCAGACGCCGACCGGAATGTCGGATTCGCCACCCAGAAACATCTGCGCCTTCGCATAACTCCGGTTCTGGAGGAAGTGAACCAGCTGCGGGTGCAGTGAAGCCCGGCCTTGGGCCAGCAGGTCGTCCAATTGGGCCATGGAGGTGTTAATTGCCTGCGCATCAGCAACCTTAATACCGGCGAGGAGGGCGGTGAGCGCGGCTTTAATCTGCGTTTCCATGGGCGAAGTGGGCATTCACTAATTCCGCTGTTACCCACGTTAAGCGCGATTGCAATCCCCCAGCCCGGCTGCGCGGCACTTGTCTCGCGCTGGCGACCGTGGTCTATTCACCGCTTCTTTTCTCGCGACGACCCGCCACGGCGGCGCCAAGGCACACACACCTTTGGCACCCGCCCCAGCCGCAGGTCCGACCGGATCTCCCTCTTCATGAATCGCTCTTCCGTCCCCACTCACGCCAACGCCGCCATCATCGAGGCGGCCCATGAGGCGTGGCTGAAAGATCCCAACTCCGTCGATCCGACGTGGCGGGCCTTCTTCCAAGGCTTCACCCTCGGCTCCAACGGTGCCACCCCCGCCGCCGCCCTCGCGGCCGCTACCGGCACCGACGCGCAGAGCCACGCGGCCGCCCCGATCATCGACAGCCTGAAGCAGTCGCGCGTCCATTATCTGATCAACTCCTACCGCTCGCTGGGCCACCTCGAGGCTCATCTCGACCCGCTGAGCGAGGCGCCCGGACCGTGTCCGAAGCTCGTGCTCAGCCAGTTCGAACTCAGCGAAAGCGACCTCGACACGACCTTCGACATCGGCACCTACCTCGGCGGCGGCCAGATGAAATTGCGCGACATCCTCGCGAACCTCCGCCGGACCTACTGCGATCACGTGGGCGTCGAGTACACCCACATCCAGGATCCGGACGTCCGGCTGTGGCTGCAGGAGAAGCTCGAGTCGACGCGCAACCAGCCGAATTTCTCGCAGGCCGAGAAGGTCCGCATCCTGCGTCGCGTCTACAAGGCGGAGTTGTTCGAACGCTTTCTCCACACGAAGTACGTCGGCCAGAAGCGCTTTTCCCTCGAGGGCGGCGAGACCATGGTCGCCGCGGTCGACTCGATCATCGAGCACTGCCCCCATGTCGGGGTGGACGAGGTCGTCATGGGCATGGCCCACCGCGGCCGGCTCAACATCCTCACCAGCGTCATGCGGAAATCGTTCGAGACCCTCTTCGAACAGTTCTCCGAAAACTACCTGCCTGACACCGTCGGGGGTGACGGCGACGTGAAGTACCACCTCGGCTACGAGGCCGTGCTCGAGACCGCCGCCGGCAAATCCGTCGAGGTCCGGCTCGCCGCAAATCCCTCCCATCTTGAGATCGTGGACCCGGTCGTCGAGGGCAAGGCCCGCGCCCGCCAGCGCATCCGCGGCGACATCGAGACCCGTCGTCGCGTGCTCCCGCTGCTGATTCACGGCGATGCCGCGTTCGCCGGCCAGGGCACCGTGGCCGAGACCCTCAACTTCTCGCAGCTCCCGGGCTATCGCACGGGCGGCACGCTCCACTTCATCGTCAACAACCAGATCGGCTTCACGACGCTGCCGCGCGACGCCCGCTCGACGCGTTACTGCACCGATGTGGCCAAGATGATCGAGGCACCGGTGTTCCATGTGAACGGCGACGACCCCGAGGCCGTCTGCATGATCGCGCAGCTCGCCCTCGCGTTTCGCGAGAAGTTCGCCCGCGACGTCGTCATCGACATGTATTGCTACCGCAAGCATGGCCACAACGAGACGGACGAGCCGGCGTTCACGCAGCCGCTCCTCTACAAAAAGATTGCCGCACACCCGCAGGTTTCCGCCGTGCTTAGCGACAAGTTGATTGCCGAGGGCACGATCACGGCGGCGGAGTCGCAGGCGATCAAGGCCGAGTACACCGCGGCGCTGGAAAAAAGTCTCGAGGTCGCGAAAGCCGCCGAGACGGCGAAGACCGCCAAACGCGCCGCCGCCATCGAAGCGAAGAAGTTCGAGGGCTCCACCGCGATCTTCCAGCCGGACTTCCACTTCAAGCCCGTGCCCACCGGCGTGCCCGTCCCGCTGCTGTCCCGCGCTGCGCAGGGGCTCACCACGCTGCCCGCGTCCTTCAAACCGAACCCGAAGATCCGCCGCTTCCTCGATGCGCGCGCCACCGCGTTTCGCGACGGCGGTCCGATTGACTGGGGTTTCGCCGAGGCGCTCGCGTTCGGTTCGCTCGTCCTCGAGGGCGTTCCCATCCGGCTCAGCGGCCAGGACTGCGAGCGCGGCACGTTCAGCCATCGCCACGCCGTGCTGCACGACATGGAAACGGGCGCGACTTACTCGCCGCTCCATAACCTCGACCCGAAGCAGGAACGATTCTGCGTCTACAACTCGCTCCTCTCCGAGGCCGCCGTGCTCGCGTTCGACTACGGCTACTCCCTCGACTACCCGAACCTGCTTTGCATGTGGGAAGCCCAGTTCGGCGATTTCGCCAACGGCGCCCAGGTCGTGATCGATCAGTTCCTCGCCGCGGGTGAATCCAAGTGGCAGCGGACCAGCGGCCTCGTGCTCCTGCTCCCGCACGGCTACGAGGGCCAGGGCCCGGAACACTCGTCCGCGCGACTCGAGCGCTTCCTCCAGCTTTGCGCCGAGGACAACATCCAGGTCGCAAACATCACGACCCCGGCCAACTTCTTCCACGCCCTCCGCCGCCAGGTGAAGCGCGACGTGAAGAAGCCGCTCGTGGTCATGTCACCGAAGTCGCTCCTCCGTCATCCCGCCGCCGTCTCGCGAATCGAGGATTTCACGCAGGGCTCCTTTCAGGAAATCATTGACGATCCACTTTTCAATCTGTCCGGCGGCACGCGTTCGCCGCTGCCGGCAGATGCCAAGTCTCCGGCCCGCCTCATCCTCTGTTCGGGCAAGGTCTACTACGACCTCGTCGACTACCGCGCCAAACATCACGTCAACGACACGGCCATTGTGCGCGTGGAACAGCTCTACCCGCTGCACCGCAAGCGCCTCGCCGAGATCGCAAAGCGCTATCAGGGCGCCAAGCTGGTCTGGGCGCAGGAGGAGTCCGAGAACATGGGCGCGTGGACTTGGATCGACCAGCAGCTCGAGGACGTTTTCGGCCGCCGCCCGCTCTACGCCGGCCGCGACGCTTCCGCCTCGCCCGCCGTCGGTTCGCTCGCCCTGCACAAGCTCGAACTCGCCGCGTTCCTCAAACAGGCTTTCACGGTTTGAGGCCTGACCTCACCTTTCCACCGCCACCGTTCGTTCCTTCAACTTATCCATTAGTGGCCATTAGTGCTCATTAGTGGTTAACAGCTCCCTCTCCGTCATGCCTCTCCTCGAAGTCAAAATCCCGCCGATGGGCGAATCCATCAGCTCCGGCATCCTCGCCAAGTGGCACGTGGCCGACGGTGATGTCGTCAAGGCCGAGCAGCCGCTGTTCGAACTCGAGACCGACAAGATCACGTCTGAAGGCCTCGCGGAGGCCGCCGGAAAAATCACGTTCCTCGTCGCCGCCGGTGACGAGGTAAAGATCGGCCAGGTGGTCGCGACGATCGATCCCGCCGCGGTCGGTGCCGTGGCCGTGCCGGGCGGTTCCGCCTCGGCTCCGGCCGCAGCGACCAAAACGACGGAAACGACGAATTCGCCCGCCGTCCGCCGGATCGCCGCCGAGACCGGCGTCGACCCCGCTTCGATCGCCGGCACCGGCAAGGCCGGCCGCGTTACCAAGGGCGACATGCTAACCTCCGCCGCCAAGGCTCCGGAGGTCACGGCCTCCTTGCCGGCACCCGCGCCCGTGGCGGCTCGGGCAATCGAAACTCCAAAATCCAAAATCGAAAATCCCGGCGCGTCTGCCCGGCAGACCCGCCGGAAGATGTCCCCTCTCCGCGCCAGGATCGCGCAGCGGCTCGTCTCGGCCCAGCACGAGGCCGCGATGCTCACGACTTTCAACGAGGTCGACATGTCCGCCGTCATGGCCCTGCGTGCGAAGTATCAGGACGACTTCGTGAAGAAGAACGGACTGAAGCTCGGCTTCATGTCGTTCTTCGCCAAGGCCGCCGTCCACGCGTTGCGCGAGGTGCCCGCGGTCAACTCGCAGCTCGACGGCGATTCGATCGTCGAGAACCACTACTTCGACATCGGTGTCGCGGTCTCGACCGAGAAGGGCCTGATGGTCCCCGTCGTGCGGAACTGCGACACGCTCGGGATGGCTGATATCGAGAAGGCCATCGGCGACGCCGCGAAGCGCGCCCGCGAAGGCAAGATCACCCTCGCGGATCTCGAGGGCGGCGTCTTCACGATCACGAACGGCGGCATCTTCGGTTCGATGCTCTCCACGCCGATCATCAATCCGCCGCAGAGCGCCATTCTCGGCCTCCACGCCATCAACGAACGCCCGATCGCCGTGAACGGCCAGGTCGTCATCCGTCCGATGATGTACCTCGCCCTCAGCTATGATCACCGCGTGATCGACGGCAAGGAAGCCGTCACCTTCCTCGTGAAGGTGAAGCAGGCGATTGAGGATCCGTCGCGCTTGGTCATCGGTATCTAAGGAGGGGCGGCAAGGTGCCCAGTTGAGAGATGAGGGTTGAGAGGTGAGAGACTCATCAGCGCTCCCGACTCTCAGCTCTCAACCCTCAACTCTCAGCTCTCAACTCTCAGCTCTTCACATTCAGCGACCCAGTCGAACATGGATAATTTTGACCTCCTCGTCATCGGTGCCGGCCCGGGCGGCTATGTCTGCGCGTTTCGCGCGGCGCAACTCGGGCTCAAGGTCGCGCTGATCGACAAGCGTCCGACCCTGGGCGGCACGTGCCTCAACGTCGGGTGCATCCCGAGCAAGGCGCTCCTCCATTCGAGCGAACACGTCGTCTTCGCCCGTCAGCACGCAGCCGAACACGGTATCAAGCTCGGCTCCGTCGACGTCGATCTCGCGGCGCTGCTCAAGCGCAAGGACGACGTTGTCACCAAACTCGTCGGCGGCGTGAGCCAGCTCGCCAAGGCCCGCAAGATCACCGTTCTCACGGGGAGCGCGGCGTTCACCTCCGCCTCCGTCGTTCGCGTCACGGGCGGCACCGGTGAAGCGCGCGAGGTCTCCGCCAAGAACATCGTCATCGCCACCGGCTCGGCGCCGGTCGAGCTGCCGTTCCTCAAGTTCGACGGCGAGACCGTCGTTTCGAGCGATCACGCGATCGGCTTCAGCTCGGTCCCGAAGCGGCTCGTCGTCGTTGGCGGCGGTGCCATCGGGCTCGAACTCGGGTCGGTCTGGGCCCGGCTCGGCAGCGACGTCACCGTCGTGGAATTCCTGCCCAAGCTGATCGCGACCTACGACGATGACGTCGTCCGCAATTTCACCCGGCTGCTGCAGAAGCAGGGGCTGAAAATCGAACTCAACGCCAAGGTCACAGGTCTGCGCACCGCGAAGGGTGCGCCCGCGACCTTGCTGGCCGAACGTGACGGCAAACCCTTGGAGTTCGCGGCCGACAAGGTCCTCGTCGCCGTCGGTCGCCGTCCGTTCACCGATGGCCTCGGTCTTGAGAAGGCCGGCGTGCAGCTCGACGAGAAGAAGCGCGTCAAGGTCGACGGCCACCTGCGCACCAACGTTCCGGGCATCTGGGCCGTCGGTGACGTCGTGGCCGGACCGATGCTCGCGCACAAGGCCGAGGAGGACGGCGTGGCGGTTGCCGAATGGATCGCCGGCAAAGCCGGGCACGTGAACTGGGATCTCGTCCCCGCGGTCGTCTACACGAGTCCCGAGGTCGCCTCGATCGGACTAGGGGAAGACGCCGCCAAGGCCAAGGGACTCGCGGTCAACGTGGGGCGTTTCAACTTCGCGGCCAACGGTCGCGCGATCGCAGCGGGCACGACCGACGGCTACGCCAAGATCATCGCCGACGCGAAGACCGACCGGATTCTCGGCGCGCAGATCCTCGGCCATAACGCTGGCGAGCTGATCAGCGAAATCGTCACGCACATGGAATACGGCGGCAGCGCCGAGGATTTGGCCCGCACGATCCATGCGCACCCGACGATGAGCGAAACCGTCCGCGAAGCCGGCCTCGCCGTCAGCAAGAGCGCGCTGCACGCGATCTGAACTCGGGCGTGGGGTCGGCTGGAAACCGACGGCGCGAGCCGGGCGGAGAACCGAGCCAACACACCCCGCCCTTCGGGCACCCCTCTCCAAGAGGGGACCTTCGAAAGCCGCCTGGTCTAGGTAAGCGGCAAGACTGTGAAGCGCATGCGGAGATCCCCTCTCGAGCCGGAACGATGCAGTCAAATGTAGGGCCGGCGCTCGCCGCCGGGCCGTTTCGCGAATGAAAGCCGTGGCCCGGCCGACGGGCCGGTTCGGCAAGCTCACGGCCAAACGTAGGGAATCCCGGGCCCTGAGCCAGTCGAAGGGCGCCGGCCCTACACCGATCCGTGGACGGTCCGTCGCACGTTAGGCAGCCCTGGACGGTGGGGGCACCGTCCCTCCATGGATTGCTCTTTGAGAGGAACGCGAACGAAAGTCTGAACGATCCGCCTACCCTGGAGGGCGGGTGCCCTCACCCGCCGATTTCGTTCCACTGCATCGTTCCGGCTCCAGAGGGGTGGCGCGCAGCGCCGGGGTGTGTCCCGGCATTCGGCCCACCATGAGTGTTCCGCTCCGACCGCGCGCAATCAGCGTCCCGTCCGCCCCTACAACGTCAGCCCCACCGACACGTTGAAGCTCCGTCCGTCCGAGGGCCAGACGCCGGGGCCCGGATAGAAGAGCGGTCGCTTGGTGAAGTACTGCCGGTCGGTCACATTGTTGGCGTTGATCTTGATCGTGAGGTTGTCGCGGGCGCGGAAACTCACGCCCAGATCGAGCAGCCCATAGGAGGGCACGAGCCCGACGGAGCCGGTCGCCGAGGGCGTCACGGTGTTCAGCGCGTCCGCGAAGGTCCGGCCGACGTAGCTGTAGAGCAGCGTGAAACTCGTCCGCTTCCACCGCAGCGTCGCACCATTCCGCGAGGTCCACCGCGGCGCACTCTCCACGTCATTTCCCGTGACATCATAGTTGGCGCTGCCGACCGCAATCCGGGCCTGGCCGTAACGCGCCACCAGGTAGGACGTCGAGGTGAAGACCGACAGGTTGAACTGCGGCGGCAGCGGAAGCCGGGCCTCGACAAACACCTCGGCGCCGCGGCTGCTGGAATCGCCGATGTTGGTCTGATAGATGTAGAGGTTCCCCGCGGTGTCGTTGAGCGAAAGCTTGCCGAGCCGGTTGTCGTACTGGACGTGGAACAGACTCACGTCCCACCTCAGGTTCTTCCAATCGCCGCGATAGCCGGCCTCGAGGTTGTAGCCCTTGGCATCCTTCAGGTTCTGGTCGGCGCGATCGTAGGTCGCCGCGGGAATGATGTCCTTGAAGATCACAGGGCGGTAAGCCTGCGACCAGCCGGTGTAGACATTCTGGTGACCGCCCAAGTCGTACTCCAGGCCGGCACCGAAGAGCGTGTAATTGTGCTCGATGCGGTTCGGGATGACGTCGCCGGGGAGATACGTGACGACACCACTCATGCGGGATCCGCCGCTTTCCGTCCGCGCGCCGGCATTGACTGAGAGGTGCGGCAGAATCTTGAAATTGTTCTCCACGAAATACGCCGCGTTGCGCGTCTTGAAGTGCAGGTCGCGGCCCCAACCCGGCGTCACCAGCGAAAGGTCGAAATCGTAACCCGTGGTCCCGCGCCCGAGCTGCTGGCGGTGGAGATCGTTGTTCATCCACTGCCCGCCCACGAGCAGTGAACCGGAGCGTTCGCCCACCTTGTACTGGTGCAGCACCCGGAGCTCGGTCGTGTAACTGTGGAAGTGATCGAGGTCGACCTGCCGGTTGGCCGGCTGGCCGGTCAGCGGATTCACGGCGTCGACGACACTGACCGGCCGATCGAAGAGCACGCTGTTGCGATCGCCGAGCACGGCCGACGTGACCCAGCGCACCTGCGTGTGCTCGCCCAGTTTCAGGTCTCCGCTGACAGATGGAATGTTGATGTCGGGATTGAAGTAACTGCGCTGCCGCGTCGATTGCCTCGGGTTGGCGCTAAACATGGCGTCACTCAGCGGCCCCGGCAGACGATAGAGATAGTTGGACCTCGCCCATTCGGCCTTGAGGCTGAGGTTGTCGCTGACCGCCCAACCGAGCGTTACCTGGGCCGCATCCGACTCGCTGCTGGCGTTGTCGCGGTAACCGTCGGAAACGCGCCGATTCAGATAGGCGTAGTAGGAAAATTTCCCGACGGTGCCGCCCAAGGCGTTGTACGTCGCCCGCAGCCCATATGAGCCCAGCGTGTTAATGGTCTCGAAAGCGACCGGCCGGTTCCGCGGGGCCTGCTTGCCGACATAATTCAGCATTCCGCCGAACTGCGCGCCGTACTGCAGCGAGCCGGTGCCGCGCACGAGGTTGATCCGCTCGATGCTCTCCATCGGCATGCTGTAGTGGCTGGCCGGGTAGCCATACATGTCGGAGTTCGTGATCACGCCATCCTTGCGGAGGTTGAACTCCCAGCCGCGATGCGGATCGAGCCCGCGGGCCGCGATGTTGATCTGGTTGCCCGCGCCATCCATGTCGTAGACGAAGACGCCCGGCACCTTCGCGAAGAGCTGGCGGCCGGTCTTTTCCGCGATGCTCGCATTCAGCGACAGCACATCGATCACCTCGTTCTTCTTCCCGGCGTGGATGTAAGTTCCCTGCACGGGCTCGAGGCGGAAGATGTCCGGCGTGTGGGCGGCATCGGTTACCACGACTTCGTCCATCTTGACCGTTTCGCCCGGCGCCGTCTGACCCCGGACAGGGAGCACGGTAAAACCCAGCATCAGCAGGGCGAAAATGAGTCGGTTCATGGGGGCCAAGCAGGAATTGCGACTCCGCGTGGCGGCGGCAACCGGATTTCCGGTGGCTGGAAATTGCTGACGGAATCCGAGGTGGCGCCGCCTCGCCGCTCCCCCCATGGAGGGCCGGTGCCCTCACCGGCCAGGGTGTGAGTTCCTCATTTTGGCGGATGTGGACACCCGCCCTCCATCGGACGCGCGAGCCGAACGTCCGGCAGCTGAATCATCGTTTCCATGGAGGGCCGGTGCCCTCACCGGCCATGGCGGTGCGATATGCTTTCTGGAGGGTGGGACACCCGCCCTCCATTTCATTGATCGTCTCTCCGCCCGTTCGAACGATGAAAGCTCTTGCTGGAGGTGTGACCGCTGTTAACACCGACGCACCCATGACCCCGCCCTATTGCCCCTGCCGCCTTGTGGCGGATCGTTCATGAGCGCTTCGTACGCCACCGCACCCGCGCAGGCAGCTCCGGCGCCTTCCGAACTGGAGTCCCGCACTGTCCGCAAGGTCACGATGCGGCTGATCCCGTTCCTGATTCTCTGCTACCTCGTGGCGTACCTCGATCGCGTCAACGTCGGTTTTGCCGCGCTGACGATGAACAAGGATCTCGGTCTCTCGGCCGCGATGTATGGCTTCGGGGCCGGCGTTTTTTTCCTCGCGTACTTCGTCTTCGAGGTGCCCTCGAACCTCATGCTCGAGCGCTTCGGCGCCCGGAAATGGATCGCCCGGATCATGTTCAGCTGGGGCATCCTCTCTGGACTGATGGCGTTCATTCCGTCGATCGCCATCGCGACCAAACTGGGCAACGAGCACACGTTCTACGCCATCCGCGTGCTCCTCGGCATCGCGGAGGCCGGTTTTTTCCCGGGGATCATTTTCTACCTGACGCTCTGGTTCCCGGCGGTGTACCGCGCTCGGATCATCGGCTACTTCATGGCCGCGATTCCGTTCTCGTCCGTCGTCGGCGCGCCGATCTCCGGCCTGCTGCTCGATCTCCACGGCGCCGGCGGCATGGCCGGATGGCAGTGGATGTTCATCATCGAGGCCGCTCCGGCGGTCATCCTGTCCGTCGTGGTTTATTTCTACCTCACGGATCGTCCGAAGGACGCCACCTGGCTGCAGGACGACGAACGTACCTGGCTGGCCCAGCGGCTCACCGCCGAGGAGGCCCAACGCAAGAAGGCCGCTCACTTCAGCATCGTCCAGGCCCTGACCAACCCGAAGGTGCTCGCGCTCTCGCTCGTCTATTTCGGCGCCGTTTCCAGCAACTATGGCGTGGGCTTTTTCCTCCCCCAGATCGTGAAGGGCTTCGGCCTCAGCAACGCCATCACCGGCCTGGTCACGGCCATCCCCTATGTCGTCGGCACCATCGGCATGGTCTGGTACAGCCGCCGCTCCGACCGCAAACAGGAGCGCCGCGGCCACCTGGCCGTCGCCCTCGTGATCGCCGGCGCGGGCATCGCCATCTCCACTCTCTTCGAAAGCCCGGCCCTGAAGATGCTCGCGCTGTCGGTCAGCGCGTTTGGCGTCTTCTCCTGCCTGCCGGTGTTCTGGACGCTCCCCACCGCGTTTCTCTCCGGCGCGAGCGCCGCCGCCGGCATCGCCATCATCAACTCCGTCGGCAATCTCGCCGGATTTACCGGCCCTTATGTCATGGGCTGGATCAAGGATCGCACCGGCAGCTACACCGGCGGCCTCCTCTCGGTGGCCGGTTGCGTCACCGTCGCACTGGTGATCGTCCTGTTTCTCCGGCACGACAGTCGCCTGGAGCGTCCGCCAGAAGGCGAGTGATCATCCCGCCATCAATGTTCTCGTGGCTGCGAGTGTGAGCGAGTGGCCATCGAAAAGGCGCCGACCGACCCGGGAACGCAGAGGTCGCAGAGGTTAAGGGAGGACGCAGAGCAGACGGCGAGTTCGACCCATCGCTGAACTCGTTCAAACATTCAGCAGCCGGGCTGGAGCGCGATGTTTCCTGGCTTCATGGCTTCAGGCTCAACTCCGGATGCCGCAGCCGCGGCTTGCCGAGACCACGCCGCTTCCGTTGGCTGGGCGCATGGCTTCACCCCAATCGCTGTCCGGCCGAGATGTTGTCCGTTGGGGAATTCTCGGGTGCGGCGATGTCACCGAGGTGAAGAGCGGCCCCGGCTTCCAGAAGGCGCAGGGCTCGCAACTCGTGGCCGTCATGCGGCGCACCAGCCACCTCGCCGCCGACTACGCCAAGCGCCACGGCGTGCCGCGCTGGTACGATCGCGCCGAGGCACTGGTCAACGATCCCGAGGTTGACGCCATCTACGTCGCGACGACGCCCGGCGCCCATCTCGAAACCGCCCTCCTCGTCGCGGCCGCCGGGAAGCCATGCTACATGGAAAAGCCGATGGCGCGGAACACGCCCGAGTGCGACGCCATGATCGCCTCCTTTGCCAGGGCCAATCAGAAGCTCTTCGTCGCCTATTACCGGCGCGCGATGCCGCGTTTCCTCAAGGTGCGTGACCTCGTCAACGACGGCGCCATCGGCCGGCTCTCCGGCGTCAGTTACCGGCACTCAGCCCCCCGGGTTCAACCGGATCCCACCAAAGTTGGCTGGCGCACCACGGTGGAGAATTCCGGCGGCGGACTCCTCCTCGACATCGGCTCGCACGTGCTCGACTTCCTCGACTTCTGCCTCGGGCCGCTCGCGGACGTTCAGGGCCGGGCCGCGCGCAACGCCACCGTCGGCGACGTCGAGAACGCTGTCGCCCTCACGTTCCGCACCGGCGGCGACGTGCTCGGCACCGGCATGTGGAATTTCGCCAGCCACGTGGGCGAGGACGTCCTCGAGTTCACCGGCACCACCGGTCGCGTCACCGTAAATTTCTTCGC
The DNA here is from genome assembly GCA_947472765.1 of Opitutia bacterium. Lineage (GTDB taxonomy): Bacteria > Verrucomicrobiota > Verrucomicrobiia > Opitutales > Opitutaceae > ER46. The sequence goes on from CANJCM010000034.1 coordinate 18,188, forward strand.
CAACGATCCGGTCCGCCTCGAGACCGCGCGCGGAGTCGAAACCTTCGACCTCCCCAATCCGCCTCACGTCGCCCAGCCGCTGATTCAAACCGTCGTCGACGATCTGCTCGGGCGCGGCACCTGCCCGAGCACGGCCGCCTCTGCCCTCCGCACGCAACGCGTCATGGACCAGGTGCTCGCCGAGTACTACGGCGGACGCGATGACGCCTTCTGGAATCGCTCTGCAACCTGGCCCGGTCTCCGCGGCGCCTGAATTTCCCTCATGTCCAAACTCCAAGGTAAACGCGCCCTCGTCACTGCCGGTGCCCAAGGCATCGGTCTCGCCATCAGCCGCCAGCTCATCGACGCGGGCTGCGATGTGTTCGTCCACTATCACTCCAGTGCCGCCACCGCGGGTGAACTCGCTGAGCGGGCCAAGAAGGCCGGACGCCGTTACGCGAGCGGCCAGGCCGATTTGACCACGAGCGAGGAAAGCAACCGGCTCGTCGCCGAGGCCGTGAAGTTCCTCGGTGGACTCGACATCCTGATCAACAACGCCGGCTCGATGATCGGCCGCCGCTCGATGGCCGAGGGCGACGACGAATTCTGGTCCGATGTGATGTCGCTCAACGTCGGCAGCGTCCGCCGCGTGACCCGCGCCTGCGTGCCTCACCTCATCGCCGGCTCCAAGGCCGGCGGCGGCGCCAGCATCGTCAATCTCTCCTCGCTCGCCGCCCGCAACGGCGGCGGCCCCGGCGCGCTGGCCTACGCCACCGCGAAGGGCGCGGTGCTCACCATGACCCGTGGACTCGCGAAGGAACTCGGGCCACAGGGCATCCGCGTGAACGCGTTGACGCCCGGCCTGATTCTCGGATCGCAATTCCACGCCATCCACACGCCGCCCGAGGCGCAGAAATCGATCATCGCGACGATCCCGCTCGGTCGAGCCGGCGACATCGATGATGTGGCCCGCGCCGCGGTCTTCCTCGCCTCGGAGTACGACGGCTTCATCACCGGCGCCGCACTCGACATCAACGGCGGCGTCTGGGGCGGTTGAGAAGTTTCCTGCCCTCACGGGCAGGAAATTTCTCAACCGTAGCCCGCTGCGTGAGCAGCGGGACAAGGGCGCTAACCCGCAGCAGCCCCATCAGTTTCGCGGTTACGCGAAACTGCCGCCGCGGCTGATGCAATGTCTGATCAGCTACACTTCAGCTTAATCTGCCGCTAAAACTCAGACGGCCCTGAGGGGTTGGCCGCAAAAAGGCGCAGAAGGCGCAAAAAAACAATCCACCGGACGGGCGTGCACGAGGGCTGCCTCGTCTCGAATTAGCCTAACGAAGGCAACCCAAGTGCACGCCCGGGATTTGCCCGCTCGGACTGCTTACTCGCGCTTACCGTCACCTCGTGACCGCGTTTTTCCGGCGATACGCCCGCAACCCGGTAGACCGTGTGCAGACTCTGTCATTCTGAGCGGAGCGAAGTTACCGAGCGCAGCGAGAGGCTTGGTCATCCACGCGCATAACTCCCTCGAAAGCATGGATTCTTCGCTCCGCTCAGAATGACAAAAGGGGATTTGGTTTCGCGCCACTCTCACCTGTACCGGACCTCACGACCGCGGAAGCAGCTCAGAAGAGACGCGTGGAAGAAGTCCACGCGGGGCCAAACCGGCGCGCACGAGGTCTGCGTTCCTGCCAATGCTTCAATTTCAGCGGACCTCGTGCGCGCCCGTCTGTGGATTGGTGGATTGGTTTTTGCGCCTCTTGTGCCTTTTTGCGGCCAATCCCTCCGCGGTTTGGAAGAAGCGTCCAAGAATTGGACCCTCCGAATCCTGCCCCATCCTGCAATCCTGTCCAAACTCCGGGTCCCATCCGAGGATCAGGCGAAGCTGCCGCCGCGGCTGATTCCCATTTCCTTGCGGCGGCGTCGGCGATCGGCGGCGGCCGTGCGCTCGTAGCCTGAACGCCGGTGCTCGGCCAGCGGGTCCGCGGCAAGCCGGTTCGCCTTCCGCCAGGAAGCGAGCGCGGGGGAAACGTCCGTGAAGAACGCTTTCTTCAAAATCAATTCGGCCGTGACGACATCGCGCTTCAACTGCGCCCGGAGCAGCGCCTCGTGGTCGACGAGCGCCGCTTTCGCAAAGAGCTCCTGCGCGATCACGACCGTCTGAATCGTCGCCTCGATCTTCGGCTTCTCGTTGTGGCACTGGTCGATCATGTAGGCGATCTTCGGACGCCGCCGACGTTCGTGCGCGAAGAGGTGAATCTCATGGAAGATCCGGAAAATCTGGTACGGGTCGATCGAACCGAGCGTGAGATCGTCGTCGGCGTAACGCCGGTCGTTGAAGTGGAAACCGCCGAGCATGTCCTCATCGAGCAGCCACGCGACGATCTGCTCGATGTTGGTCGCCGCATAGTGATGCCCGGTGTCGACGAGCACCTTGGCGCGCGGTCCCGCCTTCTTCGAAAGCAGATATGCCATGCCCCAGTCGGCGATATCCGTCGCGTAGAACGCCGGCTCGAAGGGCTTGTACTCGACGAGCATCGTCTGGTTCGGGGCGAGTTTCCGGTGCAGCGCGCCCAGCGACTCCTCGAAGGCCGCCTTGCGGGCGCGAATGCTCTCCTGCCCGGGGTAATTCGTGCCGTCGGCAAACCAGAGTGAGACGTACTCGCTGCCGACCGCCCGACCGATCGCGACGGAGTCGAAGCAGTGCTGCAGCGCCCGCGCGCGCACGGCGGGGTCGCTGTTCCCGAACGAGCCCCACTTGTATTCCTGATCCTGAAAGAGGTTCGGGTTGATCGCGCCGATCTTCACGCCGTGCTTCCGGGCCAGTTTCGCCACGCTCTTCGGGTCTTCACCCGGCACGAAGTCCCAGAGCACGTGGACCGCCACGGTCGGGCAGCAACCCATCAACGCATGGACGTGTCCCGCATCAGCGAGCTTGTCGCCGAGATCGATCGCGGCGGCGTCCTGGAAAAATTTCCCGAAGCGCGTGCCGGTGTCAGCGAAGCCCCACGAGGGCGTTTCAATCAGGAAGGTGTCGAGCGCCTCGCGGGCGCGGCGAAGTTGGGCCGGGGTCATGGTAGGACCGCGACTTTGCCGCGCGCCCCGCGAAGTTCCAGCCGAGAACACGAGGCGTCTCGCTCAGCTCAGCGAACACACCACGTCGCTTCGCGCCACCCCTCTCCAAGAGGGGATCTTCGATCCGCCTTCTCTCTGCTTGGAGATCTGCCGCTACCTCGTGCTCGTAATAGTTCTCGCTCTCGCAATGTAGGGCCGGCGCTCGCCGCCGGGCCCAATCGAAAATCGAGATTCCAAAATCGAAAATCCCCCGGCGCGTTCCCTACATCGCGGCGGGAGCCGCGATGCCGAGCTTCTTCATCCACGGCTCCAGCGAGGGCATGATGCTGGGATAAAGTTCGACACCTTGTTTGAGTTGCTCCTCGCGACGACGCAGGCCGGCCTCGCCGGGAACGCGCACGCGATCGAAGCCCGGCCGTGGCGGCGTGGCGCGACACCCATCGGCGAGATGCGAGGTCAGCGCGACGAACTCGTCCCGCCCGCCGAAGAACGCGGGATTGATCACCTGGACGAACACCGACGCGCCCCAGCCTTCCTTCGGATGCAAACGACCACGCCCCGTCAGCGCGCTCGTCAGGGTCTCCACAAAGAGCGCGAGGGCGTAGCCCTTGTGTCCGTGATCGACGCCACCCATCGGCAGCAACGTGCCGGAGGGTTCCGCAAACATGACGCCCGGATCGTCGGTGGGAATGCCCGCGGCATCGAGCAGCCACTTGCCGGGCAGCGGCTTCTTCTCGGTGTGCATCCGCTTGATCAGACCATTCGTCGTGATCGACATCGACACATCGAGGATCACGGGATGCCCGTTCGTCGGCCACGCCGCCGCAAAGGGATTCGGCGTGTACATCGGCTTGCGCCCTCCGTGCGGCGAGACACTCGACCCGGCCGGATCCGAACAGGAGAGAATCGCCATCATGCCCTGCTCGGTCACCGGCCGCAGAAACGCCGCGAGGCACGCGATGTGATGGCTGCGCTGAATTACGATCGTGCAGGTCCCGTGCTGCTTCGCTCGCTCCGTCGCGAGAGTCAGCGCCCGCACCGCGAGCCACGGCCCGGGCAACCGTTGTCCATCCCAGTTCACGGCCGCCGGAAAATCGGCAATCACGCGCGGCGAGCCCGACTTCGTCATCGATCCGCTCTCCAGTTCGCCGAGGTAACCAGCGAGCAAGGCGAGCCCATGCGTGGTATGCCCCATCAGGTCGCCCTCGACCAGGATATCGGCAACGACCCTGGACTTCTCGTCCTCGAGTCCGGCCCGGTTGAGCAGGTCCGTGGCAAATTGCGTGAGCGCGGTGGGGGAAAAGCGGGCAGGCATGGGGAAACTCTAGGTGCGCGCCGGAGTTTTCCGCTAGCACAAATCCGACGCCGGCCGCGGGCAGATTACTTCTTCCCGCCGTGACGCTCCGCCGCCGTCCGCACGCGCTCCAAACTGGTGCGCGCCCCTTCATCATCCGGATTGGCTCGCAACGCCTCCTCGTAGGCGGCCATCGCCTCGGCGGCGCGACCAAGCAGAATCAGCGCCCCGCCCATGCTGGCGTGCAGCGGCCCGGACCGCGCGGGTTGGAGCAGCAGCGCGGTTTCGTAGTGCGAAAGCGCCTCGGCCGGCCGGTGATCCTCGACGAGGGCATCTCCGAGCGCGGCGTGCGCGCTGCCGTCATCGGGGTCGAGCCGGACCGCCGCGACGAACTCCTTCATCCCCTCGTCCGGGCGGCCCGCCGCCGAAAGTACCATTCCGCGCAGCAGCCGCGTTTCGGCCTCCGCGGGGGCGAACTTCGCCGCCGCGTCCAGTTCCACCAAAGCTTCGTCAAAACGACCGGCCTCGGCGAGGACCCGGCCTTGCTCCCGGCGTCGCTCGGCGGGACTCACCCCCAGCCGCGTGGCCGCTTCATAGTGCGAGGCCGCGGGTGCCGCGCGGCCGAGTCGAAATTGCAGCGAGGCCAGCCCGAGGTGGGCCGCGGCGGAATCGGGCTCCAGCTTCAGACTCGTCTCGTACTCCGCCACCGCCTCCCCGAGCCGGCCGGCTTGCGCCAGCATTCCCGCGAGCTGCCGATGCGCCGTGGCATCGCGCGGGGCGAGTTGCACGGCCTGCTCGAAATGTTCCAGCGCCGCGTCCATCCGCCCGGCCGCCGCCAACGCCTGCGCGAGTTCGAGCCGCGCGCGCGGATTCGCCGGGTCGCGGGCCAGGGTGTCCGACCACAACGCCACGGCGCTGGCATGAATCGCGGTTCGCGTGTGACTCACGACACCGAGGCCGGCCGCCACCGCCACGAGAGCTAGTCCGCCCACCCGACCCAGCCGCGCCGCCGCCAAAGCCGCCGCCATGGTCAACGCGATCATCGGCACCACGCCCGGCGTTTGCCCGTAAACCAGAGGATGCGGCCAGAGGAACCGCGGCAGTGACCAGGCGGCCGCCCGCCACGGCTCCGCGCCGGCCGCCAGCACGCCCTCCGCACCACGGGAACGCAGGAGCACGACGAGGCCCGCGATCATCACGGCAAAAATCGCCCCGTGCCAGCGACCGCGCTGCCGCCAGACTTCGCCCCACGACGACGCCAGAAACGCGCGATCAAACGCCAGCAGCAGCCACGGTGCCGCCAGCATCGTTCCGTGCGCCATCGTGCCGAGCGCGACGGCCACGACGGCGAGGAGCTTCCAGCAGGTGAGGTTCCGACTCGCGCCCGTCGCGAACGCCCACAGCGCAAGCAGCAGCAACATGCCCGCCAGCATCGCCCCGCGCCCCGCGGTCCCCGCCAGCGTGTCCACTTGGAGCGGATGCAACAGCCACAGCAGCGCGCCGCCGAGCGGCGGAAAAAACCCCCAGCCCGCCCCCGCGACGGACGAGCGCGTCACCGCAAAGCGCAGCACCGCGAAAATGAAGAGGGCCGTGAGAAAATGGAGCCCCAGGTTTGACGCCTGGTGGACGCGGGCATCGAAGCCAACCCACGTGTGATCGAGCAGCAGCGAGGCGTTCGTGGCGGGCCAGTCGGCGAAGGGGTGCGCCAGCGCGGCCCGCATCCGGTCAAAATCCTCGTCGAGCCACGGCGCGCGCCACAGCGGACCGAAGGCCACCCACGTCGCTGCCGCCAGCACGAGTCCGGCCCGGACCGTCGCGGGCCACGACTCCGGAAACAACAGCCGGCGCAAACCGGCCGGGCCTGCCGCCGCGGTCCGTGCGCAGTTCGCGTTCACGCCAGTGACTCGTCCGCGTCGTCGTTCACGGGCAGCGGCTTCGGGGCACCGAGCGTCTTCAGGAGTCCGGCTCCGAGCAGCGCCAGCACGAATGCGACCAGGACGAACCAGTCACCGTGGGTGACGTAAAACGACTCGCGTCCGATCCAGCGGGCATCCCGCGTGACCGACACGATCCGGATGCCGCGAAAATAAATACTGCCATCCTCGTTCACGACCGTCGCGCGCACGCCGCCGAACTCGTCGATCCACCCGCTCCACCCGCCATTGCCGTCCCGCAGCAACGGACGCCGCGTCTCCACCGCGCGCAACACCGAGTGCGCCGCGTGCTGGTAGGCCGCGCCACCCTCGCCGAACCACGCGTTGTTGGTCAGAACCGTGAGCACGCCGGCGCCGGCCAGCACGCTCCGGCGGGCGAGCTGCGGAAAGACATCCTCGTAGCAAATGAGCGGCCCGGCCACGAGCAGCTCCCGGCGGAGCGGCAGGATCAGCGGCGAGGAATCGGTTCCGGCGCTGAAGTCCTCGCCGATCGGCACGAACTTGCTCAACCAGCCGAGGATCGGCCGAAACGGAACGAACTCGCCAAAGGGGACGAGCTTGCGCTTCGCATAATAGTCGGGCGCCAGACCGGTGTCGGGCCGCACGACAAACGCGCCGTTCATCCACCGTTCGTCCGGCTGGTTCGGGTGCACGGTCGCAATCGACCCGAACAGCAGTGGCGCCTGCGCCTGCTTCGCGAGCGACCCGACAAATTGTTTCAGCGCGTCATCGGTCTGCACCGCGAGCGGCGTGACGGCCTCGGGCCAGAGGATCAGATCCGGCTTCGCCGTCGCGGCGGCCAGCGTGGCCTGCTCGAGCACCTTGAGGATCGCCGTCCGCTTCGCCGGATCCCATTTCACTTCCTGCGGGATGTAAGGCTGCACGAAGGCCACCCGCGCCAGCGGCTCCACGAACTTCGGCCGGTGAAACGCCTCCTGAAAGTGGATCGAAATGCAGGCGAGCAGGAGGAAGAGCGCGAAGAAGAACTCCTGGCTGCGCTTCGCAAAACCTTTGGCGCCTTCCCAGAACAGCCGGTGCGCGTAGGCCGCGAAACCGAGGTTCACGATCACGAGCACGAAGGAGACGCCATACGCGCCGGTGAACGCCGCGACCTGCAGAATCGTGGCCCGCTCCCACTGGCTCGCCGCGAGCGGCAGCCAGGGAAAGCCGCCGAGCAGCCAGGTGCGGGTCCACTCGATGATCACCCAGACCGAGGCGAGGGCGACGATGGCGAGAATGCGCGTGAAGTTCGGCCGGCCCGTCATCCGCGGCATCACCCACCAGGCGGCCAGATACCACAACCCGATCCACGCGCCGACAAACGGTCCCAGCAGAAGGAGCCCGACCCACGTCACGTTGTGCAGCCAGCCCAGCAGGATCGTCCACGCCACCATCTGCGCGGCCAGCAGCGTCGTGGCATAGATCCGAAACCCCGGCCGCCGGTAGGCCCAGAGCACGCCCGGCACCAGCATGGCATACGCAAACTCCGGCGCGTGAAACGGCGGGAAGGACACCACCGCCAGGACGATCGTCAGGACGAAGACGACCGCGGCCGCGACGCGCTCCGCGTGACGCTGGACGAACGTCGGCTTTGGATCGTACGGATCAACCACCGGAGTCGGAGCGGACATGGAAATGAGGAGAGCCGGGCAGCCGGACCGCGCGAGGCGGCGGTCAACGGGTCCGCCCTCCGCCAGCTCAGGCGCCGTGGCAGTTCTTGAATTTCTTGCCGCTGCCACAGGGGCAGGGCTCGTTGCGTCCAACCTTGGGCGCCTCGCGGCGGACCGTGATCTTCGGCAACTGGATTTCCTGCTCGGCCGTGGCGACGCCACCCTCCGCGGGGGCCTCCACCGGGGCCGCCTGCGGAGCCGGCGCCGGCGCCTCGGCCGGTCCGACCGCGTGGGCCGTGCGGCTGAGCAGCGCGAGCATGTTCTCGAAGGTCTCGAGATTCGACGCGCTGCGGAACAGGCCGGTGCAGATCTGGAGCCGCACGTTTTTCATCAGCTCCTCGAAATACTTGTAGGCCTCGCCCTTGTACTCGACGAGCGGGTCCTTCTGACCGTAGCTGCGCAGCCCGATGCTGCGGCGCAGGTCTTCCATCTCGGTGAGATGCTCCTGCCAGTGGTGATCGATCGCATTGATCACGACGTAGCGCTCGAGCGAGCCGAGCGCCTCGGGAATCTCCACTGATTCCTTCACGGCGTACGCACTCTTGATCCGATCGAGGATGGTCGCGACGAGCTTGTCGGTGTTGTCACCCTTCAGTTCGTCGACGCGGATGCTGACCGGAAAATGGGCGTTGAGCCAGCCGACCAGACTCTCGATCGCGGTGACGGTCGGTCCGCCCTTCTCGCCGAAGCCGGCGACCTCGAGCCGCACGTGCAACTCCTCCTCGATCTGCTCGAAGATGATGTCCTTTGGCCGATCGGAATGGATCGCGCCATTGCGGATGCCGTACACGACCTCGCGCTGCTGGTTCAGCACGTCGTCGTACTGCAGCAGCCGCTTGCGGATCGAATAATTCTGCTGCTCGACCTTCTTCTGCGCGCTCTCGATCGAGCGGTTGAGCCACGGATGCTCGAGTTCCTCGCCGGCCTGCATCGAGCCCTCCATGAGCTTCGAGGCGAGGTTGCCCTGCAGGAAGAGACGCATCAGGTCGTCTTCGAGGGAAAGATAGAACTTCGTCAGGCCCGGGTCACCCTGACGCGAGCAACGACCGCGCAACTGCCGGTCAATGCGGCGGGACTCGTGCCGCTCGGTGCCGATGACGTACAGGCCGCCGAGTTCGCGCACGCCCTCGCCCAGTTTGATGTCGGTGCCGCGGCCCGCCATGTTGGTGGCGATGGTCACGGCGCTGCGCTGGCCGGCGCGGGCGATGATGTCGGCTTCCTGCGCGTGGAACTTCGCGTTCAGCACGGTGTGGATGATGCCGGTGCGCTTGAGCAGCCGGGAAAGTTTTTCCGAGGCGTCGACGCTCGTCGTGCCGACCAGCACGGGCTGGCCGCGCTTGTTCGCCTGCTCGATCTCCTTCACGACTGCGCCGTACTTGTCGCTGCGCGTCTTGAATATGGAGTCGTTCCGATCGATGCGGATGCAGGGCTTGTTGGTCGGAATCACCTGCACCGAGAGGCGGTAGATGTCGTTGAACTCCGTCGCCTCCGTCTCCGCCGTGCCCGTCATGCCGGCGAGCTTCTCGTACATGCGGAAGTAATTCTGAATCGTGATCGTCGCGTAAGTGCGCGTCTCGCGCTCGATGCTCACGTTCTCCTTCGCCTCGACCGCCTGGTGCAGGCCGTCGGACCAGCGGCGGCCCGGCATCACGCGGCCGGTGTTCTCATCGACGATCATCACCTTGCCGTCGGGCGTCACGACGTACTCGACATCGCGTTCGTAGAGCGAATACGCGCGGAGCAACTGTGAGATCGCGTGGATCTCCTCGGAGACCTGCGCGTAGGCGTTCTGCGCGGCCAGTTTCTTCTCCTCCCGCTGTTCGGGCGTCAGGCTCGTCTCCTTCTCCAGATCGCTGAACTCGGTCGCGAGATCCGGCAGCACGAACCCGTCGGGATTGTCGGGGCGCAGCCGCGTGCGGCCAATCTCGGTGAGATCGGCCTGATGCTGCCGCTCATCGATGACGTAGTAGAGGTCCTCCTTGAGCTTGTAGAGTTCGGTCTTCTGGAGATCCGAATTCAGCTCGGTCTCGGCGCGATCGAGCAGCTTCCGCCATTCGCCGTTCTCCATCAGGCGAAGGAGCTGCTTGTTCTTCGGATGCCCCATCTTGACCTGCAGCATCTTCTCGGCGGCGCGCTCGCGGTCCTCGGCGGTGGCGCCCGGCTTCTCGAGCAGTTCCTTGGCCTCGGAGACGATCTTGTTGCAGAGGCGTCCCTGATCATTGACGAGCTGATCGACCGGGGGCTTGAGGCGGGTAAAGGGCTGTTCGCGCTCGATCGGCGCCGGGCCGGAAATGATCAGGGGCGTGCGCGCCTCGTCGACGAGGATGGAGTCGATTTCGTCCACGATACAGAACCAGTAGTCGCGCTGGACCTGGTCCTCCTTGCGCGTGGCCATGCCGTTGTCGCGCAGGTAATCGAAACCGAACTCGCTCGCCGTGCCGTAGGTGATGTCGCGGCCGTACATCTCACGGCGCAGCTCCGACGACATCTGCTGCTGGATGCAGCCGACCGTCACGCCGAGGAACGTATAAAGGTGCCCCATCCACTCGGAGTCACGGCGGGCCAGGTAGTCGTTGACGGTGACGAGCTGGGTGTTCCGGCCGGTGAGCGAGTTGAGGTAAAGCGGCAGCGTCGAGACGAGCGTCTTGCCTTCACCCGTCGCCATTTCCGAGATCCGGCCCTCGTGGATCGCGATGCCACCGATGAGCTGGACGTCGAAATGAACCATGTCCCACGTCAGCTCGTGTTCGCACACGATGACCGTGCGCCCGACCATGCGGCGGGCGGCGCTCTTCACGGTCGCGAAGGCCTCGGGCAGGATCGCCTCGAGGGCGGCCTTTTTGTCGGTGGCCGCGGCGAGCCGCGCACGAAATTCCCCGGTCTTGGCGCGGAGTTGGTCGTCCGTCAGCGCCTGGTATTCCTTTTCCAGTTCATTGATCCGCGCGACCGTCGGCCGGGCCTTCTCCAGGAACTTCTTATAATGCCGGCCGGTAAAAGGTTTGAGCAGGAACGAGAGCATGAAAGGGATAGACGATAGGCCCGCGTTTCGGGTTGGCAAACGGCAAATCTAGAATTGGGAAATCCAGCCGATCGACTTCCAGAGAGTCGGATTTCCCGGACCTCAAAGCTGGTGGTAAGCCCGCTGTCGCCGATAGACAGTGGGTGTCATGCCGGTGGCGCTCCGAAACACCGAGATAAAGTGTTTGGAGTCGGTCTGGAAGGTCTGGCGCGCAATCTCCTCCACCGAAATCGTCGAGTTGGAGAGGAGCGCCTTGGCCCGGTCCAAACGGACCCGGGACAGCTCCTTTTTCGGGGAGCGGCCGAGATGCTGTCGAAACCGCCGGAAAAGCGCGCTGCGCGACACAGAAACGTCAGCCAGCAATTGTTCGATACTCACGGGCTTGGACGCATTTTCACGAATCCGGCGGCACACTTCCGCCACGTGAGGATCGCCGACCGCAGTGACATCGGTCGAGCGCCGCACAACCAATCCGCGGGGATCAAAAAGGAGTGGTTTGCGCGGCGCACGGCCACCATTCATCAACCGGTGGAGCAGTGCGGCCGCTTCGTACCCGATTCGCTCAGGATACACGTCGATGCTGGAGAGTTGGGGCGTGGAAAGATTGCAGAGAAACGGGTCATTATCGACGCCAAGGATCGCCACCTCATCAGGCACGGCGAGTTCGGCCCGCAAACACGCATCAATCGCCTGCTGGCCGCGGTCATCGTGACAGGTCATCAGCGCGATTGGGGTCGGCAGTGACTTCAACCACCTGGCGAGGTGGAGCTGCTCCTCTTCCCAGGATCGGAATGGCGCGGAGGGATACTGGTAAGTGTGGCAATCGAACCCGCGCTGCCTGACCAAGGCCTGGAAGAGGGCACAGCGATCGTCCTGATTACGATTTTCGCCCGGCGGCGTGCCACAGAAAGCAAACCGCCGAAACCCCTGGTCGATGAAGTGATCGACAGCCAGCCGCACCACCTTGCGATTGGAGATGGCCACCGTCGGAAAGGCATTCTCCGGAAGGGCGTTCCGAAGATCCACGACGGGAACCGAGGTATTCGAAAGCGCCCGGGCCATCCGGGTGTCATTGATCCGGGCCAGGATCCCGTCGCCGCGCCACGACTTCAGCCACGAAGGCGGCGGTTCACCCAGCCCCTGCGGCTTGAAGTAAATCGACCAAGGCTGGTGTTCGTGCTGATAGCGAATCACGCCCCGCAAAATCCCGCGGCCGTACTCCCGTGAAGTTTCCACCAGCAGGGCAATCCGGGGCACGGTCTTCATCGCTCCACCCAAACACAGGCGTGACCAGAAACCAGAATTATTATGCACAAAATGCCCATTGCGGAATGTGGGCGGCATCGGTTTCCACGACTTGGAATCCGTCCACTAATTCATGAACCGAAAAAAAACCCTCCCCCTGCTGTTCGCCCTCATCGCCGTCTCCGTCGCCCCGTTGCCTCCGGTGATGGCCCAAGGCGCCTCCGCCACCTCTGAAGCCGTCTCCGCCGGCACCCTCACGGGGACCGTGACAAATGCCGCCACCGGTCGGACACTCGAGGGTGCCCGGGTTTCGGTCAAAGGCACGACCCGGGAGGTCTTCACTGATACCCAGGGCTCATTCCGCATCACCAATCTGCCCCCGGGCCAGGTCACGATTGAAGTCGCCTACACCGGCCTCGATCCGATTGCGAAAACGGCGGCCGTCGCAGCTGGCGCAGCCACCCGGCAGGACGTCAGCCTGACCTCCGATGTCTACACGCTCGGCGAAATGCGAGTGGCGGGAGAACGGGAAGGCAACGCCCAGGCCATCACCCTGCAACGCGTCTCGCCCGGAGTGAAGAGCATCGTGTCGGCCGACGCTTTCGGCAACCTTGCCGGCAATCCGGCCGACCTCCTGATCCGCCTCCCCGGCGTCGAGGGTCAGTCCATGGACGGCGACATCCGCTACATCCGCATTCGCGGCATGAGCCAGAATCTCAACACCGTCACGATCAACGGCAACCGTGCGGCCAATGCCGCGTCCGCCGGCACGACTCGTGAATACCAGTTCGAGCATACCAATGCGGACGCGATCGAGCGCATGGAAGTCGTGAAGTCCCCCACCCCGGACATGGATGCCGACTCGATCGGCGGGGCGGTGAACCTTGTCACGAAGAGCGCATTCGACAGCTCGGGTGAACGCCGCGTCAGCGGCTCGATCGGATCGATGTGGCGCCCCTGGGATCCGCGTGACACGAGCCTTCCCCAACTGCGCAGCTACTCGCTCAACTACTCCGAAGTGTACAAGGAGAAGTTCGGTGTGGCGATCAACCTTGGGTACCGGGTGGTCCCGTCCCTCCTCTCGGAATCCATGATTTCTTACCAGCAGGTACCGAACGACTCCAACGGGCCCGCTTACCTGTATCAGATGGATTGGCGCGACTCGCGCATCAAGCGCACCCGCGGCGGCGCGAATCTGAAGCTCGATTACAAGTTCAACGATCAAGTGCGATTCTACCTCAGCGGCTCGGTCGACAAGAGTGACGAGCGAAAGGACCAGTATCGCGAGCAATGGCAGACCAATCAGGCGGTCGCCGGCGTGGACAGCAACGGCAACTACACGGGCACCGGCGGCATCATCCCGGGATACACCGAGGGGGTTACGAAAGTCCGCGCCGTCACGGCCAGCAATATTCAGCTCATTCCGGAATTCCTGAACAAGCAGGCGAAGTCGAACTACCTTCAGTTGGGAGCGGTACACAAGTATCCGACGGTCGACCTCGACTACGACGTCTACCAATCCTTCGCGGAAACCAACTATCCCGGCACGCGCTCGATGTCCTTTATCGCCCGGAACATCGGGTTTAACTTCGAGAAGCGGGACAATCCCTTCTTTCCTTATATCACTCAGACCGCCGGAGCGGATCTTACCAAGATTTCATCCTACACGGAAAATCTCTACAGCAGCACCATCCGCAACGGCAAGGACCGCTACATCGGCGCTGCCCTTAACGCCACCAAGCGCCTCGAAACCCTCCCCATCTGGATCAAAGCGGGAGCCCGCATTCGCCGTCAAAACCGCGATCTCACGGACAATTCCTACCGTGGTACGTACGTCGGTCCTGACGGGGTGATGGGGTTGAATCCCGCCACCGGCCAGAACGACGACAACCTCGCCCAATTCGGTCGCGGTTTTGCCGTGCCGAACACTGAACTCTCACGGTACGCCAACCTTCCGTACGCCAATTTCGGCGGCAATGGCCGTCAGGGCATCGACCAAATCTTCGCCCAGAGCCCGCAGCTCTTCAAACCGGATGTGGCCTCGAACACCACCATCGAATATACCGGCAAGCAGAACTTCCAGGAGACGATCACCGCCGCCTACCTGATGGGCAACATCGACATCGGCAAGTTCTCGGTCATCGCCGGGGTCCGCGTCGAGAAAACCGATGTCGATGGCGAGGGTGCGCTGCAGTACGTTTCCAAAGAGGAGAAGGCCCGGCGCGCGGCCTGGGTCGGTACCGTCACCCCCGTCGAGCAGGAGCGCCGGCTCCGCGCCGAGTACAGCGGCCGCAAGTCGGCCAGCGGCAGCACGCAAGACTACTTCCCCGGGATTCATCTGAAGTACGCTCCCTCCCGCAACCTCATCACCCGCCTGAGCTATGCCACGAACGTGGGTCGCCCCTCGATTGGCCAGCTGGTGCCGCGGACCACGATCAACGACGACAGCCAGACGATCTCCACCGCCAATCCGAATCTTAAGGCCCAGAAGGCGAGCAATTACGACCTGAGCACAGAGTATTACTTCGAGCCGGCGGGCGTCGTCTCGGTCAGCGTCTTCTCCAAGGAGATCAGCCGTTTCATCTACACCGCCAGCGGCGCGGTGGTCGCGAGCGGCCCCGACAACGGGTTTGATGGCAGCTACACGGGCTACGTGCTCACAACCCAATACAACGGCGGTTCCGCCAGCATTCGCGGGATCGAGCTGAACTATAACCAGCAGTTCACGAAGCTGCCCGGGATTTGGAGCGGCCTTGGCGCCTTCGCCACGTTCACAAAAATGAAAATCAAGGGCGACTACGAGAGCGGCGGCGGCCTGCAGTCCACCAGCGAAGTCCCGGGCTTCAACCCGATGACGGCCAACGCCGGGATTTCCTACATCCGCGGCCGGGTCACGCTGCGTCTGCAATACAATTATACCGACCAGTTTCTCAGCTCCTACAATGATAACCGCTCCCGCCTGTGGTACACCATGCGCCGTCGCACGGTGGACATGAAGGCGATGTACCGTTTCACCGACAAGCTGGATGGGTACCTCGACCTCAATAACATGTTCGACGAGCCGGACTCCGGCTCGGTTTGGTACGGTGGGCGCTCCCGCAATATCAAGGAAATGAGTCCGCTGGTTTCGCTCGGAATGAACTTCCGGCTCTAAACCACGTTAGTTGATTCCGCCATCGCGCGGCTCCTCGAAGCCGCGCCAGTTTCACTCCGCTCAGCGGATCCGGCAGCGGCCCGGATCCGCTCACGGGACCTTTGTTTATGAATCTTTCATTCCTAAGAGCGTCCTTCCTTCTGGTCTGCGTCGGACTGGCCGATTTCGGCAGTTCCACGTTGGTGGCCCAAATCGAGGCCTCCCGGAAAAAGGTGGTGATGCTCATCGCCGAGGACGAGTACGACACGGCGCGCACGCTGCGGGCATTCGCCGAGGAGCAACTGCAGAACGATTTCAAGGTCACGGTGCTCGAAGGTTCCGGCGGGCTCGACAACACCTCCTTCGATCACCTCGAGGAATTGGAGAGCGCGGATGTTCTGCTGATCAGCGTGCGGCGCCGGCCGCTGCTGCCGGCTCAACTCGCCGTCGTCCGTCGTTATGTCGAAGCTGGCAAGGCCATCGTTGGAATCCGGACCGCCAGTCACGCCTTCTCGCCGGCCAATGGTCGCAAGCTGCCGGCGGGCTACGCCGAATGGCCGACTTGGGATGCCGATGTGATCGGCGGCAACTACCACAACCACTACGAGCACGGACCGGTGCTCCGGGTCACCGCCGCTCATCCCGGGCATCCGCTGCTTGAGGGCGTGAAAGCACCGTTCGAGTCAGAGGCCTGGCTCTATCGCAACACTCCCCTGCGTCCGGGAACCGAATTGGTCCTCTCCGGAACGATTGCGGATCATCCCAGCGAACCGCTGGCCTGGACCTATCGCCGCCCAGATGGCGGCAACACGTTCTATGTCGCCCTTGGGCTGCCTTCCGACTTTGCAAAACCCGAGTTCAAGACGCTCCTCCGCAACGGAATTTTTTGGGCTGCGGGCATTCCCACCCGCCGCGAAGGGGTCAACCAGCTCCGGACTCCGAGCGATCTCACCGTCGACTTGCTGCTCAAGGAGCCGAAGGTGGCCCAGCCAGTCTTCCTCAACTTTGACGAACGCGGCCGCATGTGGGTCGTACAGTACCTGCAGTATCCGGAGCCGGCCGGGCTGAACGTGGTCGCGCGCGACAGTGTGTGGCGGATCGTCTACGATAAGAAAAAGCCCGCACCGCCCTATGATACGCCGGAGAAGGCGGCTTTCCGGGGCAAGGACCGCATCTCGATTTTCGAAGACCGCGACGGCGATGGCACGTTTGAGTCCGAGAAGACTTTCATCGACGGGCTCAACATCACCAGCTCGGTCGTCCGCGGCCGCGGAGGCGTCTGGGTGCTGTCGCCGCCGCAATTGCTGTTTTACCCGGACAGCAACCATGACGACGTCCCGGATGGTCCCCCGGTGGTGAAGATTGACGGGTTCAATCTTGAGGACACGCACTCCATCGCCAACTCGCTGCGGTGGGGGCCGGACGGCTGGCTCTACGGCGCCGTCGGCTCGACCGTCTCTTCGGATATTGTGCGTCCCGGGGTCGACAAGGAACCCATCGCTCGCATGACCGGGCAGGGCATCTGGCGCTACCATCCGGAGTCGACCCGCTTCGAAGTCTACGCGGAAGGCGGCGGCAATACGTTCGGTGTCGAGATTGACGAAAAAGGTCGCGTCTTTTCCGGCCACAATGGCGGAAACACCCGGGGCTTCCACTATGTACAGGGCGGGTACCTGCGCAAAGGGTTCGACAAGCACGGCGAACTCTCAAACCCGTACGCGTTCGGCTACTTCCCGGCGATGCCCCACCCCGACGTGGCGCGCTTCACGCACAACTTCATCCTCTACCAAGGGGGCGCGCTGCCCGAGAGGTATCGCGGCAAACTCATCGGCATCGATCCGATGAACAGCTATGTTCCGCTCGCCCAGATTACCCCGACGGGCGCGACTTTTGCCACGAACGATGTGGATGCGGTCATCCGCACGGCGGATCGCCGCTTCCGGCCCGTGGACATCAAGCATGGACCAGACGGAGCCATCTACATCGCCGACTGGTACGACGGACAGGTGAACCACTACCGCAACCACGAAGGCCAGATCACCAAGGACGACGGCCGCATCTATCGGGTGCGGGCCGCGGATGCGAAGGCCGGTTACGCGCCATTCAACTATCTCGAAAAATCCTCCGTGGATCTCCTCGCGCTGTTGCGCAGCGAGAACCGGTGGACGCGGGAAACTGCCCTCCAGGTGATTGGCGATCGTCGCGACCCGGCTCTGATCGCCCCCCTTCGTCAAATCCTCGCCGCCCGGAGCCTGGGGCAGCTTTCGCTGGAAGCATTGTGGGCGCTCCATCTGTCCGGAGGACTCACCGATGACGCCGCCGTCGAATTGCTCGTGCACCCGGACCCCTACGTTCGCGCCTGGACCGTCCGCCTCCTCGGTGATCGTGGCGACGTGAGTTCCGAAATCAGCCGGACGCTGGTGGAAATGGCGACCAAGGAAACGCACGTCGAGACGCGCAGCCAGCTGGCCGCGACCGCCAGGCGTCTCCCGGCGGCGACCGCGCTCCCGCTGCTCGAGGTCCTGATCGCCCATGACGAGGACGCCAAAGATCCCTACATCCCGCTCCAACTCTGGTGGGCCATGGAGAGCAAGGTCTCCACCGATCGCGATGCCGCGATCGGTCTTTTCACGACTGTCTCAGAAAACTCCCTGTGGTCGCGGGCGCTGGTCCAAAAGCACCTCGCGTCGCGCCTGATGCGGCGGCTCGCTGCGGCCGGTGGCTCCACCAACCTCCTCGCCGCCGCCCGGCTGCTCAATCTGGCGCCGGCCGGCGAAGCCCGCCGGGAACTCATCCGCGGCTTCGAACAGGCGTTCGAAGGCCGCGCGCTCCCGCCCATGCCGCCCGCACTCGTCGAAGCGTTGATCAAGGGAGGCGGAGGTTCGCTCGCGTTGCGGATTCGTCAAAAGGAGCCGGCGGCCCTGACCGAGGCGCTTCAGCTTCTCGCCGATCCCGGCGCGCCGATTCTCGACCGCGTCCGCCTCGCCACCACCTTCGGGGAGGTGCCCTATGCGCCGGCCGCCGCCGTTCTGACGCGGCTCATCACCGAGGCAAACCCCCAGCTCCGACCGGCCGTGCTGGGGGCGGCGGGGGCCTACCCGGACCGCGCCCTGGACCAGGCGATCCTCTCGAACTTCAGCCAGCTTCCCACGAACGAGCAGACGATCGCGCTCTCGGTCCTCACCAGCCGCCGCGCCAGTGCAGAGGCCATGCTCGATGCCATCCGGACCCGCCAAATCGACGCCCGGGCGGTACCGCGCGAGATGCAGGACAAGCTGCGCCTGCTCGATGGCGGCGCGCTCGGCGAACGCGTTGACCAGGCATTCGGGGCGAGGGTCGTGATCAGGTCCGGCGAGCTCGAGCAGGAGATCTCCCGCGTCCTCACCGTGATCCGTGCCGGCCAGGGCAGCCCGTATTCCGGCCGGGATATTTTTTCCCGTCAGTGCCTCGCGTGCCATCGCTTCCACGGCAAGGGCGGCGAACTCGGACCGGATCTCACCTCGTACCAGCGCGAAGACGTCGCGAACCTGGTGCTCAACATCGTCAATCCGAACGCCGAGATTCGCGAGGGCTATGCGCCGTTTATCCTGACCACGAAGGCGCCAGCGACCTACACCGGCTTCCTGGCCTCCCAGGATCCGGAGCGCGTCGTTCTGCGCGACATGGCGGGGATCAGCATCCCCGTGGAGCGAAACCAGATTTCCACCCTGCAGGGACTTGGCCGTTCCCTGATGCCAGAAGGTCTGCTCTCGGGCCTGACCGATTCCCAACTGAGGGACCTTTTCGCCTACCTGCGAATCACGCAGCCCCTCGTCGGTCAGGATCCCGCGACCGTCGTCCCTGACTCCAACCGGAAACGCACCGGCAAAGCCGGCAAATCCTCCAACTGATTTCCTTGCCCGGGAGAGTTCGCGACCGGCGGTTGGCGCTGGCGGAGCTTAAAACCCGGAGCATTCCACCTCACCATGCCCGAAAATAACCGGCTAAACCGCGGCGCCCTGCCCGCTCTGATCGCTGCCATTCTCGGCTGGCTGTTCGACGGGTTCGAGATGGGCCTTTTCCCTCTCATCGGAACTCCTGCCCTGCAGGACTTGTTGCCCAACGAAACCGCCGTCGTCCGCGGACAATGGTTCACCACCATTATCGCGGTGTTCCTGGTCGGAGCCGCCACCGGCGGCGTTCTCTTCGGCTGGTTGGGCGACAAGCTGGGTCGGGTCCGCGCGATGTCACTCGCGATCTTCACCTACGCCGTTTTCACCGGCGTCTGCGCCTTCGTCACCGCGCCATGGCAATTTGCGGGGCTGCGGTTTATCGCCTCGCTGGGCATGGGCGGTGAGTGGGCGCTGGGCGTCGCTTTGGTTAACGAAATTTGCGGCGAACGCAGCCGGGCGTGGATTGCCGGCCTCATTGGGGCGGCTTCAAACATCGGCTTTCTCCTCACGGGCCTGCTCAGCCTGAAACTCAACGAGTCGATCGGCGGCGTCACCTCCTTCCTCGGATTGATTGGAGTCGGTTCCGAGACGGCGGACTACCTCCTCCACAATCGTGCCTGGCGCTTTATCGCCGTCTGCGGCGCCGCTCCGGCCATCATCATCTTTTTCATCCGCCTGTTCGTCGACGAATCGCCGGGATGGCTTGCGGAGCAGAAATCCGGCCGGACCAGCAACTGGGCGACCGTCGACCTGCTTGGCGTCCTCGCTGCCGCCCTCGCCGCGCTGGTCATCATCTGGTCGTGGTCACCCATGTTCACACACGGCAGCGCCTCTGCCTTGATTATTACGCTGGGCGGCGGAGCGCTCGTGCTCTGGGGCTATCTCCTCCCACTTCGCCGCTACCTCAGCCGGTCCGAAACAGCGACCCATGGATCAGGAATGGAGCGCGACCTCATCATGCGACGGCTGCTCATTGGCTCCGTGCTCGCCGGGATCGCGCTTCTCGGCACCTGGGGTTCGACGCAACAGGCGGCGCGCTGGGCCAGCGGCCTGGTTCCGGCGGGCTCGTTCCCCATCATCGAGCACACCGTGATCACGACCTCCCTCGGGGCCATCGCGATGTCCTTTCTCGCCGCCATCGCGACCGATCGCTTCGGCCGTCGACCCACTTACACCGTGCTGTGCGTCCTCAGCCTTGCTTCCGCGGTGCTGTTTTTTCAAAGCAACGCCTTCGCTCCCGACGGCCACGTGGGAATTTGGTACTACTTCACGGCCTTCCTGATCGGCGGTCTCACCGCCTCTTTTTACGGCTTCTTCCCTCTTTATTTCCCCGAATTGTTCCCCACCAGCGTTCGCGCGACGGCGCAGGGATTCTGTTACAACATCGGACGGCTGCTGGCTGCGATCGGTTCACTTCAGCTCGCGAACCTCACGGGGCTATTTTCACGCGAGGGCACTCCGCTCCTCCAATCCACCGCCAACGCGTTCTCGGTTCTTTCCTGCATCTACCTTTTCGGTGCCGCCGCGATCTGGTTCGCACCTGAAACCAAGGGCAAGCCGCTGAGCTGAGCCGGATCGATCCGACGCCTCCCATGCCACACCCGACCGATTTCCGCCCTATCGGGGCCTCCGTCTACTTTCTCCCCGTCACGAACCGGACGCCCTTGAAGTTCGGCCGGGAAGTCGTGAATGCCGTAAAATGCGCCCGCGTTTGCGTCAGGATCCGGGGCCGGGACGGCCGCGAGGTGGAAGGCTGGGGCGAAACGCCGCTCTCCGTGACGTGGGCGTGGCCCAGTGATCTCAGCTACGAAATCCGCGAGCAGCTCATGCTCACATTCTCGATCCGGCTGGCGGCTAGCTGGGCCGACTTCGACTTCACTGGAGACGTTCTCGAAGTCGGACACGCGTTTCAATCGGAGGTCCTGCCCGGTTTGCTAAGTGAGCTCAACGCCGGACAGAAGCCCAATGAAGCCATGCCCTGGCTCGCGGCGCTCGTCTGCTGCTCGGCCTTCGACGTCGCGCTGCACGACGCTTTCGGGCACCTCGGCGGCAAGCCGGTTTACCAGATGTATGGACCCGGGCACCTGAATCGTGACCTGGCCGCTTATCTTGAGGCCGCGCCCGGCAGGTCGGTCCGATTCGATGGACTGTATCCGCGTGACTTTCTCGTCGCTTCCGCGCCGCTTCACCTTCCCGTCTGGCATTTGATCGGCGGCGTCGACGCTGTTCGCGCGGAGGAGATGACCTCCCATCAGCCCGACGACGGATATCCCGTCCTGCTGGGCGATTGGATTCGTCGCGACGGACTGCGCTGCCTGAAGATCAAGTTGCGCGGCAACGATCCCAGCTGGGACTACGCCCGCCTCGTTCGGATCGGAGAAATCGCCGCCGAACTCGCGGTGCCCTGGCTGACGGCCGACTTCAACTGCACCGTTCTCGATCCGCAATATGTCATCGAAATTCTGGACCGGCTGCTCATTGAGCACCCGCGGATTTACGGCAGCATTCTCTACGTCGAACAACCCTTTCCCTACGACCTCGATCGATACCCCATCGACATCCACGCCATCTCGGCCCGGAAGCCGCTCTTCATGGACGAAAGCGCTCACGACTGGAAGCACGTCGCGCGCGGACGCGAGCTAGGCTGGACGGGGGTCGCCTTGAAGACCTGCAAAACCCAGACGGGAGCTCTCCTCAGTGCCTGCTGGGCCAAAGCCCACGGCATGACCTTGATGGTGCAAGACCTGACCAATCCGATGTTAGCCATGCTCCCGCACGTCCAGCTCGCTGCGCACGTCGGCACAATCATGGGAGTCGAGGCCAATGCCGCCCAATTTTATCCAGAAGTCTCCCGCCCGGAGGCGCAGGTGCACCCCGGTCTCTACCGCCGGCAAAATGGCCAGCTCGATCTCACGACCATCCGCGGTCCCGGTTTTGGGTATCGCCTGAACGAGATTAACCGCACGCTGCCGGCGCCGGCGGGTGTCTACGGCACGATGCGCTCGACTGAGGCGCATTGCCTCGAAACGAGCAGCGCAGGTCAGACGTCGTCGCCCGCCGCGAAGATCCTCTAAGGTTCAATCAGAGCGTGCCGCGGAAATACGCGATCGTGCGCTTGAGGCCTTCCTCGAGCGGCACGGTCGGCTCCCATTTCAGGACGCGGCGCGCGAGCGTGATGTCGGGCCGGCGCTGCTTCGGGTCGTCGGCGGGAAGCGCCTTGTGGACGATGCGGGATTTTCCACCCACGAGCTTCACGGTCATCTCAGCGAGCTGCAGCATCGTGAACTCGCCGGGATTGCCGAGGTTCATCGGGCCGACGATTTCCGTCTGGGCCATGAAGCGGACGAATCCTTCGATCAGATCGTCCACGTAGCAGAACGAACGCGTCTGGGTGCCGTCGCCGTAAATGGTGATGTCCTCGCCCTTCAGCGCCTGGACCACGAAGTTCGAGACGACGCGGCCATCGTTCGGATGCATGCGGGGGCCGTAGGTGTTGAAGATCCGGACGACGCGGATATCGACCTTGTTCTCGCGGTGGTAGTCGAAGAAGAGGGTCTCGGCACACCGCTTGCCCTCGTCGTAACAGGACCGCCGGCCGATCGGGTTCACGTTGCCCCAGTAACTCTCCGGCTGCGGGTGCACTTGGGGATCGCCGTAGACTTCACTGGTGCTCGCCTGAAACACCCGCGCCTTCACGCGTTTCGCCAGTCCGAGACAGTTGATCGCGCCCATCACCGACGTCTTGATCGTCTTGATCGGGTTGTACTGGTAATGCGGCGGCGAGGCCGGACACGCCAGGTTGTAGATCTGATCCACCTCGTACTTGAAGGGATCGATGATGTCGTGGCGCACGAACTCGAAGTTCGGATGCGTCAGCAGCGGGGCGATGTTCGATTTCCGCCCGGTGAAGAGATTGTCGATGCACACGACCTCATGGCCGTCCCGCAGGAGCCGCTCGCAAAGATGGGAACCGAGAAAGCCGGCGCCGCCGGTGACAAGAATGCGCATACGTCGGGGCACGGTGGCGCATCAGGGAAAATTTTCGAGCAAATCCGCCGCGACTGCCCCCGGGAACGGCGGCCCCGGCGGACGGTTTACGCCGCAACTATGAATCAGTAGCCCTCGCGCCGCGGCGCATGGACGGGAGTAAACCAACCAAATACAAACCGCACCGCTCGAGCGAAGCGACAGGCTCGGTCATCCAGACCTTATGCTCCCTCGAAGGCATGGATTCTTCGCTGCGCTCAGAATGACAAAACGGGGGATCTGTCGGTGAGCTCCGCATCCGATGAGTGCTCCATTAGTGCCAATGAGTGGTTTCCCCGGATTGGTTCCGAAGCCCGGCCCTCTGCGCCTTCGTGACTTCGTGGTTAACTCCGAATCGAGCCACCACTCGCTCACGCTCGCGGCCACGGACTCGCATTCACCCCGCCGCCCGCGCCGCCACTCCCGCCTCGTAACGCGAAATCCACGCCCGGTGCCACGTCCCGTAGTCGCCCGCCTCAATGTGCGCCCGGGCCTGCGCCATCAAATCGAGATAGAAATGCAGGTTGTGGATCGTGAGCAGCGTCCCGCTCAGCATCTCGCCTGAGACCGTGAGGTGCCGGAGGTACGCCCGCGAAAAGTTCCGGCACGTGTAGTTGTCGAGGCCTTCGACAATCGGCCGCGGATCCGCGCGGTACTGCTCGTTGCGGAGGTTCATCGGGCCGTCGGGCGTGAAGACGAGGCCGTTGCGCGCGACGCGTGACGGCAGCACGCAGTCAAACATGTCCACGCCGAGCGCGACCATCTTCAGCAACTGCGGCGGCGTCCCGAGCCCCATCGTATAACGCGGCTTGTCCGCAGGCAGAAACGGCACCGTCGCGCCCACCTGTTTCAACATCTCCGGCTCGGGCTCGCCCACACTGACGCCACCGACGGCGTAACCCGGCAAATCGAGGGCCGCGAGCGACTCCGCCGCCTCGCGCCGGAGATCGTCGTACGTCGAGCCCTGCACGATGGCGAACACGTGATGCCCCGCGGCGAGAAATCCTGACTCCGTCGCAATGTCACGACACTGCCGCGCCCAGCGTTCGCTGCGCGCCACCGCTCGCGCACATGCGTCGCGTTCGCACGGCCAGGGCGGACACTCATCGAGCACCATGGCGATGTCGCTGCCGAGATTCTGCTGAATCGCCATCACCTCGCGCGGACCGAGGAAGAGCTTGGCGCCATCGAGATGGGACGAGAACGCCACGCCGTCGTCGCGGACATCCCGCAGCTTGGCCAGCGAGAAAACCTGAAAACCGCCACTGTCCGTGAGAATGGGACCGTCCCAGCCCATGAATTTGTGCAGCCCGCCCAAGTCGCGGATCAGTTCGCTGCCCGGCCGCAGGTTCAGGTGATACGTGTTGCCCAGGATGATTTGGGAGCCGATGTCGCGGACGTGCTGCGGCGTGAGGGCCTTGACCGTGCCCTGAGTGCCGACCGGCATGAAAATTGGCGTCTCGACCGTGCCGTGACGGGTGCGCAACCGCCCGCGCCGGGCGGCGGTCGTGGTGTCGGTCGTGAGGAGATCGAAATGCTTGGACACTCGATCGACTCTCGATGCTCTCCCCGCGCGACCCAATCCTTTTTCACGCCTCCATGGTGTAGGGGCGCGCCTCGTGCGCGCCCTCGGCGGTGGCACGGGTCTCCCGACCCGTGAAAACACTACCGGTGGCCGTACGACCCTTCACGGGTAAGGAGACCCGTGCCACCCGTAGCGCCGCGTCTCCGACCGGCGAAAATCATTCCCTCGTTCTCATAATCGTTCTCCCCGCTCCGCGTCTCCGCGCCTCCGCGTGAGCCAAGCCCGGCGGAAACGTCCGCCCTAAAGCGGCCAGAATCAGCCCCCCAACTCTCCATCCAATCCATTCCGCACGCGGATACGCGGAGATCAAGTAGTCGGAGGCTTTCCCTTTAATCGTTTCCTCAAGACCGGCCGGTGGGGGCACCGGCCCTCCATCGTGTGTAGGGGCGTGCCTCGTGCGCGCCCTCGGCGGTGGCACGGGTCTCCCGACCCGTGAAAACACTACCGGTGGTCGTACGTTCCTTCACGGGTCAGGAGACCCGTGCCACCTCGCTTCCCTCCGCGTCTCCGCGCCTCCACGTGAGCCCAATCCCGGAACGCCCCACCCCATCAGCCTCGTCCGCAACCCCGCCGGCACTGTGCTTGTCCAACCCGCGTTTCACCCTTTGCATTCGGCCTTTCCGTCTTTCAGGCTGTTCAACTGCCTAACGCGCCATGCTGCTCGTCATCGATAACTTCGACTCCTTCACCTTCAACCTCGTCCAATACTTTGGCCAGTTGGGCGTGGAGCAGCGCGTGTTCCGGAACAACGAGATCACGCCCGCCGAGGCCCTCGCATTGAAACCCGACCGCGTGCTCCTCTCCCCGGGTCCCTGTTCGCCCAAGGAGGCCGGTGTGACGCTCGACATGATCAAGGCCTTCGCCGGCGTGAAACCCATCTTCGGCGTCTGCCTCGGTCACCAGGCGATTGGCCACTACTTCGGCGGCAACGTCATCCGCGCCGACCGCCTGATGCACGGCAAGACCTCGCCGATCCATCACCACAACACGGATCTCTTCCGCGGCATGCCGCAGGACTTCGCCGCCACGCGCTATCATTCGCTCCTGGTCGAGCGCTCCACGTTCCCCAAGGAGCTGGAAATCACCGCTGAAACCGCCGAGGGCGAGGTCATGGGCCTGCGTCACAAGACCCTCCCCATCTGGGGCGTGCAGTTCCACCCCGAGTCGATCGCCACCGAAGGTGGGATCAAGATTCTCGAGAACTTTCTGACGCTCAATTGAGTGCGTCGTAAATGCCGATTGCCGAGTGCTCATTGCCGAATTCCCGAGCACCCGAACCCCGTGTCGAATCAGGAAACCCTCCTCCGTCGTAGCGGTCACCTGAGCTGAAATCCCACTCGGCATTCGCCACTCGGAAATCGGAAATCCCAACATGCGCTGCCCCAAATGTACGTCCATCGAGGACAAGGTCATCGACTCCCGCATCAGCAAGGAGGGATCGACGATCCGGCGCCGCCGCGAGTGCCTCGAATGCGGACATCGTTACACGACGACCGAAACGCTCGTCCGTGACGGCGTGGTGGTGATCAAGCGCGATGGACGCCGGGAGGATTTCGAACGGGAGAAGCTGGTCCGCGCCGTCCGGGCCGCCTGTCACAAGCGCCCCGTGGACGCCGAACAGATTGCGATGCTGGTGGAAGACGTGATGGACGCCCTCGAGGCCCAGTTCGAACGCGAAATCCCCTCCCGCGCCATCGGCGAAGGCGTGATGCAACGGCTGCGCAACGTCGACCAGGTCGCTTACGTGCGGTTCGCGAGCATCTACAAACAATTCCGGGACGTCGCCGAGTTCGTCGACGAAATCAGCACGCTGGAAAAGCCGAAGCCCGAGAACCAGTAGAGCCGTTCACGTGCACCGACAAAACCGAGCGGGCGCGCACGAGGCACGCCCCGACGAAGCGCGTAGCAGCCGGGCTCGTCCGACTTTGTAGGGGCGCGCCTCGTGCGCGCCCGTTTTCTTCCACCGCACCTCATGCCCCCCCGGTCTCGCGACGAACTGCGTCGGCTGCATTTCATCAACGCGCTCTTCGCGCACGCGACGGGACAGGATCTCTACCTCGCCGAGCAGATCGCGTCTGCGATCGCCTTCGACCTCGCCGAATTCAAGGCCCAGCTCGAATCCCACCCGAACTCCGCGAGCACGTACGATGCCGCGTTCAACGCCGCCGCCGTCACGTTGCTCGTGAAGGTCTTCGCGCGGCAGCCGGCCCACGGCTTCTATCACTGGGACGCCGCCCTGACGCTCACCTCCGCGACTCCCCTCTTCACCCGGGCGGAAATCATGACCGGCCTGCGCCAGCTCGCCCGCTACCGCGAAGCCACGCTGCTCGTGACGAATCTCCGCCCCGCCCTGCTCCCCCCCGGAGCCCGCGCGACCCCGAAGCGAAAGCGGGAATACGAAGAGTCCCTCGCCTTCATCCGCGATTTGGCTGCGGCTCGCACTGTCCGCGGTGCGAATCTGCATTTGTTGTTTCTGTAGCGCGCTCTCATTGCCGATTGCCGGGTGCCGATTGCCGAGTGATTACGTCGGCTAACGCCGGTCGACCGTTCCGCCAGCCCTGCGGTTGAACCACAGATGGACACGGATGGACCCAAATCTCGTGGTGCAATCGGACGCGGGTTTCCGAAAGCAGCAGCGCGGTTCACGAGGAGCGGCGGAAGCGCGGAGAGCCAGAGGGTTCGCCTTCGCGGCTTCGCGCTTCGGCGTGAGTCACCGCCCTGTTGGCGCGGGACCGACTGGGCCGCAGACCGAAAGCTATCGGGGTTCCCAAAAGGGGTCATGGCAGGATTCGGGATATTGCGGCCTTAATCGCGGGGTTTTCGAGGGCGCCAGACTTGCGAAACTGACACAGCCACGGGCCCAGGCTGCCTGGCGTTCCCATCTGAAGGCGCTGCGCGAGCCAGTTCCGCGAAACCGAGGTGCTGAGCTTCATCGCGGTAGCCAGCAGGAGCTTTTCGCCGGCGGATTTTTTTCGGGGCAAACAGTCGAGGGAAA
The DNA here is from genome assembly GCA_947472765.1 of Opitutia bacterium. Taxonomy (GTDB): domain Bacteria; phylum Verrucomicrobiota; class Verrucomicrobiia; order Opitutales; family Opitutaceae; genus ER46. The sequence goes on from CANJCM010000034.1 coordinate 46,075, forward strand.
TGCCGAGCTCTCCCGCAAGTTTGCGGAGTTGCCCTTCCCACAGCTCGGCCCGGGCCGCGATGACCGCCTCGCGATCTGCGCCCAGCAGGGAAAAGCTTTCCCGCCGGTCATGGAGACGGGAGCGCAACTCCGCCCGAAATGCGGTGGAGCCCAATGCCCAGCCACGGCTGAGTTTTGCGAATCCTTTCTCGCGCATCACGGGATCCTTCTCCCACAGCACTCCGAGGTATTCACGATATTGGCGCCATCCCGCCGGCGTGTCGCTCAGCCGGCCGCTCTCGCCCAGCACCGTCGCCGGTTCCAGCCATGCCGGGCGGTCGCGGCGCGGAAACCAGGCGAGGCTGCTCCAGCGATACTCCCAGACTCGTTCCACCGGCACGACTCCGGCTTCGACCGGATTCAGGTGAACGTAGTGCGCCACCTGGGCGACCACATGGCCGGGTTCGAGCGGCTTGGCGAAGAACCGGCCCTGGAACGGCCGGCCCGTTATGCTGCGGTACCGGTTGAAGCGTCGGGCCCATGTACCCTGCAGCCACTGCATCCCGTCACTCAGGTTCGGCTCCGGCGTTTCGAGCACGAGGTGGAAGTGATTCTGCATGATCGAGTAGGCGTGCATGAGCCATCCGTGGCTCGAACAGACTTCGTCGAGGCAGCGCCGAAATGATTCCGCCGCCCCTTTCGTCGCGAAAATCGGCTGCCGGTAATTGCCGCGGTTGATGACGTGATAGCAGGCGCCCGAGAATTCGAGTCGGAGTCGGCGAGGCATAGTCCCAGTAACTCCGGACGGCGCCGGGGGCGCTTCAACCGTCCACAGGCCCCAATTTTCGGCGGATATCCCGAATCCTACCATGACCCCGTGTAC
>CANJCM010000035.1 GCA_947472765.1 Opitutia bacterium
GCGACGCCGATTTCCCGCGTCATCCAGTGCGCGAACTCCACGTCGCTCGCGTAACCGTAGTGCGCGATGTCGAGCATGACGAAGTACGCGCCCTCCGGCCGGGAATATTCGATCCCCGTTTTGTCGAGATACGACAGCAGGATGTCCCGTGCGGCGGTATATTCCGCGGTCAGCTTGTCGTAGTAACTCGCGGGGAAATTCAACGCGGTCACGACCGCGTGCTGCAGCGGGGCCGCCGCGCCAATGGTGAGGAAATCGTGCACCTTGCGCGCCCGGGCAATGACGTCCGGCGCGGCGCGCACGAAACCGATTCTCCATCCCGTGATTGAGAACGTCTTCGAGAGCGACGAGCACATCAGCGTCCGCGCGGCCATTCCGGGCAGCGTCGCGAAATACGTGTGCCGGTGCGGCGCGTAGACGATGTGCTCGTAGACCTCGTCGGTGATCACCCACACGTCGAACTCCTCGGCGAGCGCCGCGATCTGGAGCAATTCCTCCCGGGTGAAGACGCGACCCGAGGGATTCGACGGGTTGCACAATACGAACGCCTTCAGCCCGCTCGCGAACGCCTTCCGCAGCTCCGCCGGGTCGAAGCGATACGTCGGCGGATGCAGCGGGATGTGCACCGGCACCGCGCCGGTGAGAATCGCATCCGCGCTGTAGTTTTCGTAAAACGGGGAAAACAGCCCGACTTTGTCGCCCGGATCGCAGACCGACATCATCGCCACCATCATGGCTTCGGTCGCGCCACACGTGACGACGAGTTCCGCGTCGGGATCGACCGGCACGCCCATGGTCCGCGTCAACTTGCTGGCCAGCGCCCCGCGCAGTTCCGCCGAGCCCCAGGTGGTCGCGTATTGGTGCCTCGGCGTGTCCAGGGCCGCGTGGGCCGCGGCCACGAGTTCCGCCGGCGGATCCCAGTCGGGAAAACCCTGCGCGAGATTGATCGCGTTATGCCGCGCTGCGACGCGCGACATCTCGCGAATCAGCGACTCGGTGAAACCGGCGGTGCGTTGGGAGGTGCGGGGCATGACGAAAGATTGGGAAATTTCCGCGTCGCCGAACCGACCGCGACGATTCCGGGTTACGGAATCCGGAGGACCATGCCGGGCTTCAGCGGCGTGTTCACGCCTCCCGGGAGGACATCCGGATTCGCATCGACGATCTCGCGCAGCTTGCGGCTCGCGTTGGCCGAATCGTAACGCCGCGCGATCGCGAAGAGTCCCTCGCTCTGCTGAACCGTGTGCGTCCGGCCTCCTGTTGCCGGCCGCGCCGCCGTCGTCGGAGCGGGGCGGACTGGAGCCACCGGGACAGTTCGCGCGGGAGCCGCCGGGACGGAGCGGATCGGGTTGGCGACAGTCCGCGTCGGTGCCGTTGTGATCAACGGCTGCGCCGCCGGAGCCGAGGGAACGCCGGTGATCGGCGAATCCTCGACCGTGAGCGCGGGCACCGGCGTCGGTGCGGGCTGCACGAGGGCGGGGACCGTCACGAGGGCACGCGGCGAACGGCCGGCACTGCCGCGCAGCGTGGCGTTCTCGGCGCGCAGTTCGGCGTTTTCGCGCCGGAGACGCTCGAGTTCCTCAGCGGATTCGAAGCGAACCGCCTGGTTTTCGTCGGGGCGCGCCGGCAGGGCCGAGGCAAATTCCCGCTTCGCGGCATCGAGTTGCTGACGGACGAGCACGGATTCGCGGGAATTCGGCTGCAGCTCGAGGTACTTGCGGAAGTGATGATACGCCTCGACGGGATCCTTGATGTATTGGAGGTAAATTACGCCGGCCTGCAGGTGCGATTCGGGGGAATTCTGCACGCCGCGGCGATCGATGACCTTGAGGAACCACGTCAGCGCCTCGGGGGCGCGTCCCTCGCGCAGGCGCTGCTGGCCTTGGCGGAAGGCGGGCTCGTCCATTTCCGCCGCCACGGGCCCCTGATCTCCACCCCCGCAGCCCGCGCCGAGCGTCAACGCGAACAACGCGACGACAGCAAGGAGCTTGCGACAGTCAGTCATGTACCGGGAATGGGATTGAACGAGCGGTCGTTCGCCGTAAATTCCGCAACCTGCTTCGGCGACTCAACCCTAAATGCCTCTGCCACCGAAAACCGTTCTCTCCCGTGCCCGCGCGTGCATCCGGATCGAGAATAGTGCGTTGGCGGCGACGGCCCGGGGACTCGGTCGGGAGTTCGTGGCCACGGCGGATGCGGTCGACGCCGCCACCGCGGCCGGCCGGAAGCTAATCTTCACCGGCGTCGGCAAGAACGCCCACATCGCACAGAAAATCGCCGCAACCTTCAACAGCACCGGTGTCTCCTCGTGCTTCCTCGACGCCACGCAGGCGCTGCACGGCGATCTCGGGCTCGTCGACGAAGGCGATCTCGTTTTCCTGCTCAGCAACAGCGGCCAGTCCGAGGAAATTCTCCGGCTCCTGCCGGTGTTGAAACGCTTCGGCGCCCGGCTCGTGGCCTTCACCGGCAACCCGGATTCCGACCTGGCGCGCAACGCCGAATTCCGGCTGCTCTTCCGCGTCCCGCGCGAGGCCTGCCCGCTCAAGCTCGCGCCGACCGCGAGCACGACCGCCGCGCTCGCGCTGGGCGATGCCCTGGCGATGGTGCTGCTCGAGGCGCGCGGCCTGACTCGCGACGACTTCGCCCGCTATCATCCCGCCGGCAATCTCGGCCGCGTGCTGCTGTTGCGGGTGCGCGATATCATGCGCACCGGCGCCCGGCTGCCGATCGCCTCGGACCGCGTGACGATCCAGGACGCGATCCTCGCCATGACCAAAGCGAAGAGCGGCAGCATCGCGCTGGTTAGTCCGAAGTCGGGCCGGCTCTCCGGCATCCTGACCGACGGAGACTTTCGCCGCAGCGCCCTCACCGGACCCGGTTTTCTCGCGGAGCCGGTGGCGAAGTTCATGACGCGAAAACCGAAGGTCATCCGCGACACCGCCCTCGGCGTCGACGCGGTGCGGTTGTTCGAGGCGCATCGGATCGACGATCTCATCGTGGTCGATGCCCGCGGCCGTCCGGTCGGGCTGATCGACGGCCAGGATCTCCCCAAGTTCAAAATCGTGTGAAGGCCCCCATCCGCATCGGCATCGTGGGCATGGGAGGCTTCGCCGCCTCGCACCATCATGCCATCGCGCGGCTGGAGGATCGCGGTGTGGCCCAGCTCATCTGCACGTGCGATCCGCAACTTGATTCGTTCATCGGCGAGCAGACGGCGTGGCGACTGGCGACGCGGGGCGTGCGGGTCTTCCACGACTACCGGACGATGCTCGAGGCCTGCCATCGCGACCTCGACGTCGTCGTGCTCCCGACGCCGATCCAGTTGCACGCGGAAATGCACGCGGCCGTGACTTCGTTCGGCCTGCCAACCTATCTCGAGAAGCCGCCCACCCTGGATTACGCGGAGCTCGATCGCATGATCGGCGCCGACGCGCGCGCCCGGAAGGCGACGCAGGTCGGCTTCAACTTCATCATCGAGAAACTCCGCCTCACCCTGAAAGAGCGGCTGCTCAACGGGGAGTTCGGCGCGATTCGCGGCGCGACGCTCAATGCCCGCTGGCCTCGTCCCGCGAGCTACTTCCATCGCAACAACTGGGCGGGGCGGCTGCTGATCGACGACAAGGTCGTGCTCGACTCCTGCTTCGGCAACGCAATGGGGCACTTCGTCCACAACCTCCTCTTCTGGACCGGCACGGGCGAACTCTTCAGCTGGGCGCAAATCGCTGCCGTGCGGGCCGAGCTCTACCGGGCGCACGCCATCGAGGGCGCGGACACGTTCCTCGTCGAGACCGACACCACCGCAGGCATCACGATGCGCTTCGCGCTGTCGCACGTCGGTTCCGGGCCGAGCACGCACAGCGAGATCGTCCTCTGCGACAAGGCGACCTTGCGCTACACCGTCGGCGGCGCGATCGACATCCGCTGGCTCGACGGCCGGACCGAGACGTACCAGCTCGAGCCCTACGATCCGCTGATGGAGAACCACCTCCACTTTTTCCGCTACCTGCGCGGCGAGATCTCGCGGCCGGCCACGACGCTGGCCGAGTCGCGGCCGCTCGTGACGCTCAACGATCTCGCCTACATCTCCAGCGGCCGGATTACTCCCATCCCCGCCTCGAAGATTGCCGCCGTGCGTGACGAGAAGGAGCAGAAGGACTACATTTCCGTCACCGACATGACACCGGTCTTCGACAACTTCCTCGTCCGCGGCCTCTGGCCCGGCCCGACGGTCTGGGGTCGCGAGCCGGGCGAAGTCGTGACGCCCGCCGACCTGGCGCGGCTGCACGACATCGTGCGCGCGATGGCGAAGGGCTGAGCGAGTGGCACGGGTCTCCTGACCCGTGAAGGACCTTCCGAACGGCTGACACGGGTCGGGAGACCCGTGCCACTCGAGGCAGGCCAGCCCGCATAATACCGCCCCCGCTTCCGGCTAAAATCCACGTCCCTCTACCGCGGCTCCGCTTTACTCGCGGGAAATTTCCCCCAACTTCCTGCCCCATGCCTCCGCCCGCCTTCGTCTACCAGGATCCCATGCCGCTCGGTGCCGATGACACCGAGTACCGCCTGCTCTCGAAAGAGGGCATCAGCACGACGACGTTCGAGGGCCGGGAGATTCTCAAGGTCGAGCCCGAGACGATCGCGTTCCTCACGCAGCAGGCATTCCACGATACGTCGTTCATGCTGCGGACAAAGCACCTGCAGCAAGTCGCCGCGATTCTCGATGATCCCGAGGCCTCGGCCAACGATCGCTACGTTGCCCTCACCTTGCTGAAGAACGCCGAGATTGCCGCGCAGGGCATCCTCCCCATGTGCCAGGACACCGGCACCGCAGCCGTCTTCGCCAAGAAGGGCCAGCAGGTCTGGACCGGCGGCAATGACGCGGAGGCCATTTCCCGCGGCGTCTACGACTGTTTCACGAAGGAGAACCTGCGTTACTCGCAGACGGCGCCGATCGACATGTGGAAGGAAGTGAACACCGGCACGAACCTGCCGGCTCAGATCGATGTGATGGCAACCGAGGGTTCGAAGTTTGAATTTCTCTTCGTCGCCAAGGGCGGCGGCTCGGCGAACAAGATGTTCCTGTTTCAGGAGACCAAGGCGCTGCTCAACCCGAAGAGCTTTGAGAAGTTCGTCGTCGACAAGCTGCCCCTGCTCGGCACCGCGGCCTGCCCGCCGTATCACCTCGTCTTCGTCGTCGGCGGCACCAGCGCCGAGGCGTGCATGAAGACGCTGAAGCTCGCATCGACCCGCTACCTCGACTCGCTACCCACGACCGGCAACGAGCACGGTCGCGCCTTCCGCGATCTCGCGATGGAGGAAAAAGTCCTCCAACTCGCCCGCTCCACCGGGATCGGCGCACAGTTCGGCGGCAAGTATTTCGCGCTCGATGTCCGCGTCATCCGCCTGCCGCGCCACGGTGCGAGCTGCCCCGTCGCGATGGGCGTGTCGTGCAGCGCCGACCGCAACATCAAGGGCAAGATCACCAAGGACGGCGTGTTCCTTGAGCAGATGGAGCCGAATCCGGGCCGCTTCATTCCCGCGGCCAGTCGCGCGCTCAAGGACGACAATATCGTGAAGGTCGACCTGAACCGCCCGATGGCCGACATCCTCGCGGAACTGAGCAAGTATCCGATCACGACCCGTGTTTCGCTCTCGGGTCCACTCATCGTCGCCCGCGACATCGCTCACGCCAAACTCAAGGAGCGCGTCGATTCCGGCCAGGGTCTGCCGCAGTATTTCAAGGATCACCCGGTGTACTATGCCGGTCCGGCGAAGACGCCGAAGGGTTACGCGTCAGGATCGTTCGGTCCCACCACGGCGGGCCGGATGGACAGCTACGTCGATCAATTCCAGGCCCTCGGCGGCTCGATGATCATGCTCGCGAAGGGCAACCGCAGCGCGCAGGTCACGACCGCGTGCAAGAAACACGGGGGCTTTTACCTCGGCAGCATCGGCGGCCCGGCTGCGATCCTTGCGAAGGAAAACATCCGCAAGGTCGAGCAGCTCGAGTACCCGGAGCTCGGCATGGAATCGATTTGGAAGATCGAGGTGGAAAACTTCCCCGCGTTCATCCTCGTCGACAACAAGGGCAACGACTTCTTCGCCAACGGATGCGCCGCGTGTTTGCCGGCGAAGGCCTGACGGGCCTTTCGATTTTCGATTGGGCCGGAGTGGCACGGGTCTCCCGACCCGTGAAACTCGTCTGGAAAAGCCTTTCACGGGTCCGGAGACCCGTGCCACGCCTTCGGCATTCTGGATTTTCGATTTGGGCCGGGCCAACACACCCCGCCCTCCGGGCCGCCCCTCTCCAAGAGGGAATCGACGTTCTGCTGCTCGTGATCCCCGCTGGATCCGGAACCAGGCAGTCGAACCACAGATGGACACTGATGCGCACAGATGGGAAAGACCCCCGGCCATCGCCCACCAAAAGGTGTGCCTGATTTCCAGCCGCCCTGTGCTGGATCGACGCCTCTGAATCCGTGTCCATTTGTGTCCATCTGTGGTTGTTTCCTCGGCATGGTCCCGCTCGAGAGGGGTGGAGTAGGCGTCGGGGTGTGTTGCGCCAGTCCCGCATCTCTGTGTCTCTGCGCCTTCGTGGTTAATGTTTGGGCGAATCCCGCATCGAGATTCCAAAATCCAAAATTCCCTCCCCTTCCCGCGCCGCGGCGCCTTACTTCCCTACCATGAAAGTTCCCCTCCAGTTCGGCCGCGACGGACTCACGATCGATATCCCCTCCGCCCGCGTCACGGTCGTCGAGCCGATCTTCGTCAAGGGACTGCCCGACGAAGCGGCCGCCTTTGCCGCGGCCGTGCGAAAGCCGATCGGTTCCCAGCCGCTCGCCGAGTTGATCAAGGCCACGGATCGCGTGGCCATCGTCATCCCGGATCACACCCGGCCCCTGCCCCGCGAGCGCATCCTTCCCTGGCTGTTTGCCGCGCTGCCGCATGTGCCGGCGGAAAATTTCGTCATCATCAACGGCACCGGTTCGCACCGCGCCAACACGGACGCCGAACTGCGCCTGATGGTCGGCGACGCCGTCGTCGATCGCTACCGGATCGTGAATCACAACTCCTTCGATCCCGCGACGCTCCGACCCGTGGGCAAGACGGTCGACGGACGCCCGGTGTCCTTCAATCGCGACTACGTCGAGGCCGACAAGCGGATCGTGATGGGCTTTATCGAGCCCCACTTCATGGCCGGCTTCTCCGGCGGCTATAAGGGCATTTTCCCCGCGGTCGCCGACATCGACTCCATCAAACACTACCACCGCGCGCAGGTCATCGGCGATCCGCTCAGCACCTGGGGCGTACTGGAAAATAATCCGACCCAGGCGCAGGTCCGGGCCAACGGTTCGCTCGTGCCAGTGGATTTCTGCATCAATGTCACCCAGAACCGCCACCGCGACATTACCGGCTTCTTCTGCGGCGACGTGCTCGCCGCCCATGCCGAGGGCTGTGCGTTTGCGAAGCGCACCGCGATGGTCTCGTGCCCGCAGCCGTTCCCGATCGTCATCACGACCAACGGCGGCTTCCCGCTCGACCAGAATCTCTACCAAACGGTGAAGGGCATGTCGGCCGCGGCCCAGATTGTCGCCCCGGGCGGACTCATCCTCGCCGTCGCAGAGTGCAGCGACGGTTTTCCCGAGCATGGAAATTTCAAGAAGTTCGTTTTCTCGCACCACTCGGCGGGCGCGATGCTCGACACCATTAACAACGCTCCCGTGCCGATCCTCGATCAGTGGCAGGTGCAGTTGTTCGCGCTCATTCTCCAGCGGGCCCGCGTCGCGCTGCACAGCAAGCTCGCGCCTGGAGACGTGACGCGGGCGCATCTCGAACCCGTGGCCGATATCACCGCCTGCCTCGCCGCTGAGCTGAAGCGAATCGGCGCAGATGCCCCGATTGCGGTGCTGCCCGAGGGTCCGATGACGATCCCGTATCTGGCTTGAAGACAGGAGCCGGAATTTGGACAGGATGACAGGATGGTGCAGGATTCGGAGCTTGGGCCCGAGTCCCTGACCAGGATCGGACTCCGAGGGAGCTCCACCGCTCTTCGCCCCATCCTGCTCAATCCTGTCATCCTGTCCAAACTCCGAACTCCTGTCATCCCGCTCCTATCGTGTTTGCATCCTGTCGCTGCTTTCGCAAATGCTCCAGTCCCCAATCCCAATGAAACTCCTGTCCCTTCGCACCCTCGCCTTGGCTGCCTCGGCGTTCATCGCTCTCTCCGCGGTTCGCGCCGCTGATACCGCCGCGCCGAACTTTGTTTCGATCTTCAACGGCAAGGACCTGACCGGCTGGAAGCCGAACGGCGACACCAGCATCTGGAGCGTCCAGGACGGCGCGCTGGTCGGCCGCAGCAATCCCCAGCGCAAGGGCAGCACGATCGACACCGAGAAGACCTACAAGAATTTCATCATCGAGTGTGATGTGAAATACCTGCCGCCGGCCGACAGCGGCATCGAGTTCCGCATGCCCCGGCTGCAGATGCAGATTGGCACGTCCGCCAGCCTCCGCACGGAGCTGACGGGATCTTTCTACCTCGGCGCCTTGAGCTACACCGACGACTCGACGGCGAAGGACACCTGGAAGGTGCTGAAGCACGGCGACTGGAACCACATCCGCCTCGAGGCGCGTGGCGCGATTTTCACCGTTTGGATCAACGGCCAGATGGTGCATCGCTATGCCGATGCCGGCCATCCCGACGCCGGCCCGATCAGCCTGCAGGTGCACGACAACTTCGACATGAAGATCGAGTTCAAGAACATCCGCCTGGCGGAGCTGAAGTAACCGGCGAGAACACACCCCGTCGCTCTTCGACTAGCTCAGAGCCTCTATTTTAAGCGAACGCCAGGCCGTGAGCCCGTCGAACGGGTTCGCGCCACCCCTCTCGAGCCGGAACGATGCCGTGGAATGTAGGGCCGGCGCTCGCCGCCGGCCCGTTTCGCGAATGAAGGCCGCGGCCCGGCGACTAGCCGGTTCGGCAAGCTCACGGCCGAACGGAGGGGATCCCGGGCCCTACACCGGGCCGCGGACGTTCCGTCGCAAGTTAGGCAGCCTTGGACGGTGAGGGCACCGTCCCTCCATTGACTTCTCTTTGAGAGGAGCGCGAACGGAAGTCTGAACGATCCGCCTACCCTGGAGGGCGGGTGGCCACACCCGCCGACTTCGTTCCACTGCATCATTCCAGCTCAAGAGGGGCGCAGTAGGGCGGGGGGTGTCGGCCACGGATCGACGCTCGTTCGAACGGCTTTCACGGGTCGGGAGACCCGTGCCACTTCCGGCCATGCCAAACAAAGAAACCGACCCCGCGTGGGATCGGTTTCTTTCTTCTTAATACTTACTTTGATCACCGCCGTCCGGCGCGGTGCCTCACTCCCAGCAGGCCGAGTTGCACACTCCCGACAGATGTGCCGCCGGAACCGGCGGCCTCGGCACGGCGCAGCAGCGCAGTGCCTTTACAGATTTGCGTCACACCGTGGGCGCGGATTCGTTGGATGCACACATGGCACGCACCCTGATCAAAGACGCGCTGGCGGCCTCGGCTCCCCAGGACGCGATCCAACTCCAGGGCTGGGTTCGCACCCGGCGCGACGCGAAGGCGTTCTCGTTTATCGAGCTCAACGACGGCTCCAGCCTGAAGGGCATCCAGGTCATCGCGAACGCGACGCTCCCGGACTACGCGCACATCGAGAAGGCCACCACGGGCGCCGCCCTTGAGGTGCACGGCAAGCTCGTTCCCTCCCAAGGCCAGGGCCAGAAGTGGGAAGTGATCGCGGACACCTTCAAGGTCGTCGGCGAGGCGGACGCGACCTATCCGCTGCAGAAAAAGGGACACAGCCTCGAGTTTCTCCGCGAGATCGCCCACCTCCGCCCGCGCTCGAACCTCTTTGGGGCGGTCTTCCGCGTGCGCAGCCGGCTGGCGTACGCCGTGCACCAGTTTTTCCAGCAGAAGGATTTCATCTACGTCCACACGCCGATCATCACGGCCAGCGACGCCGAGGGCGCGGGTGACATGTTTCGCGTGACCACCCTGCCCGTCGGCGATCCGCCGCGCACCGAGGACGGCCAGGTGGACAACACGAAGGACTTCTTCGCGAAGAAGACTTTCCTCACCGTATCGGGGCAACTCGAAGGCGAGATCTTCGCCTGCGCGCTTTCGAACATCTACACCTTCGGGCCGACGTTTCGCGCGGAGAATTCCAACACCTCACGCCACGCGGCCGAGTTCTGGATGATCGAACCCGAGGTCGCGTTTTGCGATCTGCAGGGGAACATGGCGCTCGCCGAGGAGTTCGTGAAATACCTCATCCGCGACGCGAAGGAACATTGCGCCGCCGACCTCGAGTTCTTCAGCAAGTTCGTCGACAAGGAACTGCTCGCGCGGCTCGACTTCGTCCTCGAGCGGCCGTTCCAGCGCTGCAGTTACACCGAGGCGGTGGAGATTCTCGAGAAGAGCGGAAAGAAGTGGGAGCATCCCGTCTCCTGGGGCGCGAATCTGCAGGCTGAGCACGAGCGCTACCTCACCGAGGAACACTTCAAGTGTCCGGTGACGGTCTACAATTATCCGCGGGCGATTAAGGCCTTCTACATGCGCGTCACCGACGGCTGTCCGCCAGATCGGCAAACGGTCGGGGCGATGGATTTGCTCGTGCCCGGCATCGGCGAAATCATCGGTGGCAGCCAGCGCGAGGAACGGCTGGAGATGCTCCGCGAAGGCATGGCGATGCATCATCTCTCCGAGAAAGACTACTGGTGGTATCTCGATCTGCGGCGTTTCGGTTCCGTGCCGCACGCCGGCTTCGGCCTCGGCTTCGAGCGGATGCTGATGTTCGTCACCGGCGTCGGAAACATCCGGGACGTCATTCCGTTTGCGCGCACGCCCGGCACGGCGGATTTCTGACGCGGAACCATTCCGTTGATGGTAGGGCCGGCGCTCGCCGCCGGGCCGCTTCGCGAATGTAGGCCGTGGCCGACCGACGAACGGCAGTTGGTGTACTGATTGGTGAACGTTCCGCTCGACGAAATGCAGCCGTGGATGGTGGGGGCACCGTCCCCACGGATTGCTTTCCGAGAGGAGGAACAGCCGGGCATCTGAACGACGCGCCTTCCCTGGAGGGCGGGTGTCTCACCCGCCAGTTACATTCCACTGCATCGTTCCGGCTCGAGCGGGGTAGCGCGCAGCGCCGGGGTGTGTCGGCTGGGGCTTGCTGCTTCAGCGCACGCGACCTCGGGCGGCGACGGTCCACTTGCCTTCGACCATCCCGTTGCGGCCGTACCAGACCTCGTCCTGCAGGTTCACCGCCGGACAAACATGGCTCGGAATGACCCAGACTTTCTCGCCGACCTTCGCCGTGCTGCCGTTGAGCGCGACATGCCCGTGTTCCTCCGTCATGCGTGGCATGGTCCAGGTCCGGCCGGGAAACAGGCCGTAATTCGGCGCCCCTTTCGTCGCGTCGTAGGTGAAGGTCTTCGAACCCCCATCGATGATGCACTGCCCGGGGACGCTGGTGCTCACGACGGTAACGAGCATCCGAAGGGCACAGTCCGCCTCGGTGCAGAGTCCCTGCACCACGCCCGTCGCATCCTGGAACACATACGTGCCCGGACGAACCTCGGTGGTTTGCGGAATCAAGTGGGTCCGATCCATGCCGGGCGTGGAACCGCCCGAAACGATTTTCACCTCGAACCCGGCGGCCTTCAGGGCCGCCAGCACCGCGTCGATTTTGCGCCGCGCCGCCTGAAACTCGGCTTCGTTGAGCCACGCGGGATAATAAAAAATGCCCTGAAAGTTCGTGCACGCCCGCGCCACCGCCACCGCGTCCGCCGGCGTCTGCACGCCGCAGCGGCCGGCACCGATGTCGATCTCCACCAGCGTGTTGATTCCAGGGAGGCCCCGCGCGATTTCCACGGAATCGACGGCGACCGTGATGCGCCGGGTCTTCGCGAGTTCGCGAACCCGCGGAAATTTTTCGGCGGTGAGCGGGTAACCGATCAGGATGTCATCGCCCGGCATCACCTCGGCCTCGCCGGTCTTCGCCATCGTCAGACCGATCGCTCCCGCGGCGAGCTGCATGCGGGCGATCTCGGGCATCTTGTGGGTCTTGATGTGCGGACGCAGCGACACGCCGAGCTTGTTGCAGCGCTCCTGCATCGTTCGGATGTTGCGCTCCAGCACGTCGAGATCGACGTAGAGGGCCGGGGTATCGAGTTCGGTCGCGTTCATGCAGGAAGAAGAAGATTAGGCACAAGAGGGATTAACCACCGAGACACCGAGGCACCGAGCCGGTTTAAACACGAAGACACGAAGGGCACAAAGGTTTGGGATCCTGGCGATCCGGTCTGCTCTCGGTGCCTCGGTGTCTCGGTGGTTAAATCAGGGGCTTCGTGCCCTTCGTGCCTTCGTGGTTAAAACTCCGTCACTGCATCGCAACGCACTCGATCTCGACGGCGAAGTTTCGCGGGAGCGCGCCGGCCTGGATCGTCGTGCGGGCGGGAAACGGCGCGGCGAAGTAAGTCGCATAGACTTCGTTCATCGCCTTGAAGTCGCCAATATCGCGGAGAAACACGTTCACCTTGACGACCTTCTCCAGCGAGGAGCCGGCGGCCTCGAGGATCGACTTGATGTTTTCGAACACCTGCTTCGTCTCGGCCTGAATCGTCGAAGGCGTGTAGTTGCCGGTGGCAGGATCGAGCGGGCCTTGGCCCGACACGTAGATGAATCCGTTCGCGACGATCGCGGGCGAATAGGGAGCGGATGGCGCCGCAGCGCCCTTGGGGTTGACGGCTTTTCTCATGGCGACGGCGATTGATTCGCAAATTCGGCGATGTGTCTAGCGATGAAGCGGACCGATCAACCGGAGCCGCGCAGCTTAACCACAGATGGACACAGATGGACACAAATCCGGTGGTCCGTTCGAAACACGGTCTTCCGGATGTCAGGAGCGCTGCACGTCTTCACTCAGTGCACTCGGAGGTTAAACTCCGGAGGTTGGACCACGGAGCGCACGGAATGCACGGAATCAAAGGCCGCCACTGCTGAGGCATCCGTGTTCATCGGTGTCCATCTGTGGTTTAACTCCCAGAGGGAGCCGCGCGGCAACTCAGCGCGCGTCCTGAATCGGCGCGCGGACCGCTTTGCCGGGCTTCGCGTTCGCCTGGAAGACGCCGTCCTTCACCACGAACACGCCGCCGACCAGCACGTGCGGGATACCTTCCGAAGGCAGATCAGGCTGCGTGTAGGTCGCGCGATCGGTGATCGTGTCGGGATTGAAGAGCACCAGATCCGCATCGGCACCGACGCGGACCCGGCCTTTGTTGCGCAGCATCGGCACGCGGTTCTCGAGCCGCTTCGCCGGCATGAGCGCGAGTTTGTCGATCGCCTGCATCAGGCTGATCGCCTTCAGCTCGCGGGAGTACCGCCCGATCACCCGCGCACTCGTCCCGGCATGACGCGGATGACCACGCAGGCCGTCGCTGCCGATCATGGTGAGCGGATGGGCGACGATGTCCCGGACCACGTCCTCGGGGTTCGAATGGATGATCACGAGCCCGCCGGTCTTTCGGTATTTCTCGAACGTCTCGGCATTCAACCGCTCGCCCGTCGAGGGCCATTGGAGATCCGAGTAGTCCATCTCGCCGTTCTCGCGCCAGCCCGGATCGAAGATCGCCGACTTGATGTCCGTCATGCCCGCCGTGTACGGGTAACACTCCGTCGTGATGTCGACCCCGTGCGCGTGGGCCGCGGAGATCATTTCCATCACGCGCGGGGTCAGCCGCAGCGCCGTGCTCTGGACGTGGCAGACATGAGCCGGGGCGCCGGTGATCGTCGAAGCGGCGATGATTTCGAGCACGGCCGAGTAGACATTCTGCGAGCCCGTGCCGCCCTTGGCCCGCATGTGCAGATGACACGGGGCATTGTACCGCGCCGCGACGCGAAACATCTGCACCGTCTCACGCTGCGTCGCCATCGGCGTGTATTGCAGTCCGAAGCCGACCGCGACCGCGCCGCGCTGCAGCCCCTTTTCGATCAGCGCCGCAATCTTATCGAGCTCCAGATCCGTGGCGATCCGCGTGGCCGCGCCGGACTGCGCGCCGGGGAGAAATTCCATCTTGTCACCCATCACGACCATCCGCGACGGGATGTGGCCGATGCTCACCGCAAAATTGATCGGCGTCTTGCCCTCGCGGGACGCGTACCACGCGTCGACGTCAGCGGTGCCCACTTCGAGTTCGGCCACCGTCGTGACCCCGTCCTGCGCCTTGAGCCGGTAGTCCTCGGGCAGCTGCGCGTGCTGGTGCAGGTCGATGAACCCCGGCGCCACCACGAGTCCCTTCGCGTCGATGACATTGGGGCCGGTGAGCGGCTGTTCCGTGATGGTGCGGATGATCCCGCCGCGAATGCCGACGTTGCGCACCGCATCGAGACCCGACTCCGGGTCCATCACGCGACCATTGCGAATCACAAGGTCGTACTCCTGCGCCGCGAGTCGCGGGACACCGAGGCCGAGGAGAAGGAGAAGGGACGCGGCACGACGCACGGACAGGAGGCGGAAGGACAGCATGGGAGGAAGGGCTGAACCGGCAGCCAATCGGCGCCGGAGGAGAGACAGCCTAGCTCCGCGTTCGTGGGGAAGTGTAGCCGAAAAGGGTCCCAGCCCCCCGCATGCCACGCCGCAACGGTAGCCGACCGGTTTGTCATCTGATAGATGGATTCCGAAGTTGGCTTCGTAGCCCGCTGCGTGAGCAGCGGGACGGCTTTAGGCGAAGCGACCAAGAAGTCCCTGTCCTCACGGACAGGGCCACGCCAATCCGTTTAACTTCGGAATCCAGGTGATGATTACAACGGGGTCGCGGTCCGGGGGAGGCGCGCGCCGGGTAACGTGGAGGGCGCGGCTGGCACGATGGCGACTGACCTTTGACCGACTCCGTCGGTGGCCCTGGTACCCTGAGCGCAAATTTCCGGCGTCATTCCGTCGTTCGAAGGGCGAAAGGGGTTTCGTCCACGCGGGAGGAGCGGCTCGCCGGCCCCGGTGAACTTGACCGCTTCCGCGTGGCGCGCTGATCCTGTCGGCACCGCGACGCCGTCCGACTCGGCGCGTATGCCCCATGCGACTCCTCCCCGCCCTACTCTTTACCCTGCTCGGTCCGCTCGCCGGATTCGCGAAGGCTGAGGTTCAAATCGAACGCACGTTCCTGCCCTTCGACGTCGCGCCGAGCAGCTTCGCGATCGGCCTGCCGGGCGGCATCAACTTTTGCTACGATCCCGTCCGCGGTGGCGTGTGTTACGCGTGGACCGGCGGCTTCCTCGACATTGGTCCCGTGCGGCCGGGCGTCGGCGGAAAATTTCTCGCGCCGGCCGGATTGCTTGGACCGGTGGTTTATCGCGAAAACGGCCCGACTCCCCTGCGGCGCGGCGACTCCGCCCACGTCCCCGTGTACGAGTTCAAGGGCTATGTGCTCCGCGACGACTCGGTCGAGTTCCAGTACACGCTCGACGGCGTGCTGGTCCGCGAGGACATCCGCGCCGGGGCGAAAGGCGGACTGGCCCGCCGGTTCCGGATCGAGGGCGCGACCGATGCGAAATGGTGGTACGCCGTCGACGGCCAGCCCGCGAATGCATTGAGCCCAACCCCGGACGGACAGTTTCTGC
Organism: Opitutia bacterium; assembly: GCA_947472765.1. Lineage (GTDB taxonomy): Bacteria > Verrucomicrobiota > Verrucomicrobiia > Opitutales > Opitutaceae > ER46. The sequence goes on from CANJCM010000035.1 coordinate 15,650, forward strand.
TCGAAGTAAAATTCGGCGCACCGACGCCATGAAGCCATTCCCCGCCCGCCCTTCGCTTCGTAGTTCGATCTTCGCGGCTGTCGTCGCTCTGTTCACCTTCGTCGCGCCGGCGCGCGCCGGTTACCGAATCGAAAACGTGCCCTATCCCGCGGAGATTCGCGGCGGCATCACCGCGGTCACGTTTACGCCGGCAGGCACGCTGGTCATCGCGACGCGTTACGGCGAAATCTGGATGCGTGCGACGGAGGGCAGGTGGCGCCTGTTCTCCCGCGGCCTCAACGAGCCGATGGGCCTGATCGCCGATTCCGAGCGCGTCGTGTACGTCGCGCACCGGCCCGAACTGCTCCGCGCCGAGGACAAGGATGGCGACGGCCGCGCCGAGACGTTCACTTCGCTCGGCGGCCAGTGGGGCATCTCAAACAACTACCACTCCTTCTTCTTCGGCCTGCGCCGCGACGCCACGGGCAATTTTTTCGGCGCCGTTTCGCTCGAGTCGGGCGGCGTCAGTCCCGATGCGCCGAAGACGAACCAGCCGCCGATCGCCCGTCGCGGGGAACGCGACCAAAGCCTCATCCTCGAGGCCACCGGCCATCGCTCGGAAATTCCGTGGAGCGGCTGGGCCGTCCGAATCTCGCCCGACGGAAAACTCGAGCCGTGGGCCAGCGGTTTCCGCCAGGCGAACGGGATTGGCATGAGTCCCGAGGGCGAACTCTTCTTCGCGGACAACCAGGGTGACTACAAACCGTCGTGCGGCCTGCTCCACGTCGAGCGCGGCGATTTCCACGGCATGGTCGCGAGTCTCAAATGGGAGCCCGGGTTCAACGCGAAGACCTTTACGACCGAGGATGCGTGGCGCCGGTACAAGTCGCCCGCGGTCGTCTTCCCGCACGGCCCGATGGGCGTGTCGAGCGGCGAACCGGTCTGGGATCTCACCAGCGGAAAATTTGGGCCGTATGAAGGACAGGTGTTCACCGGCGATTACTCGACGCTCGTGATCCGCTCCGCGCTGGAGAAGGTCGCGGGCGGCTGGCAGGGCGCGTGTTTCCCGTTTCTCGGTCGCAACGACAGCCCGGGCGTCGTCAGCGGCGACAAGTTGAAGGCCGGTCCGACCCGCGCCGTCTTCGGTCCCGATGGCGCGCTCTATCTTGGCGAAGCCGGCGGCTGGGGCGCGGGCGCGGACGGCTTGCAGCGCGTCGTGTGGGACGGTCGCGTCTCGCCCGAGGTGAAAACGATGACGCTCACCGAGAGCGGTTTTCGGCTCACGTTCACGCGGCCGATGACCGCGGCCACCCTCGCGAATCCCGCGAACTACGGACTCACGCGCTTCCGCTTCTACTATCACTACAAGTATGGCTCGCCGTGGATCGACGAGGCGCCCGTCGGCGTGCGCGCTGTCCGCCCCGCAGCCGATGGACTCAGCGCCGAGTTGGAGCTCGACGAATTGAAGGCCGGCTTCGTGTACGAGCTTTCGGTGCCGTCACTGCGCAGCACGGACAACGAACCCATCACGAATCCACTTGGGTACTACACCGCCAACCGCCTGTTGAACGGCGAGCACCCGATGGGGGGCACCACGCGTTTGCCGCGTCCCGGCGAATCTTCGCTCGACGCCAGGCAGGGTCAGGCCGCGGAGCTGCGTTCCGGCAGCGCCCTCGTGGCCGCGGGCGAAAAGGTCTACCGGCTCTACTGCGTGGCCTGCCACCAGGTGAATGGCCGCGGGATTCCCGGCGGTGCGGCGAGCTTCGTCGATGACAAGACGCGGCTCGCGAAGTCGGACGAACAGCTCCTGCAGTCGATCGCCAACGGGATCGACGTCAAGGGCATGCCGTCCTTCGGCACGTCGCTGTCGATCGGCCAGCGTCGCGCCGTGCTATCGTACATCCGCGCCACGTTCGGGGATTCGCCTTCAGCGAATCCCTAGGTGCGCGCGCCGTCCGCGTCGGAGTGCTTCGTCGGACCGGGAGGACCCTTCGTTGCAGGGGCGCGCCTCGTGCGCGCCCGCTTCGCCTCCAGTCCCCAACTCGGGTCGCGCTGCAGGCGCGACCCACTTAATCGAACCATTCGTCCGCCGGATCGAAGGCGGGCACGGGGATGTTGAGAATCTTCAGCTTCCCGATCGCGCGATGCCGGCAGCCGGGCTTGATGAAGACCGCGCTCATCGGCCGCACGGGATGCTGCACGCCGTCGAGTTCGATGAAGCCCGTGCCCTCGAGCACGAGATACATCTCAGACATCTTCTTGTGGTAGTGCGTCTGCGCGTCGGACTGGATGTCGACCATGTGCAGGGTCGCGACCGGATTGTCGGGCGAGGCGAACGCGCGGCGTGCCCAGCCGCACGGACACCGCGTGGCCGGAACCTCGTCGAGCTGGGCGAGCATGTAGTTCGGACCGGAAGTTTCCGCCGGCTTCGAGGAAGCAACCGGCACGGAGGAGGTTGTCATGGCGCCGGAACTAACGGCGAGGCGGGACCAGTGTCAAAAAGATCGACCTCCAAGTCAGCGGAGGCACGGGTCGAGTGGCGCCGGTCTCCGACCGGCGAATGGCGGAAAGTTGGGCGTGATGTTTCTCTTCGGTCGAAGACAACGCCTTCTCCCGGCGTAGCCGATCGTGCCAACACACCCCGCCCTTCGGGCACCCCGCTCGAGCCGGAACGGTGCAGTGGAACAAAATCGGCGGGTGTGGGCACCCGCCCTCCATGGTAGGCGGATCGGTCAGACTTCCGTTTGGTCTCCTCTCAAAGAGCTATGCATGGAGGGACGGTGCCCCCACCGTCCACGGCTACCTTTCGGGCAACGGAGCGTCCACGGATCGGTGTAGGGCCGGCTCGAGAGGGGACCTTCAGTAACCTCTTCGAAAGGTCCCCGTTCGAGTGCCGACTGGGAGCCCTTGCCGTGAGGGCAGGGAATTCTTCATCGCTTCCCCTAAAGTTGTCCCGCTGCTCACGCAGCGGGCTACCAAGCTCACTTGGTCGAACCAAACTCAGTCCGACTTCCGCCGCCCGCGCGAACGGCCGGGCTTCTTCTCGCCGCCCTTGGCTTCGCCGGCGCCTTCGCCTTCGTCACCCTCCGTCTTCGCTTCGCCCTGCGCGGGCTTCGCGTTGAGCCAGAGTTCACCCTTCGAGTTCCGCGCGAGCCAGTAGGCTTCGCCCCCGAATTCGACATAGACGGCTTTCTCGCGCGGCTTCTCCGGCAGCTTGAGGCCGGCCGCCACGAGATGCTTCACGAGTTCGTCGAGCGCACTGCCACGTTCCTCGGCGATGGCTTCAACCTTCGCGGAAACTCCGGTCTTCGCCGGCTTCAACGAAGGACGCACGACCGCGAACACACTGTCGCCGGCCGGTTTCGACTCAGTCGCCGCGGCCGCCGTCGCCGGCGGCTGCTCGGCCGTGGGCGTGGCACCGGTTTCAATCGGAGTCTGGACGGAAGCCTCGTTTGCGCTGGCGACGGTCTCACCCGGTTCCTTGTCCCGGCCGTTGATCCAAAGTCCACCGCGCGAATCCAGGTTCAGCCACCAGAGCTGGCCTTCAATCTCAGCGTAAACGGGCGCGTCATTGGGCGTGGCGGGCACGGTGAGACCGAGACCGGTGAACGCCGTCTTCAGGTCCGCCTCGCTGCACTTGAGCGCGCGGGAGAGGAAACTGCCGCTGCCGCTGCCACCGGGGCCGCGACGATTTCGCCGCATCAAGGGACGGATCTTCGCGAGCAGCGCCGAACCTTCCGGCAACGGCGCACCCGGTGCCTCGGATCTTGCGGGAGCGTGCGAAGAAGCTTCCGTCGCCGCCGGCTCGGAAATCGGAGCGCCACCTTCGGGCTTCGCCACCGGCTCGGTCGGCTCGGGCCGGCGCTGGTTGCGATCCGGGCGGCTCTGCGGCTCTTCCTCGATCGTGACCCGCTCAGCCTTCACGGCGCGGAACACCGGACGCGGCTTTTCCTTGGTGTTGAGCCAAAGTTCGCCGCGGCGGTTCTCGTTCAGCCAGTAAAGATCGCCGTCGTACTCGAGGTAGACCGGCTTGTCGTCCTCGTTCTCGGGAATGACAAAACCGCATTCGAGCAGCGCGCCCTTGATGTCCTCCTCGGACTGGTCCCACTTGCGCGCCAGATAATCCACGCCGACCGACATGCCCGGACCGCGTTGATTGCGGCGCATGTGCGGACGCATCGCCTCGAAAAACGTCGGCAGCTCTTCCTCTTCCTGCGCGGTGAGCTTGTCCCAGTCGTCCGCCTTCGTCTCCTCGTCATCCGCATCGGTGTCGGCATCGCGGGAAGTGTCGACCAGGCTGCGCAACCCGTCCTCGGGGGCGACCTTCTCCTCGAGAAACGACGCCGGCGGCTCCTCGTTGCCCGCCGCGCGAGTGGCTACTTCCTTGAACTTGGCTTCGAACTCGGCGCGAACCTTGTCCGCCTCGGCCTTGGCGGCGGCGGTGGCCGCTCCTTCCAAAGTCCAGTCACGCTGCGTCGAACGCCGGGCGAGCCCGGAGAACGCCAGCGGATTTTCCGGGAGGGTCTGATAGTGGATGATCTCCCACTCGTCGCGGCCCAGGTCGCCGAGAAATTTTTCGAGCAGCGCCGGCGTGGCAAAGCCGCCCTTGCCACTGCTGATGACCTTATATTCCCAGACGGACATGTTGGTTTCGTTTTTTGCGCTGAACTCGAAAGCCATCCCAAAAGCGGGTCCACTTGCCGAGCCAAATCGCGCTCCCGTCCGATTGACCGCAGGCGCTGCCGCGGCGTTGCAGCCTGCCGCCGCCGGCTGATTGCCCCCTCCGCCGCCCCGGCGATTCCATCGCCTTGCTCCGTTCAACTCCAAGCCACGCTTGTCATCTAATGGACGACAAAGGGGCTTGGGCGGCGAGCGGGTGGGTGGCAGGGGGAGCGTCGGATTTCGGAGGTCGCGGGAGGGGTCGCCGAGGCCGGTCACGGCGGGCAGAACCGCGGGCGCTTCCGTGCGTCTGGCGAATGAAATCGCGGCCGTGAGATGCTGCAGCACATTAGCCTGTCCCTTTATACCCCGCCCCCTAACGTCCCGCGCACCCTGCCATGAAGCTTTCGCGTTGTTTCTGCCTTCTCGCTGTCCCCGCCGCCGCCCTGACCGCCGCCGAGTCCGCTCCGGCTGTACCCCGGCTCGATCCCGTCGTGATCACCGCGGCGCGGGCCGCGCAACCCGCCGAGCAGGTGGCATTTTCCGTCAAGGCTCTCGACGCCGGCAACCTGCGCGCGAATCCGGCGCTGACGCTGGATGGCGCCCTTCGCTCCGTGCCGGGATTCACGCTGTTCCGGCGCAGCGACAGCTTCACGGCCAACCCCACCGCCCAGGGCGTCTCGCTCCGCGGGCTGGGACCGAGCGGTGCCAGCCGCTCGCTGATCGTCCTCGATGGCGTGCCGCTCAATGATCCTTTCGGTGGTTGGGTGGCGTGGACGAAAGTTCCGCGCGACGGCCTGTCCCGCGCCGAGCTCGTCCCTGGCGGCGGCGCCACGGCTTGGGGCAATGCCGCCCTCGGCGGTGTCGTGCAGCTCCTGACCGAGCCGATGAGCGGCGCGCACACGCAGACCAGTCTCGCGATGGGCGACTATACGACCCGCAGCTTTGAACTCGCAGCGACCCAGCCCACCACGACCGGTGGATCCGTCCAACTGCTCGGCCGCATGTTCGCCACGAACGGCTTCCGGCTCGTCGGCCGCGAGCGCCGCGGCCCGATCGACATCGCCGCCTCGAGCAAGCACAACTGGATCGGACTGCGTGCCCGCCAGAGCATCGGCTCCGACCTCGAGCTCAGCCTCAGCGGTCGCGCCTACAACGAGGAACGCGGCAACGGCACCCCTTACCAGAACAACTCCTCCCGAGAGAAGTTCGCCTCGGTCGGGCTGGCCGGAAAGTCGGGCTCAGCCTTCACCTGGAACAGCGTCGGCTACGTCCAGGACCAGTCGTTTGCCTCGACGTTCAGCGGCGTGAACGCGACCCGCACCGCCGAGACGCCGGCGAGCAACCAGTTCGATGTGCCGGCCAAGGCCGGCGGCCTCGCCTGGACCGGCTCGTGGGTGCACGGCGACGGCTCCCGCACCAACGCCGGTGGCGACTGGCGCACCGTGCGCGGCGAGACCCGGGAATACTTCACGTTCGCCGCGGGCGACTTCACGCGCCTCCGCGTCGCGGGCGGCCGCCAGACCATCGGCGGCGTCTTCGCGCTCCATGAGCGGGCCCTGACCCCCGCGCTGCGCGGCACCCTCGGCGGCCGGCTCGACTGGTGGAAGGACACCGAAGGCCACCGGCGCGAAAGCGATCGCGCCACCGGCGTAGCGTCGCGCAATGACGTCTTCGCCGATCTGGACGACACCGAGTTCAGCCCAACCGCCGGTCTCGTTTACTCGACCAGCCGCGCCTGGCGGCTGCGCGCGAACGTCCAGCAGTCGTTCCGCCGCCCCACCCTCAACGAACTGCATCGTCCGTTCCGGGTCGGCCCGAATGTCACCGAAGCCAACGCCGCGCTCAAAACCGAGCGCAACACGAGCGGCGAAGTCGGCGCGGAATGGAATCTCTTCGCGGACCGCGCCCCGACCGGTGCCCGGCCCCTGCTGCAGGTCAGCGCGACCGCGTTCACGAACGAGCTGAGCGATGCGGTTGGTAATGTGACCATCGCCCGCGGACCCGGCACTTTCCCGATTGTCGGCTTCGTCGCCGCCGGCGGCGTCGGTCGCCAGCGCCAGAATCTCGACCGCATCCGCGTGCAGGGCCTCGAGCTCTCCAGCACCTGGAACGTCTCGTCCGACCTCAGCCTGTCCGTCGACTATATCTACAACGATGCCACCGTGCGCCGCGCCTCGACCGCCCCGGCGCTCGTCGGCAAACGCGTAGCCCAGGTTCCGCGCGTCAACGCCTCCTTCGCCGCCAGCTGGCGCGGCCCCGCCGGGCTTACCTTCACGCCGCGCATCCGCGGGATTGGACGTCAGTTCGAGGACGACGAGAACCAGCTCATCCTCGGCGAAGTCTCCATCATCGACCTCGGAGTCAGCCGCAAGATGTCCCAGCACCTCGAGCTGTTCCTGAACGCCGAGAATCTTGCCAACGCCCGGATCGAAACCGGCCGCACCGCCGACGGCATCGTCAACGTCGGCACGCCCCGCATGATCATCGGTGGGCTGCGCGGCTCCTGGTAAGACGGGAAGGCAGGAGGTCGGAGTTGGCGGGGAAGAGTTGGGAAGCGAGCCCGAGGTTTGCGTGATCGACCATCTTTCCCATGGAGGGCGGGTGCCCTCACCCGCCATGACGGTTTCACGGTCCTGCCGTCTGGCCGGTGAGGGCATCGGCCCTGCAACCGGCAGGCCTCCGCGGAATAAACTTTGCGGAAGAAGACTCTCACCGCACATTCCGGGAACCATCCCCGTGACCGGCCCTCGAACGGCCAAGGAGAAACCATCATGCTCATCCGCACACCGAAAGACTGGGAGTTGCCCGAATCCGTCGTCACCCCCGAGAGCGCCTACGAGCTCCGTCCGCGTCGTGACTTCATCAAGACGCTCGGCCTCGGGCTCGCCGGGGCCGCGCTGGGCGGAAACAACATCCTCGCTGCCACCGCAGGATTTCCCTCGAAGGAAAACCCCGCCTACCCGGCCAGTGCGCTCAAGCCGACGGCGTACGAGCACATCATCAGCTACAACAATTTTTACGAGTTCGGCACCGACAAGGCTGAGCCGAAGGATCAGGCGAAGAAATGGAAGCCCGAGCCGTGGACCGTCGAACTCGCCGGCCTCGTGCGCAACCCCGCGAAGATCGAGGTCAACGACCTGATCAACAAGCTCGGCGGGATCGAGCAGCGCGTCTACCGGATGCGCTGCGTCGAGGCCTGGTCGATGGTGATTCCGTGGGACGGATTCCAGCTTTCCAAGCTCGTCGCGCTCGCGGATCCGAAGCCCGAGGCGAAGTTCCTCAAGATGACCACGCTGCTCGACCCGAAGAACATGCCGGGCCAGCGCGAGCGCAGCCTCGACTGGCCTTACGTCGAGGGACTGCACATCGACGAAGCGAACCACGAGCTGGCGTTCATCGCGACCGGCATCTACGGCAAACCGATCCCGAACCAGAACGGCGCCCCGCTGCGGCTCGTCGTGCCGTGGAAGTACGGTTTCAAGGGCGTGAAATCGATCGTGAAATTCGAATTCGTCGCCGAGCAACCGCTCAACACCTGGCATGTGATGCAATCGCGGGAGTACGGCTTCCTCGCCAACGTGAATCCGATGGTGGATCACCCACGCTGGTCACAGGCCAGCGAACGGATCATCGGCGCCGGTGGCGTGCTCGGGGCCCGGCAAAAGACGCTGATGTTTAATGGCTATGAGAAGCAGGTCGCGCCCCTCTATCAGGGCGTCGATCTGAGGAAGTATTTCTGAGCGGCCCCGGTTTGTCATTCTGAGCAGAGCGAAGAATGACAAGGGCCCGAATTGGCGGGTGAGGACACCCGCCCTCCATTCGGCTAGCCCGCCGTCCTTTTGCTTCGGAATAACCTGACGCGAGCCGTCTCTACCTTCGTGCCCGTGCTCGAAAAACTCCTCCGCTCCAAGGTCGTCATCTGGATCCTGATCGTGCTGCCGGGCCTGTGGCCCGTGTGGCCGATTTTCATTCAGCACGATTCGACGGTCCTCGCGGATCCGCTGAAGTACATCCTGCACCACCTCGGCTTCACGGCCTGCGTGCTGCTCGCGGTGGTCCTGACTTTCACGCCCCTGCGCGTGCTCTTCCCAAAATCGCCGGTGGCGCTCGCGCTCAACCGGCACCGCCGGCTCGTGGGTGTCAGCGCGTTTGCCTACGCCGCCCTCCACTTCAGCACGCACGTCCTCTACGAAGGCGGCCTCGAAAGTCTCCAGGCCACGCTGAAGATCGCCGCCGGAAAGCCATTTCAACTCGTGGGACTCATCGCGTTGACGATCCTGCTGATTCTCGCGCTGACGAGTTTTCCCGCGGCCATCCGCTGGCTGGGTGGGAAACGTTGGAAGAACCTGCACCGGCTCGTCTATGTCGCCGCCGCGCTCTCGGCCTATCATCAAGCCGCGGCGCGAAAAATTTTCCCGCAACAGGTCCTGTGGATCTTTGGGCCGCTGATCGTGCTCGAGGTGCTGCGCGTGATGAAAGAGCGCAAAGCGCGGCGGCCCGTCGCGCGACCGCCCGCTGCTTCGGCAGCCTGAAGCGTCAGTTGGCCCCACCCCGTCCCGATTAATTCCTCCCGGACCTAACCTTGCACGTCACGTAATACGTGACGTGCAAGGATCGGCGGAGCGGTGAAATTGCCGGAGGCAGGGACCGGGCAGGCTTGTTGTTGAGCGAATCCCTGACGCCTTGCCGAAAAGTCATCGTGGGCGCGCACGAGGCGCGCCCCTACGAAAGGCGTTGTAGGGGCGTGGCTCGGGCACGCCCGTCGCAAAACAAATTCTCGAACAGGACTAGCGGCTCGTAACGTCGGCCGGAGCGGGCCGCGTCACCGCCGCGAGAAACCACTCAATCGCATAGGTCGAGATCTGGCCGCCGGGGCCGTGGCGGTTCACTTCGAACGCGTGCGTCGCCCACGGCAGGGAGACGAAGAGGTTCTTTACCTTGAGTTCGTTCAGGCGCGCCTCGAGCCGTTCGCTGTGCCGGTGCCAGACCAGCCCGTCGAGCCGGCCGTGGAGTTGCAACGTGGGCGGCGCGTCCGCCGTGACGTGGTTCAGCGCGCTCGCACTGTCGTAGGCGGCCTGCGCCGTCGCAGGCGGACCGCCGAGGTATTGCCGCATCAACGTCGGTGACTTCAGCGCATCGTCCTCCCAGGCGTTGGCATACCCGAAGTTCAGATCCGACGGCGAATACAGCGCCACGAGTCCGCGGAGCGCCGGATCTCTGGCTGTGTAGGCGACGACCTCGGCAATCTGGCCGCCGGCCGATCGGCCAAGCAGCACGAGCCGCGTCGGGTCGAGGCGCAGCGCGGTCGCGTTGGCCTTGAGGTAGGCGATGGCGGCGAGGGTGTCATCGCGCGGTGCCGGCCACGTGTGCGCCGGTGCGAGCCGGTAGGATATGGCCGCGACGGCGTAGCCGAGCGATACGACCCAGTGATTAAAGGACGCGAGCTGCGTGCGGTCCCCGCTGTCCCAGCCACCGCCGTGCACGACGATCACGCACGGAACCGGTCCGGTCGCAGCAGCGGCCGGTTGGTAATAATCAAGCGTGAGGCCCGGCGCGAACTCGCGCGTTTCGATCGGCACCGGCGGAATGCCGCGGCCGATCAGCGCGGTGACGGCAAACGGCTCACGCGTCATCGGCACGCGGCCATACGACGACGCCAGATTCGCAGCGAGATTCTGGCTGATCCGCGCCGCTTCGATCACGGGACGGCAGAAAAGCCCGATCGCGAGCGAACACAGCAGGAGCGTCGCCAGCGCCACGCCGGGATGCATGCCCCGGTTGCTTGCCGCCAGGACCGCGATAAAAAACGGCACCGCGGCCAGAGCATAACCGTATTCGCCCGCCAGCACGGCCAGCCGCCACTCCGCCCAGTCGGGCGCGCGGACGAGCGTGAGGAGGCCGAGAGCGAAGCAGAGACCGGCGGAGGAAAAGAGAACCCAGCGGAACATGGATAGGAACTCTCATTGCCGGAGGGCGAATGCCGAGTGCCGAATTTGGAACCACACCCCGGCGCTCTTCGACTAGCTCAGAGCCTCTCTCTTGAGCGAACGTCAGGCCGTGAGCCTGTCGAACGGATGCGCGTCACCCCTCTCGAGCCCGATCCATGCATTGGGAACAACCACAGATGGACACAAATGGACACAGATTCAGAGGTGGCGGTGCAGCTCAAGGGGCGGTTGAAATCAGGTCACTGTCCAGTGGTCGATGCCTGGGCCTTAACTCATCTGTGTGCATCCGTGTCCATCTGTGGTTCAACTGAATGGTTCCGGCCCGAGAGGGGACCTTTGTTCAATCATTTCGTCCCGTCGGGCGAGGATGGCTTTCGCGCACGAACACGCTACTGAGATCCCCTTTTGGAGAGGGGTGGCGCGAAGCGCCGGGGTGTGTCTGGATTGATCGTCGGCGGGAACATAAGATCGCCGTCACTCGCCCCTCGGAATTCGGAATTGGCCATTTCCCCGCCCGCTCTTCCACTTCTGCATCCATGCGTCGACTCGACCAATTCCTCGCCAATCTCGGCTACTGCAGCCGGCGCGAAGCGCGGGATTGGATCGAGGATGGACGCGTGACGGTCCACGGCGAGGTGGCCGATGATTCCGGCGCCAAGGTCAAGGCCGAGGCCGTGCGGGTGGACGGCGAACCGCTCGACCACCCCGACGGGCTCCTGTTGCTCGTCCACAAGCCGGTCGGACTCGTCTGCTCCCACGAAGCACGCGAGGGTCCAAACGTTTACTCGCTGCTGCCGGCGCGCTGGCAGCAGCGGCATCCGGCGATCACGAGTGTCGGACGTCTCGACAAGGACACCAGCGGATTGATCCTGTTGACCGATCAGTCGCCGCTCGTGCACCGGCTCACCTCGCCGAAGCACAAGGTGCCGAAGACGTATCGCGCGACCGTCAGCGCCGAACTCTCGCCCGACCTCATCCCACTCTTCGCCAGCGGCACACTCCTGCTCGCCGGCGAAAAGGATCCCTGCGCACCCGCGACGCTGCGTCTGCTCGGGCCACGCGAGGCAGAGATAGTCCTCACAGAAGGGCGTTATCATCAGGTTCGCCGGATGTTTTCCGCATTCGGCGCCGAGGTAATGACCCTGCACCGTTCGCATTTCGGTCCGCTCGATCTCGAGGGAGTCGCGTCCGGGCAGTGGCGGGAGCTCCGGCTGGATGCGATTGGCATTTGAATGCCGATTGCCGACTTCCAAGTGGCGAATGCCGGCGGAATTGGGGGGTAAGTGGCGCCGCTCTCCGACCGGCGAAGTACCGGGGGTGACAAGAATTTCGCCGGTCGGCGACCGGCGCGATTCCTTCGCCATGGTTCGCCGCCATTTTGCTTCTTCCCATCCGGACCAAAGGACGGCATTCGCGAGCCATGTATGAATTCCCTCTCACGGGCGCCCAGAAGTCGTTTCTGCGCAGCCAGGGCCAGACGCTCGAGCCGGTCATCAAGATCGGGCGCAGTGGCCTGACGCCCGCGTTCTTCATCGAGTTGCAGCGGCTGCTCCGGCGCCACGAACTCGTGAAGCTCCGGTTTCTGGGGGCGGACCGCGACGAACGGGCCGAACTCTGCACGCGCATCGCCGACGAAGGCCGCTGCATCTGCGTCGGGGCCGTCGGCGGCACCGCGCTCTTCTACCGGCAGAATCCAGAGCCGAAAGAACGGGTCATTGACCTCGGCTGAAGGCCCCCAGCGATCGGCGGCTTTGTAGGGCTGCCGCTCGTCGGCAGGCCTCGGAATTTTCGATTCTCGATTCTCGATTTTGGATTAGGCCCGGCGACGAGCGCCGGCCCTACAAATCAACCCGGGCGCCGCGGCTTTAGAACTGATACGCGATCACCGTGTTCTTCCCCTTGAAGTGGAAGACGCGGTTGAGCGGCTCATCGAGCATGTACTCCGGCTCTTTTTCCTTCAGCACGACTTCGCGATCCGTCTCGCCGGTGCTGAGGTTGACGCCGACCACGCCGATTTCCTTTTCCACGTTGGTGAGGATGTAGGTGTAGGACTGAGCCGACTTCGATCCGCCGATGCGGGCCGCACGCTTTTCGGTGTAGGAGTTATACCGGTCGAGGTTGCTGTGAATGGTGCTCACGCCGTCATTGTAGCCACTGGATCCGATGCCACCGCTCGCCGCCACTTGGGCGTTGCCGTAAACCGCCGCGGCGGCCGTGACCGCAAACATCGCGGCGTTCGCGAACGCCTCGCTCGGCGCCGCGTAGTAGAGCGACCAGCTCGCCGTCTTCGTCGCGGGATCGAAACCGAGGAGGTGCTGCTTGCCCTGCACGATCACGCGGCCGCCCTGGATGTTCACTGCCACCGGGACATCGAGCAGTCCCTTGTTGGCCGACATCACACCCTTGGCCAGGCCGGTCACGCCCCCGAGGGCACCGAGGCCGATCTTCGCAATGCTGCCGGCGCCCATCTTGCGCTTGAACTCGATCGGGACCTTGAACGACTCGACCGGCGTGGCCGGCACGGCGTCCAGGCCGTAAACGTTGCCGCCATCGGCAAACACCACCGTGTTCGCCTCCGGGAGGACCATGAGATTGGTGATGCCTTCCTTGGCCTTGTCGAAGTGGTAGAGCGATTTTCCGTCGGCCGGATCGAGGACGACGATGCCGAGCGGCTCGCGCAGGGTCGCGGTCTTGCCGTCGGAGAAATTCCCGCCGTAGCGCGAGAAAATCTTTCCGCCGGCGATCTCGATCTGCGCGACGATCGCGTTGTCGCGGGCCTTGAAGAGGCCGGCGTACTCCGAGATGCGATCGCTCTTCCAAATCGTCGCGCCGGTCCGGCGGTTGATCGCGTAAACGCTGCCGCCGCCACCGCCGTAGATCCGGTCGCCGTCGATCCGCAGCGGCGCGTAGGTCTTTTTCAGGCCCTTGTTGCCCGAGGGAAATTCGACGCCCCACTTCACCGCGCCGCTCGTGAGGTCGACGCAATGCACGCCGAGATAACCGAGGTACATCTCGTCACCGTCGAACACGGGATCGTGATACCCGGAAAGATCCATCGTCGGCATGAACCGGCCGCTGTTGTCCGCAAGATGGAGCGGGATGCCGTTGCTCTTGGTGAACTTGGACGACCACTTGAGCTGCCCCTTCTCAAGGTCGTAGGCCATCAGGTAGACGCCATTGTCCTTCTCCATGAAGGTATTGATGACGAAGATCACCATGTCCTTCTGCGGCACCGCGATCGTGTCGAGATACTGCGCCGTCATCTGCGGGATGGTCCAGATGGTCTGCCCGGTCTGGTAGTCGATCGCCATCAGCGTAAGCTTCGAGTTGCCCATCCCCTCGACCGTGTTGCAGAGGAGCATCGGCGTGCCGGGGATCTCCACCGCGTTGTTGCGGTTCGACTTCTTGATGTCGTCGCGCTTCCACGCGATTTTTCCGTCCTCGGGGGTGATCGCGAGCAACGAGGCATCGGTGCCGACCAGCAGCGTGCCGAGGCCGGTCAACTGCTGCCACTTGGCATCACCGGGCAGCTTGGCGGTCCAGAGTTGCCGGGCGGGAGTGGCACTCGCGAGGGAGGCGGCGCCGAGGGCTGCGACGAAGAGAGCGCGGAAAAACCAGCGGGAAGCGGGGATTCGGGAGATCATGGGAAAGGCGTTGTGCCTGTCCCATGGCTAGTGCTTCGCCCCGCCTCCCGGCGATGCGTTTAACCCGATCTCCGCAAGTATGCGTATGCCGTCGGCGGAACCCGTTTACGGCAGGATGTGCAGCGACATTTCCTTGTAGAACGTCGTGCTCTTCGGGTCGTGGCCCTGCAGCGCAATCGTCCCCTCGGAGAGTTTGCGGCCCGGCATGTCCTTCAGGCTCTTCGCCGGATCCCAGTCCGCGGGCTCGGTCCAGTCCACCGTCGTGCGGCCGTCGATCTGGATGATGATCCGCCGGCCCTGGACCTTGATGTAGTAGTCGAACCACACCTTGTCCTTGCTCGGTGCGTTATTCATCACGTCTTGGACGGCGTAGAGACCACCGGTTTTCTTGGCGTCAGCGTGACTCGTGTTCACCTGGCACTCGTAACCTTTGATTGGCCAGCCGGAGGGTTGGAACTCGGTGTGAAGGTAGATGCCGGAGTTGGAGCCGGCTGTCGTCATGACCTTGGCCTTGAACTCGAAGTTCTTGAACTTCGCCTGTCCATCGGGACCGACGTAGAAAAGATGCGCGCGGCCACCGCTGACCTTCAGCACGCCGTCCTCGACGGTGAAGACGCCCTTCGTCTCCTCGTTCGATTTCCACTGCGAGAGATCCTTGCCGTTGAACATCGACGTCCAGCCGGAGTTCTCCGCGGCCGAGGTGGAAACAAGGCCGGCCACGAGGGCCACGGCCAATGCAAAGAGGGTTTTCATGGTTCGGGATGTAATTCTGATCTGCATCGCTGTCCAGAGCGGCGCGGAAGGCGGTGTGCTGACCCGACCACGGCCGGCGGCAGGCTGAATCTCCAAGCTGCACACCCCGCCCTTCGGGCACCCCTCTCGAGCCGGAACGAGGCAGTGGAACGAAATCGGCGGGTGTGGGCACCCGCCCTCCATGGTAGGCGGATCGTTCAGACTTCATTTCGCTCTCCGCTCAAAGAGCAATCCATGGAGGGACGGTGCCCCCACCGTCCAAGGCGGTATAATGTCCGACTGAACGTTCACCGTTCGGTGTAGGGCCGGCGCTCGTCGCCGGGCCACGGCTCTCATTCGAGAAGAGGCCCGGCGGCGAGCGCCGGCCCTGCATTCAACTGCATTGTTCCGGCTCGAGCGGGGTGGCGCGCAGCGCCGGGGTGGGTTGGTCGCGATTGACAGAAGCCAATCGGGCGCAATCTTCCGCACGTCCCGCCTCGCGAGAGGCCAACCGCAACCGCCAACCCTTCACCCATCATGAACGAGATTGTCCATTCCCAGACCTCGCTCCCGCCGGTTGGCCCCGACGTGCGTCGCTGACGCGCGTTCATTTCGGTTTTCGAAATCAGGCCGCCCGACCGGGCGGCCTTTTTGTTTTCCGAGCCCGGCGCTGATATCGCCGGGCGACCGGGAAACCTCTCCGCGCGGCGCTGCCGCGCGTGCCCACACCCTGCTCCCGTCTTTGTTTCCGTTTTTCTGTTTCCGACCATGACCCTTTCAGACCTCGGCTGGGACGATTCCTTCGCCCGCCATTTTCAGATCTACACCGCGGACGGCCTTGTGCCGGCCCGTGTGACCCTTGAACACAAGCACGCCTACGAACTGCTCGGAGCCGACGGCGCATTTTCCGCCGTCTGCACCGGCCGGCTGCTCCATCACGCCGTCGGCGACGGCGCCGTGGTCCCGGATGACCGCGCCGAGTTGCCGGCCGTGGGCGACTGGGTCGCGGTCCGTCCGCGGCCCTTCTCCGGGACGCTGCCGCCGGGCGAACTCCCGATCGCGGATATCCACGCGGTCCTGCCGCGGCGCACGAAGTTTTCGCGTCGCGCACCCGGTGACTCCCGGGCCGAGCAAATCGTGGCGGCAAACGTCGACACCATCTTCCTCGTGACCGCGCTCGATGAAAATTTCAACCTCCGCCGGATCGAGCGCTACCTCGCCGTCGCCTGGGAGAGTGGCGCCCAGCCGGTCGTGGTGCTCAACAAGTCCGATCTCCCTTCCGATCCGGCCGGCGCCCGCGCCGAAGTTGAGTCGGTCGCAATCGGCGCGCCCGTGTGCCTGGTCAGCGCCGCGTCCGGCGACGGACTCGACGCGCTGGCACCATGGTTGGAACCGGCCTGCACGGTCGCGTTCCTCGGCTCGTCGGGCGTCGGCAAGTCGACGCTGATCAACCGCGTGCTCGGCTTCGAGCATCAGCGGACCGGCGCGATCAGCACGGCGGTGCACAAGGGCCGCCACACGACGACGCACCGCGAACTGATCGTGAGTCCGTCGGGCACGCTCGTGATCGACACGCCCGGCATGCGCGAGCTGCAGCTCTGGGACGTGGACGCCGGCGCGCTCGACACGACGTTCGCCGAGGTCGCGGCGATGGCCGCGGGCTGCCGGTTCCGCGATTGCTCGCACCGCGCGGAGCCCGGTTGCGCGATCCAGGCCGCGCTCGACGACGGCACGCTGCCGGCCGATCGCTGGCAGAGTTACCAGAAGCTCCAACGGGAGCAGGCCTATGCCGCGCGGAAGTCCAATGTCCATCTGGCCCGCGAAACCAAGGCCCAGTGGAAGCGGCTGCACGTGGGCATGCGGCAGAAGGCGCGCCTGGAGGAGGCCGAGTGAACCATCGGGCGCGCGACGTTGACGGCCCCGGTGGCGCGGTGTTCCTTGGCCCGATGTTCACCATCATCGGAGGCGACGGCCGCGAGTACGGGCCGGTGTCCGTGGATCAAGTCCGGGTGTGGATCAACTCCGGCCGGGCAAATCTCGACACGCAGGCCAAGGCCCTCGGCACGGCGGAGTGGCGCCGCCTCGGCGACTTCGCGGAGTTCGGCAGCCCGGACGAACTCCCGCCCGTGATGTCGGCGCCGGCCGCGGAAGGCACCCCGGCCGCCGTCATCGAGAGTGCGCAACTCGCGAGCTTGGGACAGCGCTTTGGCGCCGCGGTGATCGATGGGGTGTTAAAGACCCTGTGCTGGCTGCCGACGTCACTCGCGATGTGGCGAATCCTGGGCGATCAGATCCGCGCCGGCGAGCAGCCCAACCCCGTCGTGATGTTGGGCGCGATGGAAGCGACCATCTCGAACTCCATCCCGTATCTCGTCGCGCTCGCAATCGTGCAGGGCATCCTGATCGCGCGGCGCAGCCAGTCGATCGGCAAGCTTCTCTTCGGTCTGCGCATCGTGCGCATCGGCAACCTGCAACCGTCCGGATTCATGCGCGGCTATCTCCTGCGCGGCGCCGTGCCTTGGTTCATCGAGCAGATTCCGCTGCTCGGCGGGCTGTTCTGGATGGTGGACGTCGGCTTCATCTTCAGCGCCGAGCGCCGCTGCCTGCATGACCTGATTGCAGGAACGAAGGTCGTGAAAGTCTAAGGACAGGATCCCGGATTTTTTGGACAGGATGACAGGATGAGCAGGATGCCAGCCATGCCCCTGCATGGCTGGCGTAGGGGCGAGCCTCGAGCGCGCCCGGTGCCCGAACGGCTGACCTCAATTTAGTCTGCTCCATAGGTCTGACGGTGCGCCGTCGCGGCGCAGCGTCAGACCACGCGGTCGACCATCGGCTGGCCGTGGATGAACGCCTCGAGGTTCTTGAGGAAGTGCGCGACGATGGCCTCGTCCTGATCGTGTCGGCCGCCGCCGGTGTGCGGCGTAATGTAGCAGTTCGGCGCCTCCCAGAACGGGCTCGAAGCCGGCAGCGGTTCGGTCTCGAAAACGTCGAGATAAGCCTCACCGATCCGGCCGCTGCGGAGCGCCTCGAGCAGCGCCGGTTCGTCGACCGTGGTGCCGCGGCCAACGTTATAGAAGCGGGCACCCGGCTTGCAGCAGGAGAGCCGGCGCGCGTTGACGTAGTGCCGCGTGCTCGCGTTGTCGGGGAGAATGTTGATGACGTGATCCGCCTCGCCCAGCGCGCTGCTCACGCTTTCCTCGGAGATGATCCGCACGCCCAGTTCGCTGCGGACCTGGCGGCGCACCGCGGAAATCTTCATCCCGAACGGCGCGAGCAACTCGGCCAGCCGGCGGCCAATCGCTCCATAACCGAGAAGCAACACGCTCTGGCCCGTGAGTAAACGGGAGTCATAGCGGCGCTGCGTGTATTCCCAGCCGCGGTTCGTGAGCTGATCCTTATAGGACGGCAGGAGGCGGCGGCCGAAGGCGAGCATCTGCGCGAGCAGGTGCTGCGCGCACGGATCGGCAAAGACTTGGGAGACATTCGAGAAGGCGGAGCCGCGGGCGCGAAAACCCTCCTGGAACTCCGGCGTGTCATAACGCGTGTAGCCGGCGCTCGTGACCTCGACCCAGCGCATCTTGCCCGAGGCGAGACACTGGCTCGGTTCCGGCTGACCGAAGGCGATGTCGGCCAGCGCGAACTTCGAATCGGGCTTGCCCGCGGCGAGCACCGAGGCCGTGGCGTGTTCGGAGAACAGCAGCGTGTGATCGCGGGTGCCCTCGACCAGCATCCGGGTCACAGGGTCAGAGAACTTGGCATTACTCCAGATGGTGAGGCTCATGGGAAAAGTCGGGCATGAGGACCGACCCGCCACGGAGCGGCAAGGAAAAGCCCTGTCACCGCCGGCGAGGCGGCTGCACGCAGCCATCGACTGACATTCTGCTTGCGACTGCCGCTCCCCGACGAAAATCATCTTTCCGCGCTTCCGCGCGATTTCGCGGCTGCCGCTCACCCCTATGCCAAGACCTGTTACGCTCTTCACCGGCCAGTGGGCCGATCTGCCGCTCGAGAAACTTGCCCCGCTGGTCAAAAAGATGGGCTACGACGGCGTCGAACTGGCCTGCTGGGGGGACCACTTCGACGTCGATGCCGCCGCGACGAGCAAGAAGTACGTCTCCGCGAAGTGGGAGTTGCTGAAGGACCACGGCCTCGAGTGCCACGCGATCTCGAGCCACCTCGTCGGCCAGGCGATCTGCGATCGGATCGACGAGCGCCATCAGGCCATCCTGCCGCCCGACGTCTGGGGCAACGGCGAGCCCGAGGGCGTCCGCCAGCGCGCCGCGCGCAAGATGATCCTCGCCGCCAAGGCCGCGCGCAACTTCTTCGACTCCCGCCCCGGCCGCGGCCCGGCCGCGGGTTTTCCAGTCGTGGTCAACGGCTTCACCGGCTCGAGCATCTGGCATTCGATTTACGCCTTCCCACCGACGTCGCAGGCGTATTGGGACGCCGGCTATGCCGACTTCGGCAAGCGCTTCGGCCCGATCCTCGAGGCCTTTGACAAGGTGAACGTAAACTTCGGTCTCGAAGTTCACCCGACCGAGATCGCATTCGACATCGTCAGTGCAGAGCGCGCGATCGCCGCGGTGAAGGGACACAAGCGTTTCGGTTTCAATTACGACCCGTCCCACCTCGGCTACCAGGGTGTCGACTACGTGAAGTTCATCCGCCAGTTCGGCAGCCGCATCTTCCACGCCCACATGAAGGACGTCTGGTGGGGTCACGGTGAAGGCACGGCCGGCGTGTTCGGCGGCCACACCAACTTCGGCCACCCGGGCCGCTACTGGGATTTCCGCTCGCTCGGTCATGGCGACATTCGCTTCGAGGACATCATCGTCGCGTTGAACGATGTCGGCTACCGCGGACCGCTCAGCGTCGAGTGGGAGGACATCCGGATGGATCGCTTCCACGGCGCGACCGAGGCGGCGGCGTTCGTGCGCAAGCTCGACTTCCCGACCAGCTCGCTCGCGTTCGACGCGGCCTTCGACAAGAAGAACCAGTAAGGCCGGCGGTGGCGCAGTCCGGTTTTTCTCCCGGCGCACGTTCCCCGGCGGCGTTTCGTTTTCCCCCTCGAGCCCCTTACCCATGATTCGCAAACTCAGATTCGGAATGATCGGCGGCGGTCGCGGTGCCTTCATCGGCGGCGTGCATCGGATTGCCGCCCTGATGGACGGCCGCGCCGAGCTCGTGGCCGGCGCCTTTTCCTCGGACGCTGCGCGCTCGAAGGCCTCCGGCGAGGACCTCGGCATCGATCCCGCGCGGACCTACGGCAGCTACGCCGAGATGGCGAAGGCGGAAGCCGCGCGGCCTGCCGCGGACCGGCTCGACTTCGTCGTCATCGTCACGCCGAACCACCAGCACTTCCCGCCGGCCAAGCTGTTCCTCGAGTCCGGCTTCAACGTCGTGTGCGACAAGCCGGTGACCTTCAATCTGGCGGAGGCCAAGGCGCTGCGGAAGGTCGTGGCGAAGTCGAAGAAGGTTTTCGTCCTCACGCACAATTACACCGGCAATGTGATGGTGAAGCAGGCGCGCGACCTCGTCCGTGCCGGCGACTTGGGCGACATCCGAAAAATCGTCGTCGAATATCCGCAGGGCTGGCTCTCGACCTTCGTTGAGGGCAGCGGCCAGAAGCAGGCCTCCTGGCGCACCGACCCGAAGCGCAGCGGCGCCGCCGGTTGCATCGGCGATATCGGCACCCACGCCGAGAATCTCGCCCGCTACATCACCGGACTCGAGATCAGCGAGCTCTGCGCCGACCTCAGCACGTTCGTGAAGGGCCGGAAGCTCGACGACGACGGCAACATTCTCGTCCGCTTCAAGGGCGGGGCGAAGGGCATCCTCCACGCCTCGCAGATCTGCGTCGGCGACGAAAATCATCTCAACATCCGCGTCTACGGCACCAAGGCCGGACTCGAGTGGAACCAGGAGCATCCGAACGAGCTGACGGTGAAGTTCCCGGACAAGCCCCGCCAGATCTGGCGCCGCGGCAACGGCTACATCGGTGCCCGCGCCGCGAGTTTCACGCGGATCCCCGCCGGTCATCCCGAGGGTTACCTCGAGGCGTTCGGCAACATTTACCGCGAGGCGTTTCGCGCCATCGAGGCCGAGGTCGCGGGCAAACCGCTGCCGAAGGATCTGGATTTTCCCACCATCGACGACGGCGTCGAAGGCATGGTCTTCATCGAGACCGTCGTGAAGAGCTCCCGGCTCGGCGCGAAGTGGGTGAAGTTCCCGAAGGTTTAAGAAGGTTTAAGCTGCGCTTAAACCTTAGCTGGGTTTCCGCGCGGCGGAAACCCAGGCGAGATACTCCTTCCGCGGCATGAACCGCAGCGAGGCGCTGTTGATGCAGTAGCGCAGGCCGCCGCGATCGCGCGGGCCATCGGGGAACACGTGGCCGAGGTGGGCGCCGTCGACGTTGCAGTGCACTTCAACGCGCCGCATGCCGTAGCTCGAATCAACGTGCTCGCCGACGAAGGCCGGCTCGATCGGCTGCGTGAAGCTCGGCCAGCCCGTGCCGCTGTCGAACTTGTCGCGGCTGTCGAACAGCGGGGTGTCACTGCACGAAGAGAGGTAGACGCCGTCCTCGTGATGGTCCCAGTACTCGTTGCGGAACGCAGGCTCCGTCCCCTGCTCGCGCGTGACCTGGAACTGCCGTGCCGAGAGCTTCGCGCGCCATTCGGCGTCGGTGTGCTGGACCCGCGTCTTCGCGAGATCGATCACGACATGAGAAGGCAGCCCGCACGCGGATTGGACAGGAGCACCGGCAGTCGGGGAGGTTTTGTTCGTCGGCATGATTTCCCCAAATCCTGAACATCCTGCCCATCCTGTCCAATGTTTGGACCAATTCGATCGGGACCGGAGTTTTTGACAGGATGAACAGGATTTACAGGATGGTCCGGGCACTTGCCGGAGAACTAAACGCCCGTCGGGCAGCATCGCCGCTTGGGCTCGTCTGAATCCTGTCCATCCTGTTCATCCTGTCCAAAACTGCTCCGCCGCTTCCTGTCACTCCGCCCGCAGCTTCACCTGACCATCGGAAAATTCCGCGGCCAGCGGCTGGGCGGGCTTCACCTGCGCTTTGCGCATCACGGGCATCCCGTCGGCATCGCGCAGGATCACGAAGCCGCGATTCAAAACCGATTTTGGACTCGCCGCCTGCAGGCGCTTCCAGAGCGCAAGCAGTCGCTGCGATTCGGACTGCACCCTCAACTCCGGCGAACGATGCGCCATCCGATTCCGCAACTCGGTGAGCTGCTCGCGCCGCACCTGGGCCGAATGCCTCAGCGCGGAACCGAGCCGGTTCGAAAGATCGTCCAGCCGGAGAAAGCCCTGCTCGATTTGCGCCGCCGGGCTCAAGAGTCGCAGCCGCGAGCGGGCGTGATCCAACTCCGCCTTCGCCTGCCGCATCGCCCCGTCAACGAGTGTCACCAGTGAGTCGCCCGCCTGGTTCGCGCGCTCGGCGCAGGCGACAAAGTGACTCGTGATCCGCTCCGCCGCCGCGCTCGGCGTCTCCGCCCGCAAATCCGCCGCAAAGTCGCAGAGCGTGAAATCGATCTCGTGGCCGACCGCCGAAATCACCGGCACCGGGCACGCCGCCACTGCGCGCACCACGACCTCCTCGTTGAAGGGCCAGAGATCCTCGAGGCTGCCGCCGCCGCGTCCGACGACGAGCAGATCGAACAACCCCGACTGCTCCGCCCACTGCAGCATCGCGACAATCTCCGCCGCCGCCCCGGGCCCCTGCACCAACGCCGGCAAAATGATGACGCGTCCGCGCCACCCGCGCCGGCGGACGATGCGGACAAAATCCTGGGCGGCCGCACCCGTCGGCGAGGTCACGAATCCGACGACCTGCGGCATCAACGGAATCGGCTTCTTCCGCTCCGGCTCGAAGAGACCCTCCGCCGCGAGCCGCGCCTTCAACGCCTCGAACTCCCGCTGCAGCCGGCCCACGCCGTCGTCGACCACGAGCCGCACGATGAGCTGATACTGCCCGCGCGCCTCGTACACGCTGACCTGGCCGAACACGACGACCTGCAGGCCGTCGCGCAACTTCACCGTCTGCCGCGCCGCATCGCCGCGAAAGAGCACCGCGCTGACCTGCGCGCCGGCGTCTTTGAGCGAAAAGTACACGTGCCCGCTGGCCTGGGCGCGAAGGTTCGAGACCTCGCCGCGCACCCAGCCCGGCTTGAGTCCGCCCTCGAGCAACTGCTTCACGCGCCGCGTGAACTCGGTGACGCTCTCCGCCTTCGTGCCGCCGTCGGCGATTTCGATTTCAGCGGCCACGGGAAGCGTATTTCCGGCGAATCCATTGCACGGCGACGGTCGCGGCCACGAGCACCCCAAGGCCAATCAACACCGCGCCGAAGTTACCCTTGAAAAGTCCCTGCCCCAGAATGATCGCGCCAATCACCCAGGGCAGCAGCGCGATCCACGACACGATCATGTAGAGCCGGAAGGGCATCTCAGCCACGCCGAGAATCGCCGTCTGCAGCGCATACGGCGGCCCGGGCGTCAGCCGCACGAGCAACGCGACCTGCAACGCATTCTCCGGCGTGACGCGGGGAACCGTGTAGCCGTAGTAAGCGAGCAGCCGTTTCAACACCGGCCGCAGCACGTGACGCGCGACCGTGTAGCCGAGCACGAGGTTCACGGCGACGACCCCCAGCGCGATCGCGATCACGCCGCCGACGCCAAGCTGCGGTCCGAACGCCTCGCCCGCCGTCACGGTGAATACCAACAGCGGCATCCCGACCGCCGGCAGAATCGCCATCGCCGAGAAAAACACCCAAGGGCCGGCCGCGCGAATCGAGGCCATACCCGCATCGGCCGCCGCCGGCACATCGAGTCCGCGCAACACGAACGCCGCTGCCGCCAGCCCCGCGATCGCGGCGAGCGCCAGCTTGACCAGGGGAAGCTTCCGCTTCCGACCGTGCGATTCGGACGACATGCGGACCGAGCCTGTCGGCGCGCCGGGGAAACGGTCAAGTCTCACGCCCGCTGGAAATGCCGGAGGTGAATGCCGAGTGCCAAATGCCGAGTGCCGAATTCTCAGAGGGCCGCGAACGATCCAAACTCCCAAACCGTGCACGTAATGTAATACCTGGATGCGAAGTTAAACGGATTGGCGTGGCCCTGTCCGTGAGGACAGGGACTTCTGGATCGCTTCGCCTAAAGCCGTCCCGCTGCTCACGCAGCGGGCTACGAAGGCAATTTCGGAATCCAAGTAATACGTTACCTGCACGGTTTGGTGCGAGGCGGGAGGCGGGGCATGCCGACGATGGAGGTTGAACGATGGACGATAGACGACCGTGCGACGCAGCCTCCGCTGGAGGGCGGGTGCCCTCACCCGCAGGATCTTTCGGCGCGAATGGTAGGGCCGGCGCTCGTCGCCGGGCCTCTACTCGAATGCCAATCCAGGCCTGCCGGCGAGCCGGTTCGGCAAGCTCACGGCCAAGCGGAGGGAATCCCGGGCCCTGAGCCAGTCGAAGGGCGGCAGCCCTGCGGGCGCAGAGGTTCGCCTCACACTTGCACGCCCTGCGCCGCGGCGCTGTCATCGCGATCCATGACGCGCCCCGCCGCCCCGCTCTCGTCCCACCCGGCTGCGGCGCCGGTGCAGCTCTCGCGTGTGGCCGGAATGCTCGGGGCCGTCGCGCTCGCCGGTTTGCTCGTCATCACCCTCGCCCATCCGGGCGCGACCCGGATGCACGCCGCCCCGTGGAGCGCGATCTACGCCGGCACCTTGATCCTTCCGGTGCTGGCACTGCTCCTCCGGGCCTTCGACGTCCGGCGGCCGCTCGTCCTGCCGAACCCGGGCTGGCGGGCGCTCATGGCGGGCATGGCCGCGATCGCTGTGGTTTCGGCCACGCTCAGTCCTTACCGCGGCCCGGCGTGGCTCGGCAGCGCCCCGCTGCTGGCAGGCCTGGCGGTCTTCGTCCTGGTGTTCGACTGGCTGCATCGGGATCCGGAACAGGCTTCCGCCCGCCGGGAAAGCGCGCGCCACGTCCTGCTGACCGCCTTCGCCGCGATCGCGATCGTGAGTCTCGCGCTTTGGTTCCAGCAGGTCGGTCCGCTCGGCGGCGGCGCGATGCTGGAGTTCCGCAATCTGTTCCCGCTGGGTCATCCGAACTACACTGCGGGGATCGCGCTGTTGATCCTGCCAACCGCCCTGCTGCTGGTCCAACGCCGCCGCGGTCGCTGGCAGATGGCCGCCGCCGCGGTGCTCGTGCTCGCGCTGCTGCTGCTGTTCACCAGCGGCAGTCGCGGCGGACTGATCGGCCTGGCCGTGATCGCGGTCGCGACGTGGTTGATGTCGCCGCTGCCACGCCGGAGAAAGTGGCAGTTCGCGCTCGTCGGCGGGGCCGCGGCCCTCGTCTTCGCGTTCGCGCATCCGCGGACGCGAGCGATGTTCCAGGCCGAGGCTCCGGGCATCACGCCAAACATCAGCAACGTGCAACGTCAGGCCATGCTCGTCGCGGGCTGTCGGATGGGAATCGATCGGCCGCTGTTCGGCTGGGGACCGGGGACGACACCGCTCGCGTTTCCGCGTTATCGCGCCGGGCTCGACGGCGGCGCGGAAAATGTCCTGCAGCTCCACTCGCTCCCGGTCCAGCTTTGGGCCGAACTCGGAGGGACCGGCCTTGCTGCCTTTCTTGTGTTCGCCGGCCTGCTCGTCCGCGGTGCGCCGCGCGATCCGGCCGCGGCCGCGACGCTCGCCGGTTACGTCGCGTTTGCCCTCACCGACTGGCAGCTCGACGTGCCGATTTTCGCCGCGACCACCGCCGTGCTCGCGGCCCTGCTCGCTCCCGCCGCCACGACTCCAACCTCACCCTCGGGGGCCCGCGGCGCCGGGGTCTTCGTCCTGATCGGATTGATCCTCGCCGCACTCTGGGCCCGGCGCGATCCGACTCCCGGATTGAATACCCAAGCACTGGCGCTCGCCCGGAGTGGCGAGCCCGCGCAGGCCACGGCCTTGTTCGACGAGTCGCTCCGGCTCAATCCCGACCAGGAGATCGCGCACTTCAATCTCGGCTGGCTCCGCGTCGTCTCGGATCCCGCCAGGGCCGAGCGCCACTTCCTCGCGGCCATCCAGCTGGTGCCGGACAAGGGCGGCGTTTACTTCGGGCTCGGGCTGGCGCGACTCAATCAGGGTCGCACCCCGGGCGCGGTCCACGCCTTCGCGATGGAGTGTCTCAACGATCCCGCGTTCCTGACGTCGCCGTGGTGGCGCGAGCCGGCGATCGCGACGTGGCGTGGTCAGGTCGCCGCCGAATATCGCCGCTTGCTCGCCGCGAGCCGCGCGCTACTCCCCGCTGATGGCTGGGCCGCAGCGCAAGCCGGGGCGCTGGGCGGTTTCGCGACACAGCTGGGCGCGGTGCCGCCCGGCCCCGAGCGATCCTACCGCCGCGAGCGCACGGGCTATCCGGTGTTGATGCGAAACCTGGATCTGCCCACCCCGGTGGACCTGTTCGATGTGCGCGAGAGCACCACGCCGCCGAGCGGTTTGCCGCCGAAAGGCTGGCTGCCCTCGCCGGTGCTGCTGTCGCTCCTCGACGCGTTGGATGTCCCTGCACCGTAGATGGGGGGAGCGAACGAGAACGAACATGCAGCCTCCGATGGAGGACGGGGGTCCTCACCCGCCGGATCTTTCGGTACGATCTCTACGATCCGTCCGGTGGGGGCACCGGCCCTCCATGGTACGGGGTACATTCAATCGCACCGCTGACGATTCACTTCGTGGTTTAAACCGCCGCCCCTTTCGCGATTGTCGGGCGCGTCCCTCCCCCCGCAACTTCCGCCATGCCCCGCGCCACCCAATCCCTCCGCGACACCATCGTGCCGATGGTGCTAATCGCCGGGGACACGATCGCGACGTTCGGCGGGTTGGTGCTGGGATACTGGCTGCGCTACAATTCTTCGTTGGGCCGGTTCGGGATCGAAGTCCCTGACGCGACGTTCGCGAACTACCTGCCACTGCTGCTCGTGGGCGTGGCGCTGCTCATCGGGTCGTTCACGCAGTTTGGACTCTACGACACCCGGCTGCTGCTCCGGCGCTATCAGAGCCTTAACGCCATTATCAAGGGCACCTCTTTGTGGCTCGTCGCGTATCTCGGCATCTCGCTCGTACTCAAATTCGATCCGCCGATCTCGCGGCTGTTCGTCGTCCTCGCGTTCGGCTGCGTCATCCTGCTGCTCTACGGCTGGCGCACGCTCGCCTACCGCATCGTGCGTCGCACCTCGATCCTCGGCCGGCTGCGGCGGCGGGCGGTGCTGCTCGGCTGGAACGACCACGCCGATGCACTCGCCCGCGAGATCGCCCGCGACGACGCCCACCCGTTTCTCCTCGCCGGCCTGGTGCGGATTCCCGGCACCGCGAACCCGTTTGCCCAGGTGAACGAGCCGATGTCGACCGACTACCCCGCGCCCCGCGAACTCGGCGACGCCTCGGAACTCGAGGCGATTCTCGCGCGGGAATCCGCCGACCTTCTCATCATCACCCGGCTCACCCTCCCGCGGCCCGAGCTTCAGCGCCTCGTCGAGATCTGTGAGCGGACCTACATCGAGTGGAAGATCGTGCCGGGGGCCTTCGATATTTTTCTCAGCGGCCTGCGGCTGCAGACGATCGGACACGTGCCCGTGCTGGGCGTCGAGGAACTCACGATTCACCGGCTCTTCAACCGCGGCCTCAAGCGGGCCTTAGATGTGGTGGGCGCGCTGGTCGGGCTCGTCGTCTCGGCACCGGTCATGCTTGTGCTCGCCGCCCTGATCAAGCGGGAGTCGCCGCAGGGGCCGGTGTTGTTCGCCCAGACGCGGATCGGCGCCGGTCATCGCACCTTCACGCTGTGGAAGCTGCGCAGCATGCATCCCGGCGCGGAGGCGACGGACGCCGATCGTCAGAGCACGGCGCGCGACGATCCGCGGCTGCTGCGGATTGGAGCATTTCTCCGCCGCTGGAATCTCGACGAACTGCCGCAGTTCTGGAACGTGCTGCGCGGCGACATGAGCCTGGTCGGTCCGCGGCCGGAGCGGCCGCTCCATGTGGAGAGGCTGTCCACCGAGATTCCGCATTATCTTCCGCGCCACGTCGTGAAACCCGGCATGAGCGGCTGGGCGCAGGTCAACGGACTCCGCGGCGACAGCGACCTCGCCGCCCGGGTGCAACACGACATTTACTACATCGAGAACTGGAGCGCGTGGCTCGACGTGCAGATCATCCTGCTGACGTTTGTGCGGTGGAAGAATGCGTACTGAGGGCGACCTTTACCTCCGGCTAACAATTCTCCGCTTCCGCCACACCAGCACTTAACAGAGTGCGGGCATTCTATGGGCGTTCGCTAACGGGACTGCTTCGAAACCATCCGCTCCGGATGGACGGCAGACGCCCGGTGGTGACACCCACAAAATGATCTCACTCCGTTCCCTCGCCCTCGCCTCCGTCCTCCTGGCTTCCAGTTTCGAGCTCTTCGCCGCCTCGAATTCCTCCGGCTCCCTCCCGTCTGCGTCGGGGGTCCCGGCCATCGAACTCGCGCCGGCGCTGGAAAAGCTCAACGCCCAGGTCGAGGGTCGCCTGCAAACCAATCTCGATGGCGCCGTCCAGGAAATGCGCGCCGGTCTGCCGGACTCCGTTCCGGTCGCCGCGGCCCCCGCGACGCAGGTTACCCCGCGGTTCCGGGGTAAGGGGATGGCGATGCGCC
>CANJCM010000036.1 GCA_947472765.1 Opitutia bacterium
CCATCTACCTCGGCGGCGCGCTGCGCGACGCCAAGATCCCGGTCGAGCGCATCTTCGACGCCTCCGTCTACATCATCCTGATCTGCTGCGTGCTGCTCTACTTGATCAAGCCGGCGCCGGCCGTGGTGAATCCGAAGCCCTGATTTCGCAGTCGGGTTCGATTTCCGGTCTCAGGGTTTCCGGATCCAATCGGATTGGAGCCTGAGGCCAGGAAACCCGGGAGTTTCAAACCAGTGAACCACCGCGGGCCGTGACGTTAGTGTCCCGTTCGTGAGGAACCGGGTGAAGCGGGGAAAGTGAATCCCTCTATGTTTGTCATTCTGAGCGAAGCGAAGAATCCACGCTCCGAATCCCTGCCCTGACCGGCAGTGCCACATCGAAGCCGCGGCCTGGTGGGTGAACAGCGAGAGGCTTGGTCCGCCCCCGGCTCGTTTCTTCCTTCTTACTTCTTCCTTCTCTTCCTCATCCGTTCGGCGGGAACGAGGAATCGACTTTCACCTTCACGAATTTTCCGCTCTCCGACGACTCCGCCGCCGCCTCGATGATCCGCGCCGTACGGACCGCATCCTGCAGTGTCGTCGGCGAAGGTCCTTCCTTGCGCATCGCCGCGAAGAACAGTCGGAAAAAGTCCTCACCTGTCGTCCCGCCATACGAGGTCGACGGTGCCATCTCGTACTTCTCCTCGCGATGCGCCGGGCGGCCCGGAGCGGGCGGTGACTCGATGACGAGCCGCGGATCGAGATCCGGCCAGACGATCCGGCCCGTCGTGCCGTTGAAGCCCATATACGAATCGTAACCGGAATTATTCACGTACCCCTCGCCGCTGTAGGCCATCGTGTAGCCGGCGTGGAAGGTTCCCACCGCCCCCGACTTGAACTTCAACGTCAGCATCGCCGCATCGTCCACGTCGATCTTCTCGCCCGAGCGGGTGACCAACGCCGCCCCCAGCTCGACGATCTCGTCGCCGGTCACGTGGTACATCAGGTCGAGGCAATGGCACCCGAGCCACAGCAAAATGCCGCCGCCCGAATAGCGCTTCTGGAACAACCAGTGCTCCGGCTTCCGGAACCGCACCTGCGTCGTCAGAAACCGGCACTCCACCGTCAGCAGCCTGCCCAGCGCGCCCGATTGCGAAATCTTCCGCGCCGCCACCATACAGGGGTGCAGCCGGCGCGTGTAGAGGACACTCGTTGCCACGCCCGCCCGGTTGGCCGCGAGCTGCAGACCCGTGATCTCCGCCGAGGTCATGCCCACCGGCTTCTCCGCCATCAGGTGCTTTCCGGCCGCAATCACGCGGTGCGAGATCGCCGGGGCCTGATCGTGGCGCACGCAGACGATCGCGAAGTCCACGTCCTTCTGGCGCAGGATGGAATCGAGGTCCGTCGTCGGCGTCGTCGCCTTGCGCGACGCCGGGAGCGTGGGCTTCGCCACCACGGCGGGGTCGGAGTCCCACAGATGGACCTGCGTGATTTCCGGCAGGTTCTCCAGCGTGGTCAGCAACGGGGCGGCGTGCGGGTGTGAAATGCCGAGGAGCGCGACTTTCATAAGGGGATTCAGTCAGACCCGAGCTCCGCAAACAATGCCGGATCGTCGAAGGCCACCGCGGCAAAAGCCTCGTCGAGCTGCGCCGGCACGCGGCCGCCGATCAGCACCGATGAGACGCCGGGAAAATGCACGGCCCACGCCAGCGCGAGGTGCGGCATCGACAGGCCGGTACGCGCCGAGACCGCCGCAAGCTTCTCCAGGCGCCGTCGCGGAGTGTCCTGAAAATAATCCGACTGGTGGCCGGGAGCCACGTCGAAGCGCGAACCCTTCTCGACGCCCTGGCGGTGCTTGCCCGTCAAAAACCCGGCGCCGCGCGGACTGTAGGTGATGATGGCGAGATTGTACTCGCGCCCGAGTTCCTGGATGGCCGCGTCGACCTCGCGGATCGCGAGGTTGTTGCAGTTCTGCAGCGCCTTGAACGGTGCCAGCCCGAGCTCGCGCTGCAACGTCAGCACGCGGCGGAGCTGGGCCGCGTTGAAGTTGCTCACGCCGAGGGAGCGTACGCGACCCGATCGCACCAACCCGTCGAGCGCCCGCAAGGCCGCCGGGGTCTCCGCGCCCGCGTCCCACTTGTGCAAGTACAGCAGATCGATCGTCTCGACGCCGAGTCGTTGCGCGCTCGCGGCGACGCCGCGATCAATCGGGTCCGGCTCGAACGGCGGATAGAGCTTCGTCGCCACCGTCATCGTGCCGGGCGCCGGCCGGCGGGACGCCAGCCACGCGCCGACAATCTTCTCGGAAGCTCCGGCGGTGTAGGTCGCCGCCGTGTCGAGGTGGGAAACCTGCTTCGCAGAGGCGTAATCCATCAACGCGTGCGCCGTCGCCTCGTCCACCTCGCGGCCGAACGTGGAACCACCCAGGCAGATCCGGCTGAGCGGCGCGGCCTGCGGAAACAAAATCGCGGGACCCATGGTGCGGCTCAATGCGCGGTGTAGCCGCCGTCGACCGGCAGATTGACGCCGGTCACGTAGCGCGACGCGTCGCTCAGCAGGAAAACGACCGGTCCGCCGAGATCGTGCTCGTCCGCCATCCGCCCCAAATACGTCGCATTGTTGTAACGCTCGACGAACGTCGGGTGCTGCCCGGTGAAAAAGCCCCCGGGAGAGAGACAGTTCACGCGCACGCCCTTCCGGCCATAGCGCGCCGCGAAGAATTTGGTGAGATTAACCATGCCGGCCTTGTGGAAGAAGTAGTCCGGAATGGCATTCATGTTCAGCCCCTCGTAGAGCGAGAAATCGGGACCGACCATGCCTTGAATGGAGCCGATGTTCACGATGCTGCCGCCGCCCTTCGTCGCCATCGCGTCGGCGAAGGCGCGCGAAATGGCGAACAGGCCCGTGGCATTGGCCTTCATCGACGATTCCCAATCCGCGAGCGGCGCGTCGGGCGACTTCATGGGGCGCGACACGGCGTTGTTGATCAGTCCGTCGACGCGGCCGAATTCAGCGATCACGCTGTCGCGGAGCGCGAGAATCGACGACTCCGACTCGAGGTCGAGGCTGCGCACATGGACGTTGCGGCCGAGGGCGCGCTCCTCCGTGGCGACCTTTTGCAAAGCCTCCACGTTGCGCGAGGCGAGGACGAGGGTGGCGCCGGTGGCGGCCAATTCAGCCGCGAGTCCGCGGCCATAGATGCCGGCGCCGCCCGTGAGGACGACGATCTTGCCGGCGAGGGAGAAGGAAGGAGCGGAGTTCACAGGGTGATGAGTCGGTTTTCCCGCCACGACTGGAGCGCGGCGAGGTTGAAGCGGAGGGTGCGGATGCCTTCCTCCAGCGTGCAAAGCACGTTGGGTTTGCCTTCGCAGCCGTCGAGAAAGGCGTTGGCCTGGGCCACGAACATCTGGTCGCGCTCGGCCACCGGCGCCGGGTTCCACGACCACTCGGTTGCGCCCCGCGCCATCGTGCCCCAGCGCTGGCCGTTGAGCTCCACGCGCACCGAACCGGTCTCGGCGTGAAAATCCCAGCGCGTCTCGTTGAGCGCCTGAAACTGCGTCAGGGCATAGTTCACCATCGTGCCGCCGTTGCGCGCGGCGACGTTCACGGTGTCCTCGACCTCCACGCCTTCGAGCACCTGATGATTGGCGTCGCAGAACACCCGCGTGGTCGGACCCACGACCCACTCCACGGCATTCGCCATGTGAGTAAGCGCATCCTGAATGGCTCCCCCGCCCTGCGCATGGTCGCGGTAATAAATCTCTCGATACGCCGGCCGGAAGTGCGGGAAGTGCTGGCCGGTGTTAACCGCCACCTGCTTGACCGCGCCGAACGAACCTCCGCGCAGGAACTCCCGCGCCGCCTGCAGGCCGGGGACGAAGTGCAGCACATAGGCCACGGCGGCGAAACGGCCGGCTGTGTCCCGCGCCGCGACGAGTTCGTTCACGCCCTTCAGGTCGAGCGAGAGCGGCTTCTCACTGAGCACATGGCGTCCCGCCTGCAGCCACTGGGTGGACATCGGCACGTGGAGTGGCGCAGGAGTCGCCACGACCACGCCGGTGATGGCGCTGTTGCTGAAGGCCGTGGTCCAGTCCGCGAGGGTCTCAACGCCATACTTCTCGGTCATCTGCTGCCGGATGGCGGGACGGTTGTCGCAGGCGATGACGCGCGTGCGCCCGGTGGCGAGGAAGGTACGGACATGCCGCTCGCCAATCGAGCCGCAGCCGATGACGAGGATGTGATGTGCAGGATTCGGCATGTCGTTCGTGCCAATCACTTCTTCTGATTGGGGAACACCCACTTCTTATCCCGGGAGGACTCGAACATCGCGATGCATGCGGCGACCGCGGCGCGGCCGTCTTCACCGGTGCCGACCGTGCTCGGCTTGCCCGCGATGGCATCGAGAAACGCCAGCATCTGGTCGGTGTAGGCCTGCATCCGGACGTCGGCGAACGCCGTGTCGGCACCTTCGTGCTTCACCGGCGGTTGCTGCGAGACGAGCCGCCAGCCTTTTTCATCCGTCGAAACCTTCAGGTCACCGTAAGGGTCGAGATCGATCAGGCCCTTGCTGCCCATGATGCGGAAACGGAAGTCCTCGCCCGGGAACGAAGGCGCCGGCAGCGCGCGGCTCGAGTAGAGCGAACAGATCGCGCCGCTCGAGAGTTCCATCAGCCCGATGGTGGTATCCTCGACCGGGATGTCCGGCAGGAAGGTCCGCGAGAGCGCCGAGATCGAGACGTAGTCACCGCCCGTGAACCAGCGCATCATGTCGAGCGCGTGCGGCGAACTGTTGATCAGGTGGCCGACGCTCTGCGGATCATTCCACCACGCCCAGTTGCCGCCAAAACCGCCCGACTTGATCGTGCCGGCGTACATCGGCATCGAGATCGTGGCGGTCTGGATCTGGCCGATTTCCCCGGAGAGCACGACTTGCCGAGCCCTGACGTTGTTCACCCGGAAGCGCTGCTGGTAGCCAACCGAGAGACTCCGGTTCGCGGCCTTCGCGGCATTAATCATCGCGTCAGCGTCCGCGACCGTCGTCGACATGGGCTTTTCCACAAGCACGTGCTTGCCGTTTTGAAACGCGGCGAGCGCTTCCTGGACGTGTACGTGGTGGGGCGTGGTGATCACGACCGCGTCGATGTCGGAGCGCTTCACCAGCGCCTGGAAGTCAGGCAGGCATTCCATCTTGTAGCGCTCGGCCAGTGCCGGAGCGCGGCTGCCACCGGCGACGGCGACGAGTTCCGCCACCTCCGGGAGCCGGCGAACGGCCTCCGCGTGCGTGCGGCCCATGAAACCTGATCCGAGAATTCCGAAGCGTATTTTTTTCATAGAGTAAATCGTGAGGGCGGGGCGAATGGGGTGCTCCCTGTTCCTGTGCTTCCGAGCAAAACGAAGCCACGGAGCGAAGCGACAGGCTTACGCACCGATCTTCGTGTCCTTGAAAATGACATGCGGCCGTCGCACCGCGCAGCCAAAGATCCTGGGCCAATCAGCTCGCGGCTCCCGCCGGCGGCGTGACGCCGAGCTCGGCGGCGACCGCGGTGAACCGTTCCCAGAGCTTCCGCGGCACCGGAATTCCAGCCTTCAGCCGTTGCTCCTCGCTGCGCCACTCCGGCTCCCCGGCCACCAGGACTTCGTCGTAGCCCGGCGCCGGCTTCGAGGCCTTGACCATGTCGGCGAGGTCGCCTACGCGTTTCTCGAACTGGCCCGGCGGCAGGAAGCGTTTCGGATCGATCGCGATGAAACAGTGGCTGATGCCGAGGGGATCGCCACCCGTCCGGTAAACGGGCAGCTCGGTCGCCATGTTACCGCCGCTAAGGCCCGCGGAAAGCAGTTCAGCCAGCATCGCGATCCCGGTGCCCTTGTAACCGCCAATGGGCGTGGGCTTGCCCTTCTGTGCCGCGGCCGTCTCGGTCGTCGGCTGGCCATTGGCGTCGAGGAAGCCCCACTCGCGCGGAATCGTGGCCTGGTTGAGATGAGCCGCGTGGCTGAGCTTGCCGAGCGCCACCGTGGTCGTCGCCATGTCCAGCAGCCAGCGGCCGCGGCCATCCAGGCGTGGCACCGCCACGCACAGGGGATTCGTCCCGAGGATCGGCGTCTCGCCCTGCCACGGCGCGACAGCCGGACACGCGTTGC
The DNA here is from genome assembly GCA_947472765.1 of Opitutia bacterium. Classification (GTDB taxonomy): domain Bacteria; phylum Verrucomicrobiota; class Verrucomicrobiia; order Opitutales; family Opitutaceae; genus ER46. The sequence goes on from CANJCM010000036.1 coordinate 6,117, forward strand.
TTGTGACGATCGCGAGAAACCCTTCTCGGGCCAGCTTCTCGCCCCACCACGCGCCCGCACCGAAATGATTCGAGTGATTTGTCACGACGACCGCGATGCCGTGCTGCTTCGCGATCCGGATCGCGTGATCGGTGCATTGCTCGGAGACGACCTGGCCGAGGCCGTTCTCGCCGTTGTAGCGCAGGAAGACGCCATCCTCGCTTTCCACCCGGCCGGCTGACGGTACGTTGATGCCGCCGGCGCGCAGTTGCTGGATGTAGACGAGCAGCATCTGGATGCCGTGGGAATCGACGCCGCGGAGATTGGCGGCCACGAGCGAGTCGCCGACGATGCGGGCGTGGGGCTCGGACGTGCCGAGCGTCGTCAGCAGTTGCCGGCAGAAGTCGCGCAGGGCATCCGCGGAAAAGGTGACCGTAAGGTTTTCGGAGACGGAGGACACAGGAGGAACTTTCGTTTAGGTTGCGAGCGCCGGGGCGAACGCGGGGTTACGACGACGGATGGAAACATTTACCATCCAAAGGAGGAAACCGCAGGCAAAGACGCCGGCGGCTGTAATGGTCATGATGGTGGCGATACCCATGCGCGCATCGCGCAGCGCACCGATGCCATAAATCGCAATACCGCCGAACACGGCGGTGCAGCAATTCATGATGCCCACCGCACTGGCCCGGTAGCGCGGGTCCACCGTGAGGCAGATGATCGGCATGTTGTTCGCGCCGAGAAATCCCATCGCGAGCCCCCACATCCCGAGACTCGCCAGGACCAGTGCCATGGAGTTCGCCCAGCCCGTCGCCAGGACCACCGGGGCCGTGAGCATGACCGCGACAGCGGGGATAATGATGCGGGCGCTGGGATTCCGCGCGCTCCAACGGTCCGAGGAAAAGCCTCCGATCAGGAGGCCCGTCATCTGCAGGCCATACAGCAGGCCCATCGAAGAGAATCCCGCCGTGCTTTGCGCCATGGCGAATTGCTCGCGCATGAGGGTCGGAATCCAGCCAATGATTATCCAGCTCACCCCACCCTGCACCGCCTGACAGGCGAGGAAGTAATGATACGGTCCCGGCCGCGCGAGGCTGCGGAAGGCTTCCATGAAACGCACCGGCTCCTCGCGCGACACCGGCGTCGCTGCCGGCAGCCGTTCCCGCGGCGGATCGCGCAGCCAGATGAACAGCAGCACCGCCAGCGCGAGATTGGGGACGGCAATGTAGATGTAGGCATCGCTCCAGCCATACCTTTCGGCGAGCCACCCGCCGAGGCCTCCCACCATGTTGCCAAATACCAGCCCGGTCAGATGAATCCCGCCCGCGAGCGCCCGTGTCGGTCCGAGGTGATAGTCCACGATGAGGGCCACGGCCGCGGGAAGATAGAAGGCCTGGCTGAGGCCGAGGAGTGCGCGGAGCAGGAGGAACGGTTCGAAGGAGTGGACGCCGGCGGTCACCAGCGTAATCGACGACCAGAGCACCAGGCTCGTGATCACCACCATCCGGCGGCTGAAACGGTCGGCAAAGAAGCCGCAAAACGGACTCGCCGCGGCGTAGATCCAGAGAAAGGCGGACGTCAGCAGGCCGAACTGCGCATCCGACATCGGAATATCGGAAACAATCGAACCCCGCATCGTCGTCAGCGTCGTTCGCGTGAGGTAATTCGAACCACCGGCAAACCAGAGCAAGGCCACCGCCGTCCAGGCCGTGAAAGGCAGGGTCGAATAAATGGCCGCGGAACGGTTGGAGGGGGGTTGGGTCACCGAAAACAATCCAATACCGGGAAGCCGATCTGCTCCCACGAGAGCGATCTGGCGGCGAAAAACACCGTCCGGAAGGGCGGTCTACCCTTACGAATCGGGAAAAAGAAAACGCCGGCCAGCTCGCGTGTAGCGGAGCCGGCCGGCGTCGGAATTCTTAACTGCTACGACTTAGAACTTGTAGGTCGTGCGGAAGCTGAACGTGCGGGGGTCGACGATGTCGGCCAGACCGACGCCCTGCGCACCGACGGCGTAAGCCTTGTCGAGGACGTTCGAGCAGTCGATACGGACCGTCCAGTGCTTGTTCACTTCGTACTCACCGAAGAGGTTCAGGAGGACGTCCTGCTTCAGCTTGAAGATACGGTTGCCCGAGGAGTTGGCCGGGAAGAGGCCGCCGCCGGGGAGCGTCATGCCGCCCGTGGTGAACCACTTGCCGCCGGCCTTCTGGGCACCACCGCCGAAAGCCAGACCCTTGAGACCACCAGTTTTCTCGAAGTCATAGCGACCGAAAAGGCTCCATGAGTTCTCAACCGTGGCGGCAACCGGGTTGCCGTTGAAATCATGCACGGTGCCATCGTAGGCGGAGCCAACAACCTGCAGGCCCGGGAGCGGCGAGATCGCGAGCGAGGCGTCCCAACCCTTCGAAACGGTGTCACCGATCGGAATGTAGTAGTTCAAGCCAGCGCTGTTGAGCGCCGGGAAGGCCGCCAGAACCGTTTGGTTCGTGAGCTTCATGTCGTAGAACGCCACCGACACGGAGATCTTGCCATCGTAGAAGCTGGTCTTGACGCCGATTTCCTTACTCGTGCCCTGCACCGGGGGAAGGACGTTGTTGTTGATATCAACGCCAACCGCCGGGTTGAAGGTCGTGGAATCAGAGTAGTAAACCGACACGTCCTTGGTGATCTTGCCGACGATCGCGTAGCGATGCAGCATCTCGGACTGGGCTGCGTTCGTGGAGGTGAACGGATTGCGCAGGGCGAGATTGGTATTGGTCGTCGTCTCGATGTAGGAGTAGGTCGTGCCGGCGCCGAGCGTCAGGCGATCCTTAATCACATCAACCGTCTGCATGAAGTAGCCGTTGTTAACGTGCTGGCGGGTGCGGGTGCCGGGGTTCGCCGGGTTAACGTAGGCGCCGTAGCTCGGCAGCACGATGCTGTTGATGGCCGCCTCATTACCGATCGGAATCGTGAGGCCGGTGAAGCCAGGCAGGGTCGCCGCCGAAGCTACGATGAATTTGCTCTCACCGGTCTGGTCGTGAAGGTTGAAGCCGAAAGCGCTGTTCATCGGCATCCCCGCGAGGGTGTACTTGCCGGAAACGTCGGTCTGGACGTCGAACGCATATTGGTCACCGCTGTTACGACGGACCGTGTAGGTCATCGTATTGTTGTCCCAGTTGACGCCCGTCGGGAAAGCGGTCGAACCGTGGCGGCGAGCCTTAAGGTAGTAAATCTGGGACTTCACCTGCCAGGTCGGCGAGAGGCGCTGCGTCCAGCTCAGGCGGATGTCGCCAATCTGATTGCGGTCGTCGTTGCCCTTGGGGCTGTTCTGCTGGCGGTGACCGAGTCCGGTGTAGATGCCACCGTCCGGGGTCAGGATGCCCGTACCACCGGGGAGGTAGTGGAAAGTGATGATACCGTACTGCAGGGTGACGTTCGTATCACGGTAATCGAACGAGATGTTCGGGAACAGACCGTAGCGGTCGTCCTTCGAATTCAACAGCGGGCCCTGACCTTCGCGGAAGATACCTTCCACGCGGTAGGTGAACTTGCCTTCGCCGACCGTCGCGAGGGGCTGATTGGTGTCGAATTTGAAGGTGGTGCGACCCCACTGCTCGATCTTGAGGTCAAGCTCCGTCTGGGAGCGGCCAACGAGGGGCTTCTTGGTCGTCTGGAGCACCAGACCACCGAGGGAAGCCAGCGGGTAGAGAGCCTGCTGCGGCCCCTTGATTACCTGGTAGCTGTCGATGTTGGTGTTGTCGGAAACACCGATACCCGCGGACTGCGGGACTTCGTCGGTGTAGGGATTGCCGACGCGATTACCGCGCGACATGATGGCCGGCCCGCGATAGTACGGGACCAGACCGGCGTAGGACAGAACATCCGAGGCGTTGCCGGAACCGATGTCCTTAATCATGTCGCTCGTCAGCACGATGACCTGCGCGGGCAGATTCATCAGGGACTCGGAGGTCTTCAGGGCGGAGGCCGAGTTACCGGCGCTGTAGCCCATACCTTGCGTGGTACGCACTTCGAACGCCGACATCAGGGTGATATCATCCGCCTTGGCCGCCGCGCTGGGCGCCGCCGGCGTTTGGGCAGACAGAACAAATGGGGAGGCCATCGCCCCCGCCATGATTAACGCACTCAGACGCATTGATGCGTTGAAGATCTTGGAACAGGTCATGGCCGCCAGTCTCCGGACGGACGTTCAAATCTAAAAGCGCCGAGCAGCTGGCAAATAAACATACAGGTCCCCAAAACCCCGGACCAGAAGGGTGCACGCCGCGTCCAAGCCGACAGCGGCTAACTCGGGGAGCTGGCGCTCGGGGTAGACACGCCTTCGAAAGGGCCCGTAACCGTGAACCGGCGCAAAGTTAAACTGCCGCATTTACGTAAAAATCCCTGAAATCAGGCGAGCGGTTCGCTGAGGCCCTGCCCGTGAGGACAGAGACTTCTCGATTGCCTTGCCTGCAGTCGTCCCGGGGCTCACGCAGCGGACTGCGACGCCAACATCGGAACCCAAGTTTAACCTGAGGGATCGCCGACTAAAAGTAGAGGGCGCGCACGAGGCCCGCCCCTACGAAACCGGCACAGCAAGGACAGGGACGTGGCTCATCCACGGCTGGTTACAACCCGCGCGAAATTTACATCCGGCACTAGCGGGGATACTCCGCGAATGGCTTCAAGTCGGCCCGGGGCGTGACCTTGGCGTTGACCGGAAACGGCGGCCAGTAGCCCGCGAGACCCGCCGAGACTGATTCGACGACCGTGCGGCGGACATGCGCCATCGAATCGATCGAGTCCGCGCCCGTATGGGGAGTAAGAATGACGGAATCGAAGTCGCGAAGGGGACTCGAGGCCGGCAGCGGTTCCTCCGCCACGACGTCGAGCGCGGCGCCACCAATCCGTTTTTCGCGCAGCGCGGTAATCAGCGCCTCCTGCTCCACCACCGGCCCTCGGCTGGTGTTAATAACCACGGCCGTCGGCTTCATCAGCTTGAAGGCTGCCGTGCCGATCATACCGCGCGTTTCCGGCATCAGCGGCACATGGATGGAAATGAGGTCCGACTCCTGCAGCAGCCGCTCCAACGGCACGATCTCGATCACCCCATCCACGGAGGGCCCCTTCACATACGGATCGGCCGCGAGGATCCGCATTTGGAAACCCGCCATCTTCCGCGCCGTTGCCCGGGCGATGCGGCCGAGGCCGACCAGACCGAGCGTGAGCTGGCTGACCCGCCGCAACGGGTTTGCCTTCGTAAAACCAGCCCACTCGCCCCGCCGGACGAAACGATCCATCGACATCACCTTCCGCGCGCTCGCCATGATCAGCGCAACCGCGTGATCCGAGACTTCCTCGGTACAGTAGTCCGCCGCGTTCGCCACCACGATGCCGGCGGCGGTGGCGGCCGGGAGGTCGATGTTGTCCACACCGACCGCGTACTTCGCGATGATCCGACACTTCGGCAGCGCCGCGATCACTCGAGCAGTCATTGGCGTCTTCGCGCCCTCCAGAATTACCGCATCAGCGTCGGCGCACGCCTGGATGATTTCGTCCTCCGTCGTCGATTTCCTCAGCACGAGGTCGATCCCCGCGGCCGCGAGCTTCGCGGTCTCGAAGGTGTAGTCGAAGTTGCAGTCGATGTTAACGGCTTGGAAACGGGGGGGCATGGAAAAGTTGAGTTTAGGAATTTGGGCGGTTTGCCAACGTCCTGAGAGGCTCTGTCGTTACCTTGTCATTCTGAGCGCAGCGAAGAATCCATTGTCCGGTGGCTTGGATTCTTCGCTGCGCTCAGAATGACAGGAATATTGTCTTTGAATATTAACACCGCTTTGCGCGTAGGGCCGGCGCTGGCCGCTGGGCCTCTTCGGGAACGAGATCCAAGGCCCGGCGGCCAGCGCCGGCCCTACAATCGGAACCGCAGTGCTCATGAAAAGCCCCACGCACGTGGCAACCGTTCTGCCAACTGGTCGCCGGCGTCAGCCTGAAATCGAAAATCGAGATTCCAAAATCCAAAATCCCCTAGCGCACCTTGTTCACCGCCGCGGCAAACGCCGCGAAATCGTCGACCAGCGGCGTGGGCTCGGCCCCGACCATCCGGATGAGCGAACGTTCGTCCTTGAAACCCGTGCCCGTCACCAGGCACACGACCGGTTCGTCCGCGGACAGTTCCCCGCGTGCCACCGCCGAGGCCACGCCGGCCAGAGCAACCGCGCCAGCCGGTTCGCAGAATACGCCTTCCTCGCGAGCCATCCGCGCATGCCAGTTCCAGACGTCCGCGTCGGTAACAACGTGACCTTGTCCACCGGAACGCCGGCAAGCGGCGATCACGTGGTCTCCGTCGAGCACGCCGCCGACCTGCAACCCGCTCACCGCCGTCTGCGATTGGACGGCGCGGGCCTTGTCACTACCGGCGCGCAAAGCCGAAGCGATCGTGTCGTTACCCTCAGGCTGGACGCAGTGAACCTTCCCCTTCCCTTTCCAACCCTGCTTTTCTTCGAGCAACCCAAAACCCCGCGCAACCGCCAGCGTGAGTCCGCCGCCGCCCGCCGGGCTGAACACGTGCATCGGTTTCGCCCCGAGCACTTCCGCGATCTCGAAGCTGATCGTCATCACGCCCGCCATGCCGCGGGGCGAAAACGCATACGCGCTGATTTCCAACCCCGCGCCCATTTCGGCCGCGAGTCCCTTGAGACCTTCCATCACGCGGGAGCTGATCTCCGGGGAGGAACCAAAATTCCGGATCCGCAGCAGGTGCGCGCCATGCGCAAGCATCTGGCGCAACTTGCCCTCCGGAGCGCCTTCCACGATCGCCAGGAAGCAAGGCATCCCCGCCCGCGCACAATACGCCGCGAGCGCTGCGCCCGTGTTGCCGCTCGAGGTGCCGAGACAGACTTTCTTGCCGTCGCTCACGAGATGGCTCACGGCCGCCGCCGCGAAGCGGTCCTTGTAAGATCCGCTCGGATTCGCGCCTTCGTATTTGAACCAGAGCTGCTTCAACCCGAGTTGCGGCCCGATTTTCGTCGAGCGAATGAGCGGCGTGCCGCCTTCTCCCAACGTGACTTCGACGCCGGCCGGCGCACCCCACCAGGCGGAATATTTCCAGTGATTCATAAGTGAGTCGCTCATGCCCACGGTCCCTCGGCCGAGTGGACAAATCCGGTGTGCATCACTGTGGAGATTTCACCTTTCCCGGGCACGACCGGCAGCTGGTTCGCTGCCAGCAGGTCGGGAAAGCGCCCCACCGGTGAACTGCTCGGCTGGAGGGTGATGATGTGGCCCTCGCCCCACAGGGGATAACGTTTGATTCCGCCCGCCGAGTTCCACGACCACGCATGCGGATAGGTGTTGAGATCCCACTGCATCGAAAAACCGAGCCCGCGCTTGTCATTCCAGATGCAGCCGCGTCCCGCGGAAAATTCCCCGATCTGCACCGAGTGGTCAAAGCCGCTGCCCGCCGGCGGCACGATACTGCAATCGCGCATCGCCCCTCCGACGCGCTCCGGCACGTACGGCCAATCGCCCGAATAACCGGCCTTGAGTTGGATCGCCTCCGGGTTGTCGTTCTTGAATACCGCCACTTTCTTCGCCGGCACAATCAACCGCGCGCCGTCGAGCAGCGGGCCGCCAAAGGTCGGGTGCTGCAGCCAGGCAATCGGCAGCGACTCGGCACTGCGGTTCTGCACCGTCTCGCGCCATTCCATCAACGGACTGCCCGCCCGCAGCGTCAGTTCCCGCACATAAACCAGCGGCGTGCGGACGGAAGGTCCGCGCAACGTGACCTTGATCTCACGCGCGCCGCGTTTGATTTCCGTGACGGTCCACGGCACGCAGCGCAATTCGCCATGCGTGCCCAGTGGCGCGCCATAATAGTCGCCGGCGAAAAATCCATTGGGCAGCGACACATACCAGCTGCCGTCCATCACATCGAAGAGATCGCTGCCCGCGGCGATGGGCTGATCCAGCATGTGCAGCCGCGGGGGCTGGCCGTACGGGTTGCGCCAGATGATGTCGATCCCGGTCGGGCGATGCACGTACGAGGTGATCGCTCCGCCCTGTTCCGGCCAGACTTCGACGCGGCAGAGCGCGTTCTCCAGCACGAGCAGCCGCCGCTCGGGCGTCTGCCGCCAGCGCACAACTGGTCTGCTGAGCTTGCCGGAGCTCCGGGTTTGCGCCGGCTTGCGCCGGGTCTTGGGTTGCTGTTTCGAACGTTTGGTCGCCATGGCTAAAAAAAATTCCCTGCTCGTTGATCTAGCGTCCCTGCCAGCCGGATTTCACCGGCGGCGCATCGCCCGCGATGGCGTGGGCTTCGAGGCCTTCATCTGGCGCGGCGGTCCCGGACCGGTGCTGCTCGTCAACGGCGCCACCCACGGCGACGAATACGAGGGGCCCACCCTGCTCCAGCAATGGGTTCAAAAATGGAAGCCCCGCAGGCTCCGCGGCACCGTCGTCTTCATTCCCGTCCTGAACGAGGTCGCCTTCTTCGCCGGCCAGCGCTGCCGGCCCGACGACGGCGCCAACCTCGCCCGCAGCTTTCCCGGCAGCCGTCGCGGCACGCCGACGAGCCGTCTCGCCGCCCTCTTCAACGAACAGGTGCTCGCGCAGGCGACTCACTACGCCGATTTCCACAGCGCCGGCGCCGCCAACCGTCTCGATCCCTGGGTCGGTTACGTCGTCGGCATCGACTCCAAGATGGAGCGTGTGCAGCACCAAATGGCGTCCTGCTTCGATCGTTTCTGGTGCTGGTCCGGACCGTTTCTGCCGGGTCGCACGCTGAGTGCCGCCGCGGAGCGCCGCATCCCGGCGATTTACACGGAGTGCCGCGGCGAAGGTGACGTTGCCGCCGAGGATCTGGCCGCCCTGGATCTCGGTCTTCGTCGCATGCTGATCACGCTCGGCCTCATCCCCGGAGCGAAGCCCCGTTTGCGGAAACAGCTCACGCGCATCACCCGCAACACGAAGGAAACTCATCTCCAGGTCCACCATCAGGCGCCGTTCGACGGCCTGTATATTCCGCGCACGAAACTCGGCGCGTGGGTGAAACGGGGCGCGCCGATCGGCGACGTGCTGGGACTCGCGGGAAAATCCGTTCTGTTGCGGGCCGAACATGCCGGCCGCGTCGTCGTGATTCGCGTCCAGCGTTCCGTCCGCCAAGGCGACGCCCTCGCCGTGCTGTCCCCGGTCTGACGGCGCCAGTTTCACGCCAGATAGGCCCCGTCGACGACCCACGTCGTCCCCGTGACATAGCGACCGCCGTCGGAACAGAGGAACGCGACCACGGACGCGACGTCCTGCGGCCCGCCCTCGCCCCACGGGAGGTTCGGCGACACGTCGGACACAATCCCGCGTTCCTTCAGCTCCTTTTCGAGCAGATCGTTCCGACCCGTGCCAATTGCGCCCGGCGCGACCGCCACGACGCGAATTTTGTCCACCGCGAGTTCCTTGCCCATCGACTGCGCAAGCGATGACACGGCCGCCTTGCTCGCCGCGTACACCATCGCACCGCGTTGCGGCCGCAGCGCATTGACGGACGAAATGTGAATGATCACCCCGCCGCCCGCCTTCCGCAGATGCGGCACGGCGGCGAGGGAGCAGAGCAGCACGCCGCGCACGTTCACGTTCAGCACCCAGTCGATGTACTCCGCATCGATTTCGTCCACCGTCCGCGTCACGCCCGGCCCGGTGACGGCGGCATTGTTCACGAGCACGTCAATCCCACCGAGACTCGCCGCCGCCGCGTTGATGAATTGCGTGCAACCCGCCGCGTCCCGCAGATCGAGTTTCAGCGCCGTCACGCGGCTCCCATACTTTTTGATCAAGGGCTCGGCGACCGCCGGATCCGGCTGGCCCACGACGACGTTGGCGCCTTCCGCGAGGAAGGCTTCGGTGATGGCGCGACCGATGTTGGTCGCTCCGCCCGTGACAATGATCCGCCTCGGTTGCTTCACGATGTGATGGTGTTTGGACGCTAGGCCGCGCGTTCCCGCTCGAACTAGCTTTAACTTCTGGTAAGGCTTTGTGAGCAGTTCACAAGCAATGCTCGAAATTCCGCGCCGCATCTCCCTCTCCTCCCAAATCGCCGCTGCCATCCGGAAGGGCATCGAGGATGGGGTCTGGGATGGGTCGCTCCCCGGTGAGCGCCGGCTCTGCGAGCTGTTCCAGGCGAGCCGCCCCACCATCCACGCCGCGCTGCGCGCGCTGGCGAAGGAAGGCCTCTTTGACATTCGGCCGGGTCGCCGCAACCAGCTCCGGGCCCAGACTTCGCGCAAGCCCGGAAAGGCTCCGGGGCGCAGCGTCGGCATCATCGTCCACGAGCCGTTCTCCCATCTCGGCTCCATCCTGGCGCAAGGTCTGAACGAGATGCGGGTGCATCTCGCGGAGCAGGGCTTCACGACCGAAGTTTACGTCTGCCCGATTCACACCCCGCGCGCGCAGACTCGTGGACTCGAGGCGTTCATCCGGCAGTCGCGGATCTCTTGTTGCGTGCTGGTTTCCACAAGCCGCGCCGTCCAGCGCTGGTTCAGCGAGCATTCGATTCCTGCGCTCGTCCTCGGCTCCTGTCATCCGTCGGTGAAGCTGCCTTCTCTCGATGTCGACTACCGTGCCGTCTGCCGTCACGCCGCCGGCATTTTCCTGCACAAGGGGCATCGGCACCTCGCCCTTGTGGTCCCGGACTTCGGCACCGCCGGCGATCTCGCGAGCGAGGAAAGTTTCAAGCAGGCCGTCGATCAGCACAACGACGGCGCCCGCGCGTCGATCGTGCGCCACAACGGCACCGCCCGCAGCATCGCCGCGAAGCTCGACGCGCTCTTCAAGTCGCCGCAGCCGCCCACCGCGCTGCTCGTCGCCCGCACGCCCTATGTCTTCGCCGTGCTCATGCACCTCGTGAGCCGCGGCCTCGGCGTGCCCGATCCGGTTTCACTGATTGCGCGCGACGCCGAGCTGATGTTCGAACAAGTCGATCCTCCGCTCGCCCACTACTCGTTCAAGAGCGACGCCTACGTCCGCCGGCTCTGCCGCCTCATGCTGCAGATGCTGAACGAGCGGCTGTCACCCAAGCCGATCCTGATCGTGCCGAAGTTTGTCGCCGGGAGGACGGTGCACGCGCGCGGCGGGTGACGGAGCTGAGTTTGGAGTTTGGGGTTTCGAGTGGTTCTGCGTTCTGGGTTTTGGGTTCTGGGTTCGCGGACCAAGTAAGAAGGAAGAAGGAAAAACGAAGAAACCGGACCAACGAGCTGCGAGGAGTGAGGGGCGAACGCTCAACGCCCAACGTTCAACGCTGAAAGCTCAAGTTTCGGACCACCACCGGCGGCCGCCAGAGGAGAAAGGAATCAGGAGTCGAAGTGCAGCCCTTCCGGCCAAATTACCGACCGCCTTCGGCTCGGTTTCTTAATTCTTACTTCTTACTTTCCCCCGCAGGTGGGCCCTGCCCACAGCGCGAGGACAACGTCCTCGCGGTGCCACCCGGGCGCGCACGGGGCTCCCAGATAGTCGATCGACTTGTCGGGCGCGGTCGAGCCGCGCCCCTACGAAAGTCGTACGGCGAGCCGCGTGCGCGCCTCCGGTGGATTGCGGATTTTTTTGCGCCTTCTGCGCCTTTTTGCGGCCATCCCCTGCTTGGACCTGTTTTGCGCTGTCTTGCGGCCCACCCCTCAGCGCGAACCCGCCAGCAATTCGTTCGTCAGCTTCCAGCAGTAGAGCTGCATGCGCGGCAGGTGAAAGGGCCCCTTCCAGACGTTGCCCTTCAACTGCGTCGAGATCCGCCCATCGCGGTGCGCATAACCAAACCACTCTCCATGCTGCGGATCCGGGAAAACCTTGTACGCCCAATCATGCACCAGCTTGTGCCACGCCGCATACTTCGCGTCGCCGGTCATCTGCCAGGCGAGCAACGTCGCGATGATCGCCTCGTTGTGCGGCCACCAGAATTTCATCTCGGCCCAGTACTCCTGCACCGGCTTGCCCTTCAAATCCGTGAAATAAAGCAGGCCGCCGAACTCCCGGTCCCAGCCGCGCGCCCACATGCAGTCGAGGATCTCGAGGCCAAGTTTCTTCAACGCCGCGTCGCCGCGATGCTTCGCCTCGTGCAGCACGAACCACGCGCACTCGATGGCATGACCCGGGTTCAGCGTCCGGCCATCGAAGTGATCGATGACGCTGCCATCCGGTGCCGCCGCCTCGAGCAAGGCCCCAAGCTCGGGATGAAAAAACTTCCCGCGAATCTCCGCCAGCGATCGGTCAATCCACTCGCTGCACGTACGGCCCGCCACCTGAACATCTCCCAAGGCCGCCCGTACCTCCTGCGCCGTCGCGATGGCGATCATGTGCGGCGCAACGCCAATCATGGGCCGCGTTTCCGGATCGGTCTTCGGCGGCATGACTCCCGGTTCGAAACTGTGCCGCAGGTACGTCGCGAAATACTTCACCGCCTCCTCCGCCGCCCGCGCCTCGCCCGTGGCCTTCGCATAGGCCGCACTGCCGATCGCCGCGAAGCACTCGCTATACACGTAGCGGCGCATCCGGAGCGGCCGCCCCTCGCGCGTGACCGTGAAGTACAATTTTCCTTCCGGCCCGGCGCCGTGTTTCCGGATGAAATCGAGGCAGTGCCGCGAGGCCTCGAGCCACTCCGGCCGCTGTTCCACCGTGTTGTAGAGCGTGGCAAAGGTCCACGTCGCCCGGCCCTGCAGCCACATCGCCTTGTCGGTATCGATGACCGAGCCGTCGCGATCAAGCCCGGTGAGCAGTCCGCCGCACTCGTGATCGATGCCGTGCTTCAGCCAGAAGGGAATGGTGTCGTGCAGCAGGCCATCTCGATAGGTCGACTGAAGTGCGGTAAGCGTGGAGGTAGTCATCATGTTGGCCGGCGGCGGCGCGATCGCCCGGCCCGCGGACGCTTCCCTCAAACCGTCGCACTCCGGTTTCATCAACCCCAATCCCGGTGGTAAGGTCACCTCGCCAGCCAAATGCGTTTGTTCGTTTTGGCCGCGCTCCGTCAGCCTCGCCCGATGGAAACGTCCCGCCCGTACCAACTGGCCTCGCTCCCTCCCCAGAGTCTCGGCGTTGCCGCCGGCCTCGGTAGTCCGCTGCAGGCGTCGTATCAGCCGGCCACCGGCCGGTGGCGCGTGCAGTGGCATGGCGCCGATGGCCGTCCGGTCGCCACTGAGGCGGCGGTCGGCAGCACCACCTGGTCCGAGTCCGCGAGCGGCGCCGCGCCCGCGTCCGCCACTCCCGCGGCCACCGACGCCAATTCCCCGACCGGCTTGCTGCTGACCGTCCCCAACGCCCCGGCCGGCCGGGCCGGGCTTCGGTCGGGCCGTCGCGTCATCGGCGTGCCCCCGCGTTTTCCCAACGCGAGCGTGGTGCTCTGCCGGGAGGAAGCCGGCGCGTGGCGGGATGTCGCCTTCGCCGGTGAGACGCCCGAAATTCCCGTCGGCTCCGTCGCCCTCGCCGTTTCGCCGACCCACTGGCTCGCGGCGTATGTTACTTACGACGCCCAGGCCCGCACCGTCTGCCGGGTCGTCGAACTCGCCGTCGCCAGCATTCTCCCCGCAGCCACGAGCTGGCGGCAGCTCCCCGCCTACCCGCAGCCGCCCGGCATGGCTGCGCCGCAGGTCGGCCACCACAACGGCGCGCTGATCGCGTGCGGCGGCGCCAACTTCCCGGACCTCAAGCCCTGGGAAGGCGGCAAGAAGCGCTACTACGACGAAATCCACGTCCTCCTCCCCGGCGCGAAACAGTGGACCACGGTGGGCAAGCTCCCGCTTCCGCGCGGCTACGGCGCGACCGTCAGCCTGCCGGACGGCATCCTGATCTGCGGCGGCGAAAACGCCGACCAGGTTTTCGGCGACACCCTCCTGCTCCGCTGGAACGGCACCCAGGTCGAAATCTCCTCCGGTCCCGCGCTGCCGGCGCCGGTGACCTGCGCCGTCGCCTCGGTGTTAAACGGAGCCGTGTATCTGGCCGGCGGCTACTGCGCCGGCGCGCCGCGGCTCACCCAGAATTTCTTCTGGCAGCTCGACCTCGCGACGCGGCAGTGGAAGTCGCTCGCGCCGTGGTCCGGTGCGAGCCGCGCGCTCGCCGTTTCCGCCGCGGTCGGCGGGGCGTTCTATCTTTTCAGCGGCATCGAAATCGGACCGTTCGACGGCAAGGAGGGCCCCGGCATTTACCTCAAGGACGCCCATCGCTACACGCCCGGCCGCGGCTGGGAGCGGCTGCCCGATGTCCCGTGGTCCGTCATCGCGGCCCCTTCGTCCGCCCCCGTGACCGAAAATCCCGCGCGCGTCTTCGTCCTCGGCGGCGTCGACGGCCGCCAGGTCGGCAAGATTCCGCGCGATTCGTCGCTCCCCGGCGACATCCTCTACTTCGACGTCACCGCGAACGAGTGGCGCCACTGGCACGAGCGCTGGCCGACGCCGGTCGTCTGCATCCCCGCCGTCCAGCTCGGCCGCGAGTGGATTCTGGCCACCGGTGAACTCATGGCCGGCGTCCGTACCACCGAGGTCTGGGCCTGGCAGGCCCCCGGTTGATTACTGTCATGTCTCTCCGGGCCCTCATCCAACAACTCGCCGACTTCGACACGGCGCTGCTCGCGAACACCATCGGTTACGTCGATCCGACGCCGGTCCACGAGTGGTACATGGGCGGCTCGATCGGGTCGCTGACGCCGACCGTCGGCCCGACCGTCGGCGTGGCGATGACGCTCGAAATCGACACGAGCACGCCCGGCAACCGGCCGGAGCCGGAGAACTATTACGCGTTGCTGCGGGAAATTCAGCAGAGTCCGGATCCCGTGGTCGTCGTGATGAAGGCCGTCGGCAGCCGTCCTGACCACGAGTGCGTCATGGGCGATGGCATGGCGAAGATGATGCACAGCGTGGGCTGCGTCGGCGTGGTGACGGACGGCGGCGTCCGTGACATCGAAGGCATTCTCACGCTTCCATTTGGCGTCTATGCCCGCGGCCGCACGGTGCACCACACCGCGATTCGGTATGTGCGGTACAACCGTCCCGTGGAGGTCGGAGGCATCACGGTGAGCCCCGGCGATTTGATCCACGCGAACATTGGCGGCGTGATTAAAATTCCGCCCACCTGTCGCGAACGACTGCCCGTGCTGGCGACCGAGATGCGCGCGTTCGAGCACGCCGCGCATTGTATTTTCCGTCAGACCGATCTCTCGATCGACGAAAAGCGCCGCGCCGTGGACGCCCTGGTTGCGAAGCTGTCGAAGGGCTGAGCCTGTTCGGGCGCGGAGGGCGCGGAGGCCGCAAGCCGGAGGTCGGAGGCCAGAGGTCGGCGGCCGGACAAATCGAATCGATTCTCGCTCCGCTCGACACGCCAAGCGGGGATCAGATCGAAGCGCATTCCCAAGGTCTCCTCTCGAGCCGGAACGATCCAGTCGGACGAAGTCGGCGGGTGTGGGCACCCGCCCTCCATGGCAGGCGGATCGTTCAGACTTCCGTTCGCTCTCCTCTCAAAGCGCAATCCATGGAGGGACGGTGCCCCCACCGTCCAGGGATTGGAGTAGGGCCCTGGACTCCCTCCGTTTGGCCGTGAGCTTGCCGAACCGGCTCGTCGCCGGTCCACGGCTTTCATCCGCGAAGCGGCCCGGCGGCGAGCGCCGGCCCGACATTCCATCGGATCGCTTCAGCATGAGAGCGGCCCAATCAGCCATTTCGGCCTGGGATTCACCCCGGGGAGCCGCCCCCCGGCACCGCCCTGATCACCCCATAGGCAGCGGGGCCCGGCTCGGATATCTTAACGTTCCGGAAGGTTCCGGACGTTAGTTCACAAAAACATTCAGCATGAAATCCATCCGTCTGCTCCTTATCGCCACCGCCCTAGGGCTCTCCATCAGTTGCGCCACCACTTCTCACCGGAAGGCCGGCAACACCTCCACGTCGCTCAAGGAGGCCGCCCTCGGCGTCGATCGGAGCAATGCGCAGATCGATGTCGTGCTGGCGACGCTCGCCGATCTCGTGAACAGCCCTCACGCCGACCTGAAGCCGCAGTTCAACCTCTTCAGCGCCGCCGTGTCCAAGCTCGAAGCGGAAGCGAAGGCCGTGAACGAACAGACTGCGGCCATGCAGGAACAGGGCGCGGCGTATTTCCAGCAATGGGACACTGAACTGGCGACTATCCAGAACGAGAATATCCGCACCCGGAGCCTCGATCGGAAAAACACCGTGTCAGCCCGCTTCGACAAAGTCCGCGCCAGCTACGTCCAGGCCAAGGCGGACTTCGCCCCGTTTATGTCGGACCTCCGCGATATCCGCACGGTCCTGACCGCCGACCTGACCGCCGGCGGCCTCGCCTCAGTCAAGAGCGTCTCCGACAAGGCCAGCCGGAATGTCTATCCCCTGCGCGCCTCGTTGAGCGGCCTCGCGGTGGATTTCAAGACCCTCGGCGTTTCGCTCTCCGCCTCGACGCCCACGATCTAATTCGTCAGTTTCCGCGAGCCGCCGGTCGAAGCCCAGCTTCGCCGGCGGCTTCTTTTTTGGCCGGCCTCCGCCCGCCGCCAACTCCCCTTCCCAATCGGAGGGCCGCTGTCCCCACCGGCCAGAGTTTTTTATTCGTTCCCATGGAGGGCCGGTGCCCCCCACCGGCCAGATTTCCAGGATCGATCCCAAGGATGCGCCCGGAGAACGCGGTAAAGCACGACGCGTGGTTTGGCGGGTGTGGGCACCCGCCCTCCATTTTGCCGGCAAAGACCGCGTTGACCGACGCCGGCTTCCCGCCTTGAGTCTCTGCCCCTGCCCCGCCTCAACCCCGGCAGATTCTCTCCCATGAAAACCCCGATTGTTTGTTTTGCTCTCTTCGCGGCGGCCGCGACCAGCGTCCTGCACGCCGGTCCCTGGCAGTCGCTCTTTAACGGCAAGGACCTGTCCGGCTGGAAACAGCTCAACGGCACCGCTCCCTACGCCGTCGTCGACGGCGCCATTGTCGGCACCGCCGTCGCGTCCTCGAAAGCGAACAGCTTTCTTGCCACCGAAAAGACCTACGGTGACTTCATCCTCGAGATGGAGATCAAGCAGGAAGGCCTGAGCAACGGCGGCATCCAGTTCCGCAGCCTCAGCAAACCGGATTGGAACGACGGACGCGTCCACGGCTACCAGTTTGAAATCGATCCTTCCGAGCGCGCCTGGACCGGCGGCATTTACGACGAGGCCCGTCGCGGCTGGCTCTATCCGGGCACGCTGAACCCCGGCGCGCAGAAGGCCTACAAGTACGGCGAGTGGAACAAGGTTCGCATCGAAGCGATCGGCGAAAATCTCCGCACCTGGGTCAACGGCCAGCCCGTCGCCCACGTCGTCGACAATGTCACGCCCTCCGGCTTCGTCGCCCTCCAGGTGCATGCGCTCCAGAACCCCGGCCAGGCCGGCTTCAAGACTTCGTGGCGGAACATCCAAATCCAGACGACCGATCTCAAACCGTCTCCCGCGGTGCCCGCGCTGTATGTTCGCAACATGATCCCGAACAATCTCAGCGCCGCCGAGAAGGCGCAGGGCTGGCAGCTCTTGTTCGATGGCAAGACCACGAAGGGCTGGCGCGGCGCCGGCAAGAAGACGTTCCCCGACAAGGGCTGGTTCGTCAAAGACGGCGAACTCGGCGTGGTGGACAACGGCGGCAAGGAAGGCTTCGGCGGCGGCGACATTGTCACCGAGAAGGAGTACTCCACGTTTGAGTACGAAGTGGAATTCCTGATGCCGGAAAAGAACGCGAACAGCGGCCTGAAGTATTTCGTGAACGAGTCAGCCTCTCCGATCGGCGAGGGTAATTCGGCCATCGGCCTCGAGTTCCAGGTCACCGGCAATCTCGGCGAGCCGGCCAACGCGGCTGCCAAGGACTACAACACGCTCGGTTCCGTCTATCAGCTCTACGCCCGCGGGGCGTTGCCGGGCGGTCTGGCGATCATTCCGCGACTGAAGGAATGGCAGCACGCGCGGATCGTGGTTCATCCCGACAACCGCGTGGAGCACTGGCTCAACGGCATCAAGATCGTCGAATACGTCCGCGGCAGCGCAGATTTCAAGGAGCGCGTCGCCCACAGCAAATACAAGGACACCCCGGAATTCGGCCTGTGGCCGAAGGGTCGACTCCTGCTCCAGGAGCACGGGCGCGACATCCGCTTCCGCAGCGTCAAAGTGCGTGAGCTGAAGTAAGAAGGAAGAAATCAGAAGTAAGAAATCTGACGGTCGTTTTCAGGAGCCGGTCCGGGATGAATCCCGGCCGGCTTCTTTTTTGGGTCCTCACCCGAGCCACCGCACGAGAACAGGAACGACTAAGATAACGAGAACGAGGGTGGCATTCCGAATGTAGGGCCGCCGCTCGCCGGCGGGCCATTTCGCGAATGATAGCCGTGGCCCGGCGACGAGCGCCGGCCCTACAGAAGCGAAGCTCTCGAATGCCTTTTTCCTTCTTCCTTCTTATTTTTGCTCCCCGACCTGACTGAAATACCGCGCGCCGTTCCGAATGTGATTCTTGAGGAGATGCCGCACCTGGTCGCGGTTGCCCTTCACCAATTGCTGCGTGATGTCGAAGTGGCTGAAAGCTTCCTCCTCGCGCAGCGGCTTGGAGCGATCGCCCATCGTGATCGCCAGCGCCCCCATCATGAAGCCCGGGTAGGCGTGCACCGCCTGCGTGAAGATCAACTTGTGCGTGTGGATGAGATCCTTGTTGCCGGACAAATGGACGAGCTCGAGGTGGAAGCTCTCGTCGTGCTCGAGGTACGCCTCGGCGTTGCGCTGCTCATAGTTCCGACTAAGCCGTTTCTCCTGGGCGATCAGCCGGCTGAAATCGTTCTTCGCCCCGGACTCGAAGATTAAGTCGACCGCCCCCAGCTCGAGAATCTCACGAAACTCCCAAAGGCTCCTAATCCGCGCCTTGTCGACGAGCCTCACCTGGGCACCGCGGCCGGCGCGCTGCTCAATCCAGCCGGCCTGCGCCAGCTTGGAAATCGCCTCGCGGATCGGGAGATGGCTGCACCCAAGTTCGCTCGCCAGCGCGCGCTCGGTCAGTCGATCGCCGGGCTTTAATTCGCCCTTGGTGATCTTCGCCAGGATGTGGCGGTAGGCTTTGACGGAGAGGTTTTCCTTCGGGCGCATCAAAACGGAAAGTGGGAGGTGGAGAGCGGTGCCGAGTCCGATGGAGGGACGGTGCCCTCACCGGCCAATGCATCTCGAAATGCTTTTCGGCGGGTGAGGACACCCGCCCTCCATTAGGTGGTCCGCCTCGCCAGGGCGAGTACGTCCGCGATCGCCCTGGCCAGTTCGGGCAAGGCCGAGGCCGGAACGTCGATGATCGGCGGAGCCGCGTGGCCGGGATTGAAACAGCCCGCGAGCTGGCAGACCGCCTTCACCCGGGCCACCAAGTGGTAGTCGCTGATCGCCGGCAGGCTGATGATCGTGTTCCAGAGATGAACGAACGCCGCCTGAATCGGGGCCGCCGCCGCATAGTCGCCCTTGAGCAGGTGTTGATGGATCTGCACCGCGAGGCCCGGAAGCAGCGAGGCGGTGGGCGTCATGAAACTCTGGCAGCCGCTCTGGTAGTATTCGCTCCAGTGAAAATCGTCCGCCGGGATCGCGACGATGTCGGTGCTCTGCTGAAGTTCCCGATAGCGAGCGAGGTCGTTGTGCCCTTCCTTGGTCCCGACGATCGTGGGCACGGCGGCGGCGGTCTCAACCATCACTGACACCGGCGGTAACTGATTCACGGAGGCGAGGGTGTAGATCAGCAGCGGCACGTCGCCCACTCCGCCGGCCAGCCGGCGCCAGTACTCCGTGTAGACGCGGCGCGGCAACTGCGTGCCGAGCGGGGGAATGTTGATCAACATGTCCGCGCCGGACTTCACCAAATCGCCACCGAGGCTGATCGCGTCGGGCAAGGCGAGGCACGTGCTGTTCGCGACGAGCATCGGCCCCTGCCCCTGCAGGATTTCGCGCGCGATCTCGACCGCCGTGATGCGATCGCGGCGCAGCATCGAGAAGTACTCCCCGTTCGTACCGCAGAGGATCAGTCCCTTGAAGTCGTAGCCGGCGAGCGCCCGGATCATGTCGGCATAGAGCCGGCGATCCAGCGCCCCGCTGGCGTCAAAGGGTGTCGGCAGGACCGCGTAAAGCCCGGCGACATTGCGGCGTGTGACAGTCTTTTTCATCAGATTTGTGCTATAGCAGACTTCGGGAGCCGGTCCGCCAAAGTCAAACCCCGAGGCGGCGAAGGCAGCTTTGCCTCCCGCTGCATGAGCAGCGGGACGCTCCCGTCAAACCACATGGCCGTTGACACCCTCGAGTGGCAACAATTGCTATAGCATCGTTCCCCCAACGCCCGGCGGCGCGAACCCGCCCCGTCGCCTCGCCCTCGCTCCGGCCATGAATGCCCATCCCGTCCCTTTCCGCCCCACGCCTCTTCTTTCGCGGTGGCCCCGCGCGCGCCGCGCGCTCGGCCTCGTCCTCGGTCTGATCGCAACCTCAGCCGCCCGCGCCGAAGTTGCGCTCCCCCTCGGCCCCGAGTCGCACCAAGTCACGCTCACGAACGGCGACACGGTCACGCTGACGAGGAAGATCGCGGTCGATGTCGACCTGCAACGCGACTTCCACGGGCCGTCCGTCGTGCGGGCGGCGAACGGCGACCTTCTGCTGTTTCATCAGGACTCGCTCGAACACGAGGGCGGCGATGCGCTTGTCTCCCAGTTGCGCAGCACTGACAACGGCTTCACCTGGACGAAAGAGAAGCCGGCCGCGGACTGGCGCGCGCGGGACAACGCGGCGATGTTTGCCGAAGCCGGCCTGACTTCCGACGGTCGCTTGGCGATGTGGGTGCAAGTCCGCAAGAAAGCCCTCGGCGGCGACGACGCCATCGGCCCGGCCTGGCTGCAATACAGCAAGGACCATGGTCACACTTGGATTGATGTCGGACCCGCCGACCCGGCGCATCCGGACTCGGTGATGAATGCGCGCAGTTTCCTCCCTCACGGTGACAAACTCTACGTCACGGCGTGGTCCTCGAAGACCGGCAGTTCGCTCTACGCGAGTCCGCGCCGCGACGGCCTGACCTGGACGAAGGTCAGCGACATCTTCCCGCGCAGTGAGGAGCACCCTTTTCCCTACCAGCAGAAGGCCCGCCCGCTGGCGCCCTTCTACCCCAACATCTGCTTCTGCCCGGATGGAACCGTTCTCGCCGTCGTCTACTCGACGAGCGGCGCACCCGCCGCGACCTCGGGTCATGACAACGTCAACTGGTCACGGCGCAGCACGGACGAGGGACGCACCTGGGGTCCGGCCGAAATCGCCGAACCTCTGCGCAATCTCTGGGCGCCGCGTCTGCGCCGCATCTCGGATCAAGTCATCATGATCACGGGTCGTGATATCAGCCGCCGGGCGACGGTCGCGAGTTTCTCCACCGATAGCGGCCGGACCTGGTCCGAGCGGCTGGTGCTCGACCGTCCCGGCTTCTACGGCAGCTACGCCTATTCCGATTCGATCGAAATGGAGCCCGGCAAATATTGGGTCTTCCTGAGCAGTCCGCAGGGCGGCAATCCGATCGTCGCTGGTGAAAAGTCGATGGGCCAGCACAAGGGCAAGGGCGACATCATCGGCGTGCTGCTCGAGCACCGGCGGAAATGAGAACTCCCTTGCCCATGGAGGGCCGGTGCCCCCACCGGCCAATGTATTTAAAAATGCATTTCGGCGGGTGAGGACACCTGCCCTCCAATGAAGCCTCGGACCTTGTAGGGGCGTACCTCGTGCGCGCCTCCCTCCGTCTACCTCGCCGCATTTCCTGACTCTTCCCTCTCAACTCTCACTTTCCGCCACCCTCTCACTTTCGTGAAAGACCCCACCCTGACCGCCCGCTGCCAGCAGGCCTTCATCAAGGCCAGCGCGCACTACCGGCAATTCTTCGACCACACGGGCCCGACGAAGGCCGCGCCCACCGATGAGGCGGCGTTCTACAACGCGCTCTATTGTCTGCGGATTATCGGCAGCACGACCGAACTCGGCGGCACGCTGCGGTGGACCCGCACGAAATGCACCGAGCCAGACGGCACGTTCCGAATTCGCGCGGGCGGACCGATGAACAACCGCAGCGTCTACTTCAAGGGTTGGGTCGCCTATGGCGCGCATCTGGCGGAAGCCTACGACCTCTCCTTCGCGAGTGCCACCGCACTGGCCGCGTGGCAGGATCAGGCGACGGGCGGGCTGCCTTCCATCGAACCGGGTCGCGGGCGCGTCCCGACGGTCACCGATGTCAACGCGACCTCGCTGGGCATTCTCGCGTTTCTCGTCAGCGGCCACCTCGAGCAGGCCATCGCCGCCGGGAAATGTCTTTGCCAGCTCGTCGCGCAGCAGCCCCGGCCGCGGGACAAATTCTACTGTTACCTCAGCCTGGCTGACGGGCGGCTGTTGACGGAGCCGCCGGCGAGCCTGCAGGCAACCAACGACATATATAACGCCGCCGCCGAACCCGCGGGCGAGATCGACCGCTACACCTTCTGCGTCACGCACGAAGCCGAAGTGAACGCCTACGCCGTGCTGTCGATGGCGCTGGCCGCGCTTACCCTCCTCCATCGCCGCACCAAAAATCCCGAACTGGAAAAAGCAGCGCTGGCAATTGCCGGATTCCTCAAGGCCGCGGGCGCGAAACTCTGGGACACGGGCCAGACGAGCAAGACGCTCTGGGGAATCGCCCTGCTCAACGAGTCGCATCCGGCGAAGGCGCTGGAACAGATGATCGAAAGGATCGCCGATGGCATCTGCGCGAAACAGCAGCCCGACGGCGGCTGGAAATCCCCGCTGTTTCAGGGAACGTACGAGGAGATGCCGCCGTGGCTGCGGATGGCTTATACCGGTGACATGCTGATCGCGCTGCACGCGTTCCTGACGATTTACGCGGTCGAGTAAGCCCCCTTTCCCACGGAGGGCCGGTGCTAGATCGGGTTAAAGAATGCCGTAGCCATAGTTGGGCGTGCACGAGGCACGCCCCTACACGAAATGACAATCGATGTAGGGGCGTGCCTCGTGCACGCCCTCCATACTTTACGGCCGCAGTTTCATTTAAACCGCACTAGTCGCCGGGCCTGTTCTCGAAGGGTATCCATGGCCTGCCGACGAGCGGCAGCCCTACATCCGGGCCGTTGGATTTGTTAGTGCCCCTTTAGTGGTTCAACCCTCTGCCGGGATCGTTGTCACCCCACACCGCGCCGTCATCGATCCACTTTCGCAGTCGCTCGACCTCTTCGTTCGTCAGCGCCGGATACTCGTCGCGGCGGCGCAGCGGCGGCATTTCGAGATCCTCGACCTGATCGGAAACGTACCGCAGCAGATGGCTCGCGGTACTCCGGCCCGGCACGACCGCCGGTTCACCAGTATTCCCGCCTTTCAGCACGGCCTCCCGGGACCGCAGGCTGAACCCTCCGCGCGGCTTCTTCTCGCCGTGACAGTCGAGGCAGGACCGTTCCAGCAGCGGTCGGATGTCGCGGGCAAAATCGATCGTGGACCCCGCCACGGAAGCGGGCTCCGCGGTCGCGATGTTCGCGTCCGACGCCGGAGCGGAGTGGGAAACCGACATCAACTCCGGCGCATTCGGCAGCACGCGACCGTTGCGCCTTGGCACGGTGAGCAACAACGCGGAGGTGGCCCACGCGGTGCCGGCGGCAGAAATCCACTGGTCGCGGCCGTGCGGAAAGTCGCTCTCGAAGTGGGGTTGGAACGGCCACGACCGGCTCCGCACCCACCACGACCCGTCATCAAACTGCGTGCGCAACAGAAACTCGACGCCGCGCTGGTACACCGGCTCCCAGGTGCCGAAGCCGGAATTCTGCAGCGCAACCAGTGCCGATCCCGTGGCCCACGCATCCGAGGGCAGGCCGGGCAACTGCGACCAGCCGCCGTCAGGACGCTGGCTCGCGGCCAACGCCTCCATCAGCGGCCGGCGGGCCGACCGCGGCTGACCGGACCAGATCAATCCGAAGAGCTGGAAAACGCGTTCGTTGTGCGTGCGCGGAGTCTGTCGCTCGATCCACGCCCGGGCGCGCTGCAACGCTTCGCGGGCGGCCTGCTCTCGTCCGCGCGGCGGATAAAGTTGGATCGCCCGCACCGCCCACGCGGTCCCGACCAGCGGACCGTCCTCCATCGGCGGGCGCCGGTCCAACGCGGGCCAGAAGCCCGCGACGCGCTGCGCGTTGATGAGGTAGCCGCTCATCGCTGTCGTGGTTTCGTCCGCCGGAAAACCCAGCGCGTTCAGCGCGTCGAAACCATAGCCGAGACTCACTGGCGAATCCGACACCGGCTCCATCATCTGACGGGCATGCTCGACCCGCGGCGCAATCATCGCGACCTGCGCGGCCAGTTGCCGGCCGAGCGATGCCTCATCGACACTGAGTCCGCGGTCGCGGGCCAGGCTCAGCGTCATCGCCGGCAGCGTTTGCTGGTGACAGGAGATGCATTGCGCTTTCTGACGGACAAACGCGGTACCGAGGAATTTGTCCGAGCTCCGCTGCAGCAGCGCGACCGCCTTCTGGCTGGCGGCGACGATGGCCGCCTGCCGCGCCGGGCCGTCCGGCGGCACCTCCCGCTGCGGCACCGTCTTCGGCCGGGACGAGGGCTCCTTCGCTCCGGCGGAGCGGAGGAACGCGACGAGCGGCGACTCGGGTGCCCGCCGCAGCGCGAAACTCAGCGCCGTTTCCCCGTTTTCGTTCTTCGTGTTCACGTCCACACCGCGGGCCACGAGTTCGCGGGCAAACCGAGGGTCGCCGTCGTCACCATACGCCGCCCACACCATCGGCGGTGTCGCGTAGCCCACCGCCGACGGGGCCCGCAGGCTGGCACCAAACTCCAGCAGCAGCGACGCCACCTGCGGATGCCCGCTATAGAACGCGAAATTCAACGGCGTTCCCGCGAACCCCGAGTCGTGGTTCACCTTCGCTCCGAGATCGAGAAACCGTTCCGCCGCTCCGGCATCGCCAACGAACGCCGCGGCCGCGAGAGGCGAGAGTCCCGCCTCCACGTTCACCGCGGCTTCGTGCTGCAGCAGGAGTTCGACGGAACGCGCATCGCCACCGAACACGGCCAGGGTCAGTGGCCGCAACGACCCTTCCCTGGCCGGAAGGGCGGCGTTGGCGTCGGCCCCAGCCTCGAGGAGCAGTCCCACTGCCTCGGAAGCGCCGTCGCGGGTCGCGGCGGTCGCGAGCGGCGTCACGCCCATGGCGGATACCGTATTCGCACGCGCGCCGGCCGCGAGCAGCGCCCGAACCATCCGCGGACTTCCCGTCGCATAGTGAAGGGCCGTCGCACCCGCCGCGTTCGTGGCATTGGCGTCCGCACCTGCGGCAAGCAGGGATTCGACGGACGCGACGTCCCCCTGCAGCGCCGCCCGATGCAGCGGCGAATTGCCATCGGCAGCCGGCGCGGCAGTTGCCGCCACCGCGAAGCCCGGCGCCACCAGCAGGAGAGCAGCCAGCAGGATTAGAGGCAGGGGAGGCACCGGAGAAGTGAGCCAGAAATTGTCGCTGCCGCGCAAACAAAACGCCGCCCGCTCCAAGGTGAAAGTCTGCAATTTCCTTTGGTCCGTGGCTCGGTTAGCGAATCCGACATGACGCGTCGTGAATTCGTGGGAGCCACCGTCGGAGCAGCGGCCTGGCAATTCGCCTCCTCGCGCAGTTGGGCCGCGGCGGCGGCCGCACCCTCCACCGACCCGACCGCACTCACGCTGAGCGAGGCCGCCGCCGCCATTCGTGCGGGCACGGTCACATCGGTTCAATTGACGGAGGCCTGCCTCGCCCGCATTGCGACGTACGATTCCAAGCTGGGTGCCTTCATCACCGTGATGCGTGAACAGGCTCTGGCCCAGGCACGTGCCCGCGACGCGGAGACGAAGGCCGGGGCCGCGCGTGGCCCGCTGCACGGCATCCCGATCGCGCTCAAGGACAACATCGACACCCGTGGCGTGCGCACGACCGCGGGCAGCGCCGTTTTCGCCAGCCGAATCCCCACGGAGGATGCCGCCGTCGTCGCCCGACTGCTCGCCGCCGGCGCCGTCATCATCGGCAAAACCAATCTCTACGAATTCGCGATGGGCGGGATTTCGTTCTTCGGACCGGCGCGCAACCCTTGGGCACTCGACCTTATCCCCGGCGGTTCTTCTTCAGGCGCGGCAGCCGCGGTCGCATCCGGCCTTTGCTTCGGCGCCCTCGGCACCGACACCGGTGGGTCCGTCCGACAGCCCGCCGCTTATTGCAATCTCGTCGGTCTGAAGCCGACGAACGGACTCGTCTCGCTCCGTGGCATCATCCCGGGCGTGCTTTCGCTCGACACCTGCGGTCCCCTCACCCGCACCGTCGAGGACACCGCGCTGGTGCTCAATGCCGTCGCGGGCTACGATCGACTCGACATCACAAGCAGCGATCGCCCGCGGGAGGATTACGTCGCCGCCCTGCGTCAGCCAGTCAACGGACTGCGGCTGGGATTGCCCACCGGTTATTTCGATCGTCTCGATCCCGAAATCCAGCGCGCGACGAACGAGGCGCTCGCCGTGCTCGCCAGACTGACGCAGAGCACGCGGGAGATGACGTTCCCGCCCACGGCTCCCGCGGGCATGGACGGCGGCGGCTCAGGCGTCAGCGCCGAGTTATACGCGTACCACGAGGAGTTCGGCCGGCACGATTTGCCGAAATACATGCTGCCACAGCGCCGGCGGATCGAAGCGCTGGCCGCCACTCATGGCGGCGACGCGGCCGACTACGTGCGCGGGCAATGGGCGCTGCAGCTCTTGCGCCGCACGATCGACGACAGCTTCAAGGAGGTGGACCTCGCCGTGATGCCAACGGAACGCGATCTCCCGCCGACCCTGAATTCGTACATCAAGGGCACCTACGACACGACGCCTCGCGACCCCGGCACGAGCTTCGCGAATTGTCCGCCGATCAATGTCTATGGCATCCCCGCCATCTCGATTCCGTGCGGGTTCAGTCGCGACGGCTTGCCGATTGGCCTGATGATCGCGGGTCCGAACTTCTCCGAAGGCCGCCTCCTCGCCCTGGCCCACGCCTATGAACAGGCGACCGAGTGGCACAAGCGCCGTCCCGCGCTGACGCCGGACATGCCGGTCCCGCCGGTGGATTTTCCGCGCGAGTAATTCCGCTGCGCGCTTTTCTTTGGAGGGCGGGTGCCCTCACCCGCCAGAAAGCCTATCGCACCGCCATGGCCGGTGAGGACACCGGCCCTCCATCGGCACGGCGTTCGTAATCGTTCTCGGGCGCGCACGAGGCGCGCCCCTACGGAACGAGTGTAGGGGCGTGGCTCGTCCACGCCTGTCTGTCTGGCTGCGTCACGCCCTGCCTAAGGCCGGTGAGGGCATCGGCCCTCCATCGGTACGAATTTGAAACGCAGACGGCGCGATGCGTTTACTCACCGCTTCGGCGCCGGCGCCGGCGCGGGTCCGCGCGCCCCTCGCCCACCCCGACCACCCACCGCCGGCGCATCTCCGCCGGGAATAGCCTTCGTGCCGGCGACCACGATCGAAGCGGCCGCATCGTCCACCCGCGTGGATCGCACCATCCGCAGCCCCGCGGGCTTGATCGAATTGTACATCGCCGCGTCACCTTCCTTCACGCCGCGGCTGGCGGCATCCTGCACCTGATCCACAAATTCCGCCGCCGTCATCCATTCAAAATTCTTCGCCGTATAAACCAGATCGTACTTCCCGTCCGTCTTCGCGCGCCACGCGGCCAGCGCGGTCGAGAAATTCTCCAGCGTGTCATTGAGGATTAATCCACCATCGGGCGTCTGCATGCCGAGCGCGTGTCCCGAGAACAGCACCCGGTCGGATTCATCGACGAGGGTCAGTCCGACTTTCGAGTGACCCGTCAGCCCCGCCACGGAAAACAAGAGCGGCCGGCCTTCCTGATTGAGCCCCAGATCGATCGTGTCGCCGTCACCGATCGCCACCATCTCCGCCCCAGCCACGGCCGGCATCGTCATGCCTTTGGGCACATACACCTTCTTCGCCGCCAACTGACTCAGCCCACCCATCTGGTCCGCGTCGTCGCTCAACACCACGACCTCCACGGGCGTCCTCCCGATCAGCCGCCGGACGAGTTCACCCAACCCGGGCTTGCCCGCGCCGCTGCCAATCAAGAGCGCCCTGGTCTGGCCCTTGACCAGATAGATCGTCTCCTCGGCGAGTCCGCGAATGAGATAAAAGTTCGATTTGATCTTCGCGAGCTGCGGACGCGTGCGGTTCGAGGTGAAGCCCGACATCTGCACCGCCAGGTAAGCCTTCGGTCCGTCCGGCGTGATCCGGTTGAGCGCGAAACACACCCGAGCCGAGTCAATTCCACCCCACACGATCCCGCGGCCCACCGCATACGGCTCGGCGATCAGTGTCCCGTCGAGAATCGCATCCGCGACCCGCGCCTGATCGGTGAGGTACTGCTTGTCCACCGGCCGGCCGTTCATCGGCGGATACTGGCGGTCGGCCGAACTGTTCTGGAAAAAGTGCGCCGGCAGGACCGTCAGGTTCTGGTACGGCGCCACGGTCTCCACGACATGGTGAGCCGAGGCCGCATACTGGGAAATCATCCCGAAGTGCGCCCAGACAAAGCCCGAGCCCAGCGCGTCGCCGGTGGCCAGCATCTCGTTTTCGCGATCGAGATAGCCCGTCGAACCCGGCGTGTGCGCGTGAATGTTGACGGCCTCGATCACGCGGTCGCCCAAATCGATCTTACCGATGGCCGGACCGTGCGGACCCGCCCCGCCGCCTTCCTTGATCGGCACCCAGTTCGCGGGCGCATTCGCCGGCCAGTCCAACTCCGGGTAATACAGCGGCCGATCCGACATCTGGCTGTTCTTGCCCGTGTGATCGCCGTGGCTGTGCGTGTTCGCGACCACGAAGTCCACGGGATTGGGCTTCACGTCGCCCGAGTTGGTGTGCCCGAGCAAGTGACGCACGATCGTTTTCAGATCGTTCTTCCCCATCTCCGACGGCGTGTTCTGCGCCGTGTCCACCAGCAGCGCCAGCTTCGCGCCCTCGAACAGATACATCGTCGATCCCTGCGACGACGCCTGCCCCGGCAGAAAATTCTCAATCCGCCACGTGCGCTGCCCCTTCGCATTCGTCGACATCAAGTAAACCGTCTCGAACGCCCACGGATTCGGCGTCGCAAACGCCGGCAGCGCGACTCCACCGGTGGGCAGTTTCACCTCGGGCAGAAAGCCCTTCTCCAACTGGAAATACTCGACCGGCGCGGCGGCGGCGAACGCTTGTGCCCCGGCCAGGGCGCAAAAACCAAGGAGGGTATTTCGAAGCAACGGGAGTCGGGAGATCATGACGAGTAGACGCAGAGCGAGGGAGCGGGGAGCTCGCCACGGTCGCGGAACGCCTCCGCGTGTAAACGGAAAACAGGCCCGCATCTCCTGGAGGGCGGGTGCCCTCACCCGCCAAAAAAGCATGACGAACTACATTGGCCGGTGAGGGCACCGGCCCTCCATCACTTTCCACACCACTCGTTCTCGTCCGGTGCCTTTGCTCGTCCCGTGCGGCGCGGTCCCAAAGGGAAGACGAGCCCACGTCCGCCCGCCTTCCCCAATCGGAAATCGAGAATCCAAAATCCGTCTACTGCCCCTCCGCCTTCTCCAAATCCGCATCGTTCCACGCGCCCCCGCGGGACGCCGTCGCACCCCGCACGCGGGAGACATCCGCCGTCGTGACCGCCGACGCCTGATTGCCGAATGACCGGCGAATATACGTCACGACCCCGGCAATCTGTTCGTCGCTCAGGCTGGCCAGCGGCACCATGGCCGCCGGAAAGCCCGGCGTCCCTTGCTTGCCGTGGAGCACGATCCGAATCGCCGCGTCCGGTGACGCCGCCGTCGACCAGCGTCCATCCTTCAGGGACGGCGCGATGGCCTCCTTGCCGAGGCCGTCGGGCTGGTGACAAGCGGCACAGACGAGGAAAGTGGCCTGCCCCTGCGCGAACAACCGCTGCTCGGCCGGGTTCATGGGCACGACATCGGCACCGCGCTTGCGCCGGCTCTCCACCAACCGCGCCGTCTCCGCGGACTGCCCGGCAAAGCGCCGGACCAGCGCATCGGGCGCTGCTTTGGCAATCGTCGACAGTTTCTCGCTGGAAATCGTGATCCGCGTGCCCGGCCGGCTGCCCCGCAAGTTGGGCTGCACGACGCCCTGCATCAGCGCGATTCGACACCACTCCGGCACGGTGGGATCCACGATCGCGGCCCCAAGCCGGTCATGAGCCGCCGCCTGCTCCTGCAACGCAATCCGCGTCGCGATTGCCGAAGCCATCACCTTGCCGCCGAACAACGGCACGCCCGACCCGCGGGCCGCGGCGACAAAACGATCCACGAGTTCAGTCGATCGATCGCGGCACACCAGGAGCACCGCATCGAGGAGCGAGGGGTGTTCCGCGGCCCGCGGCAGCATCTGCCAGACGGCATCGCGCGCGAGGCCGGAGGTGCTGCCATCAAGGCTGAGCGCCAGTTGCGCGAGCACGAGGGGATCTTCGGTCGGAATGCGCGCGACCAATCCCTGCAACGCCGCCGCGCCCTCGGGCGTCCGGAGCAACGGCTCGGCCGCGCGGATGCCAGCAATCCGGACTTGGGCACTCGCGTCCTTCAGCGTCATCGCGAGATCGTCGGCCGAGAATGCGCCCAACCCTTCGAGACACCAGAGGGCGTAAATGCGCTGCCGCTCGGTCACGCCGCGCCGGTACATCTCCCGCAGCCGCGGCGAAAATTCCGCGGCCTTGCCCGACTCCACGATCGTCCGCTGAGCCTGATCGCGGGTCCAGCCGTTCGCATCGTCCAGCAGCGCGACGAGGCCTTCCGGACTGGTCGCGGAAAAATTGGGTAGCTTCGCCACGGTTCCACCCGTGTAGCTGATGCGATAGATCCGTCCCTGGCCCCAGAGCGGCTTGTGCAATCCACGCTTGAGGATCTGGTCGCGCAGGAAGGTGGTCGCGAACTCGTAGCCCTCGAGATATCCGCGATGCAGGTCGACGACATACATCGAGCCATCGGGCGCGTTGGCCAGGAAGACCGGGCGGAAACGCTCGTCGATGGAAGAAAGAAAATCGGTCTGCTCGTAGCCGTTGTTCGCAATCATCCGTCCCTCGCCCTCGCGCAGGATGATCCGCTGCACCGTGTTGCCCGCGGGTTCGGGCACAAACGCGTTGCCATCGTACCGGGCCGGGAAATTGCCGCCGCGGTAGATCAGCGGGGCCGAGGCGGCCGTGACGGCCACGAGTGAACCATCGTCCCGCAGGAAGCCTTTTTCGTAACCGCGATTCACGCCCGTCGTGGGCCGAATCGGAAACACGTTGTGGTCGGCCGCCACCGGATAACTGACATCCGCGAGGACCGTGTTCGCTCCGGCGCGGCCGGCATAGTGAGGCGGCATCAGCGAGGCGCGCAGTTTGTCGCTGTTGCTGTCAAAATACATCCGGCCGAGGTCGTCCTGCGTGATGCCCCACTGCCCGAGCCGCGGCATGGGATCGGTCACCCACTTGCCGTTCACCTCGCGCAGCCGCCAGAGGTAGCTCGCGTTATAAAGCCAGTTGTCGCGTCCCCACATCAGCCCGTTCGGCGCCGACTCGATGTTGCGCACGTCGGTGAAAACATAGTCGTCGCGCAGGACGATCTTTTCGTCCGCGACGCCGTCATTGTTGGTATCGCTGCACAGCCAGAGATTGGGCGGGTCGCCGATCAGGACTTTGTCTTTCCAGAAGCCGATCGCGCGCGGCTGTTTCAGGTCGTCCAAAAAGACGGTGCGCTTGTCCATTCGGCCATCGCCATCGGTATCGCTGAGAATCGAAATCCGTCCGACTGGCTTCGGCGGCGGGTTGGCGGGATCGATGTAGATCGGCAGCTTCGCCAGGATTTCCTCGTTGTAGGAGCCCAGTTCCGCGACCCACAGCCGGCCCCGCGGATCGAAGGTCATCATCACCGGGTCCTGAATCAGCGGGTCCGCCGCGATCAGCTCGACGCGAAAGCCCGGCGGCACGACGAGGGTTTTCAGCGCCTCTTCCGGGGTAAGCATCCGCGCCGGCGGAATGTTGATGTCCGCGTTCGGCGGCGCCTGCGGCTCGTTTGGCCGATCGCCCAGCTGGGCCAGGGCGGAAGAAAGCGAGCCCGCGACCAGGAGAGTCGCGAGGAGGAGACGGCAGGATTTCAGGCGGGATGACATGGCAGGAAAAAGGAGAATTAGGATCGAAAGGCCTCGGGACTCGACCGCGAGTGAGACCAACC
Source organism: Opitutia bacterium (assembly GCA_947472765.1). GTDB lineage: Bacteria > Verrucomicrobiota > Verrucomicrobiia > Opitutales > Opitutaceae > ER46. The sequence continues at coordinate 38,330 of CANJCM010000036.1, forward strand.
CGGAAGGCAGAGTTAAGCGCAAAGACGCCAAGCCGCGAAGCAGCCGCAAAGAGCCGGAGGGAGATGGGCCGCAAAGAGACATAGCGCGGCGGAGCCGCAACCAAAGGATACCGCCCCGGATTAAACAGGAAGGCCGGGGAGAGCGGGGAGAGGTCGAAACCATTGCTTCCCGAACTCCCCGATCTTCCTGTTCAAAATTCTCCCGGAAATGAGCGATCCACCAATACAGCAGTACAAAACGCGCAAAAATCGAGCCGCAGCCCTCGAACTCCAAACCCCAAACTCCGAACTCCAAACTCCGCCCCACCGGACAGGCGCGCACGCGGCTCGCCGTACGATTTTCGTAGGGGTGCGGCTCGTCCGCGCCCGACCTGGCGTTCGACTTTTCGCGAGCCGCGGCCGCGCCGGTTTCTCCAGCTCGGACGTTGTCCTCGCGTCCGTGGGCGCAGCCCACCGGCGGGGGAAAGGAAGAATTAAGAACCGCGCCGAAGGTGGTCGGCACTTTGGCCGGAAGGGCTGCACTTCTGACTCCTGAATCCTGTCTCCTCTGGCAGCCGCCCGGTGGTAGTCCGAAACGTCAGCGTTCAGCGCTAAATGTTCAGCGTTGAGCGTTGATCGAGCCCGCCCCCTTTCCCCTCCGCTCTCTCAACTCTCAGCCCTCAACTCTCAACTTTCCCACACCTCTCAACTCGCGCCCGCGCCTATCGCGATCGCAGAGGTCGCCGAGGTTAATAGAGGACGCAGAGGTTCTTCTTGGGGCTCCGATCCGCTCTGAGTGGGCAATCCGGGCGCACACGTGGGCTGCACCATGACATGAGCCGCTCGGGCGCGCACGAGGCGCGCCCCGACGAAAGTCGTTGAAGACAACCCACGTGCGCGCCCTATCTGGTGGATTGGCTTTTGAGCCTTCTGCACTGCTGTATTGGTGGATCGCTCATTTCCGGGAGAATTTTGAACAGGAAGATCGGGGAGTTCGGGAAGCGGGTGGAACGGACCTCTCCCCGATCTTCCCGGCCTTCCTGTTTAATCCGGCTTGGTCCTCTTTGGTTGCGGCTCCGCCGCGCTATGCGTTCTTGCGGCCAATCGCTCCGCGGCCCGGCGGCTCTAGCTGACCTTTACGGGCAACGAGCGGCTTACTTCACGCGGAACAACTCACTCTGCACCACCGCGTGCACGAGGCTGCGGACGCCGTAGCGACCGGCTTTCGCTTGCTCGAGGATCGCTTCGATTTGCGCGCGATCGCTGAAGCGGACCGGCGCACCCGTCGCATAGGTGACGAGTTGTTGGGCGAGGTTGCGCGCGAGTTGCGGCTCGTTCGCCAGCACGAGGCGCTTGAATTCCCTGATGTCGGCGAAGGTGCGGCCGTCCGGCAGCGTTCCACCCGACTCCACGGGCAGCGCGTGATAAAACACAAACGGTCCCCCACTCTTTCCAAACCCTCTTTCCGCCGGATGGGTCTCATCGGCCAGCGCGCGATAGCGTTCGCGCCAGCCACCGAGCACGTCGAAGTTCTCCAGGGCAAACCCAGCCGGATCGATCTTCCGGTGACACGAGGCGCAGCTTTCGTCGGCGCGATGCTTCTCGAGCTGTTGACGGATTGTCGCCGCGCCGCGGATGTCCGGTTCGATCGCGGGTACCGCGGCCGGCGGTGGCGGAATCGTCATCCCGAGGATCCGCTCCGCGATCCAGGCGCCCCGAATCACGGGCGAGGTCGTGGTGCCGTTGGCCGTGACCTTGAGCACGCTCGCCTGCGTCATGAGTCCACCGCGCGGACTGTCAGGGGGCAGCGTGATGCGCCGCATGAGTGCGCCGGAGATGCCCGGCAGGTCATAGTGCCGGGCCAGCCGCTCGTTCACGTAGGTGAAGTCGGAATCGACCACGTTTCGCACCGGGAGATCGCGGTCGAGCAATTCCCCGAAGAAGAGTTGCGTCTCATCGAGCGCGGCCTCGGTGAGCGAATCGTCGAAGACGTAGTCGGGATACAGGGACGTCGACGGCGACGTGTCGTGCATCCGGCGCGTATCGAGCCAGTAGTCGAGGAACGCATTCACGAACCGGCGGGACTTCGGGTCGGCCAGCATCCGCTCCGCCTGCTGCCGCAGGACGTCGGGCCGGGTCAACTCTCCGCGCGCAGCCGCGGCACGCAGGATTTCGTCGGGCTCGGAGTTCCACAGGAAGAGCGCGAGGCGCGTGGCGAGGGCGGGGTTGTCCAACCGGCCCGGTTTCTCGTCGACCGAGATGAAGCCCGGGGACGCGAGCACGCCGGTATAACCCGACAGCATGGATTCCGCGAAGGTGTGTCCGCGGTCGAGTTCCTTGAAGATGACACCGAGATAAGTCTGCACCTCGCGCTCGACGACCGGGCGGCGATACACGCGCTGCATGAACGCCCGGAGCAGGCGCTCGGCGTCGACCTTCGGCTGGGTGGTCCCAACGTCGACCGTCATTTTTTTCAGGCCCTGCCCGCCGCGGCCGCGTCCCTGCGCTTGCGGTGGAACGTCGACCTCCACTCCGGGCGCGCCGGCGGCGAGGCGCTCCATGGGCAGGTCACCGAAGAGCAATTGGTAACCGGCCTCGGAGTCGGCGTCATAGAGCGGGCCCTCGACTTCGATCCAGCGGAAGGCGACGCCGGGAATGCCGTCCTTCGTCGCGAGCGGGTTCGTGTTTCCGAGCGGATTGTCGAGGAAGAGCATCCGGAAGAGTCGCGACGCATCGGTCACGAGGGACTCGTTGGCCTGCATCCAGAATTCCAGTTCGCTGACGCCAGGCTCGACGTGGAGATCGAAGCCGCCCACCCGGCGGTTCTCGGTCGCGCCCTTCGCGTAGACCGTGATCGGTTCGGAACGGCGTCCCGGAGAAACGAGGTCCCAATTGGGCCGGTTCATCTGGACCGGCCAGATGACGGTTCGCTTCTCGCTGCCGATGCCCTCGACAGTGATGCGGGAACCGCCGCCGCCAACCCAGATGGTGTAACCGGAAAAGCGCACCCGGTACCGGGCCGTGGCGGGGGCGGTGAAACTGCTCCACGCCTGGTTGAAGCCGGTGCCGAAATAGCTGAGCACCCAGCCGACGGCCTCGCGTTCGCGGGTCCCGGGATCCGCCGCGCCGACGGTGGGCGGTTTGCGCCGCGCGCGGACATCGGGCTGGGCCTCGGTGCCCAGGAGGGTCGTGACGGCACGGTCGGGGTAAGTTTGTCCCGGCGTCTGCTGGAACTTGAGCTGAAAGGCCGGTTCCTCACGGGCGTAGTAGCGGACGACCTTCGGCTCGATGCGCTGCAGCCGGGCGCTCATCACGGCGCGCATCGACAAGTCGGCGGCCTCCATGAAGCGGGCGACCTGCACGTAGGAAATGTCGAGCGCCTCACCGAGCTTGTTGTAACGGTGAGCCACGCCGTCCTCGGGCAGATGGCTGCGCACCTCGAGCCACGGCGCCTGAAAGATGTCGCGGATGGCGTTCTCGAACTCGTAGCCATTCAGCCGGCGGCGGAGCGCCCGGCCCTCGCGGGCGATGATTTCCCCTTCCGCGGCGCTCAAAGTCGTGCCCAGGGTCTTGATGAAGGCGGACGTTGCCGCGGGATCGGGACGCTTCTTCTCCTTCGGCGGCATCTCGCCGTTCTGCACGCGATCGTGAACCTTCACCCAGGTGGAGAAATTCGCCGGGTCGGCGGACGCGATGGAGAGCGTCGTGAGATCGAGGCTCGCCTCCTTGTCCACGTCGTTGTGGCAGCTCGTGCAGTGCCGATCGGTGAAGTCACTGATGCCGGCATCGGGCATGGCCGCGTTCGCCGCGACCGTCAGCGCCGCGGCGAGCGCCCACGGACGGAGCGGGCGAAGACGGGCCAAACCCAGAGGACGCAGGAAACGAAAAACCATCGTCGTCACCGGGCGTTTGCACTGACCGACGGCGCCGGATTCGCAGTGCCTGCGATCTGCAGTTCGGTCGTCACGGCTCCCGCGAGTGCCTTGTAGGAGCTCGTGATGAAGCCCTGCACCACGATGGTGCCGCGGCGGCCCTTCACGGGGTTGAGGTGACAGTCGACCTCGATGACGTCCTGCCCGGCCTTGTACGCCACGAGCCGGCCGTAGAACGCACCGCATTCATTGCCGCCGATCTGCCGTACGACGAGTTCGCCGTCGGCAGCGGGGCTGCCGCTCAGGGTCACGCGCACATGAATCGCCTGCCGCTCAACGGAGTTGTCCACGGTCGCCGGCGAGACCTCGATCGCGCGCGTCCGCAGCGGCTGATGGTAGCGATCGTAAACTTCGATCAAGTCATCGTTGGCCGCCCACGCCGCGAACGGCAGCGCCGCCGCGGAAACAAGCATCAGCGCGAGAGCGACCGAAAGGCGAAAGGCGCGTCGCGGCGCGAAGCCCGGACAACGACGGGAGCGAAAGGCGATCGAACGTTCTCCCGGCCGGCTCATGTCTGTTCCAAGCCCTTCATGGTGCCGGTCGACGAGGCGAAGCGGTCCTGGTTCAGGCCGAGGCGCTGCAGGAGGGAGACGTAAAGATTGGTCAGCGGGTAATTGTGCGTGGTGTCGAACGCGAGGTGCTGGCCGTGCTTGAAACCGCCGCCGGCGAGGAGCACCGGCATGTTCACGCACATGTGCTGGTTGGCGTCGCCGAGGTTCGAGCCGTAGAGCACCATGGTCCGATCGAGGAGGGATTCCTCGCCCTCCCTCACGTTCTTGAGTCCCTGATACAATCCGGCCAGGACCCGCATGTGCTGGGCGTCGAGCTCCTTGAGTTGCCGGCGTTTCTCCTCGGACTTTCCGTGGTGGGACAGGTTGTGATAGCCGTCGCTCAGCGCGATGTTCGGCAAGTCGACGACGGGTGAGGACACGCTGTCGATCATGAGGGCGATCGAGCGGGTGGAGTCGGTTTCGAAGGCGAGCCGGGCCACATCGTACATCAGTTTCACCTTCTCGAAGTACTGGGCCGGATTCGCGACATCGACGGGCGGGGCGGCCTTGACGGCGGGCTTGGGCTTGTGCTCCCAGCCGCGGGACACCTGCAGGCGATGCTCGAGATCGCGGACGCTGGTGAAGTACTGGTCGAGCCGATCGCGATCGCGTCCGCCGACCTCGCCCTCGAGCTCCTTGAGCTGGGAGGCGACGGCATCGAGGATGCTCTCGCCGGTCTCGAGCTTGCGAATCTGCGTCTGCACCTCGGCCGGATTGCCCTGGAGGAAGAGCTGCTTGAAGACGACCGACGGCTTGTCCTCCGGCGGGATGCCCACGCCCATGCTGGTGCAGGAGAGACTCCGGCTCCGCGTGTTGACGGAAAGCGTCAGGGACGGAAACCGCGTCTGGATGCCGATCTTCTCCGCGATCAACTGATCGAGAGAGAGCGTGTTCCGGAACGAGCTGCTGCTCGGATGCGGCGCGGCGCTGAGGAAACAGATGTCGGCGGGATGGCCGCCATCGACGTTCGGGTGCGAGACTCCGCTGAAGACGGTGAAATCGTCGCGGTGATCCTGCAGCAGGGCGAGGTAAGGTGACGGTGTGTAGTTGCGGCCGCTGCCGGAGGGGAAGAACTGGTCGCCGAGCAGGCCGAGATTATTGCAGATGCCGAACAGCCGGCGCGGCCTGGCGCCGGGAGCCAGCGGTGAATCCGACTGGGCCGCCCGGGCGAAGCGAGGCAGCATGGCCTCGAGCCACGGCAGGGCCAGCGCGACCCCGGTCCCCTGCAGAAAGCGGCGGCGGGAGACCGGCTGCCGCGTCGCGAGGTAGGGGGCAGAGGGAAAGCGGATGCCGTTGGGTGGGTTCACGGGTGGCGGAGGGGGACGTGAATTACTCCATGCACCGGGGGCGGACGGCTGAAAACCGAACCGGCGGATGGAGCGAGGAAGCCGGGCCAGCTTGGAGGTCCGGGTCACAAGCACAACGCCGCGACGA
>CANJCM010000037.1 GCA_947472765.1 Opitutia bacterium
CAGGCGTTGGAACGGCACCTCGCAGAAAACACCTCATCCCTTCCGTCGCGGATCCAATCGATTGAGACTCGCCCAATGGACTGATGCAGATTGGCCCGCCAATCCTCCCGCTGCTCACGCAGCGGGCCACGACTGAAACGTGGCCCTGCCCCTGAGGGCAGGGATTCGAACCGTGATGTCAGGCTGATAGACGAGTCTCAATCGGGAGCCGGCTGCGGTCGCCGGTGCAGTTCTACCGGACGAAGCGCGTGGTCTGAAGTGGCACGGGTCTCCCGACCCGTGAAAACGGAAACGTCAGCCGTAACGATTCCCACGGGTCAGGAGACCCGTGCCACGTGGGCCGCCCACGCGCGTGCACAATCGAAAATCGAGCATCAAAACTCGAAAATCAAAATGGTGGAGGTGGTGGGAGTTGAACCCACGTGCCCCTGACCTTCGCGCACCGCGTCTACCTAATATAGTGTGACTTTGATCTCGCCGATGTTACGCGATCACGCGCGCTTAAGCATCAGCCAGTCCCCGGATGAAGATACAGCGCGCCGTCCGCGGACGGCTCCGCGCGCTATGCCTGCTGTCGACGTCAGTTCCCGCTAGCAGGTGTCGCGGGACCGACGTGGCTGACCATTTAGGCAGCCAAGGGCATTTCTTCAGTGTTGCCGTTTGTTTTTTCGCAGGGGGATTTACGAGAGGCCCACGACTCTCGACAGGCAGCGGCGCACTCCAACCAAGGGTAGAATCCAGAACACCCCCGAAACTTCGGAGGGCGGATGACGGAGGCCGGTAAACCGGAACCCGAGTCCGCCCGACGATTGGCGTGCAAACCAATCAAAGAACGAGGCGGAGACCATGCGGGGGTCGACGGGGATTGCAAGCGGGGCGGTGGGACAACCAATCCTTTGAGCCTGAAGCCAGGAAGCCACGAACCGATCCTCGCGGAGAGGGAACTCGGTTCAGGAGTTCGTGGTTTCAGGCTCAACCGGATTGGTCTTGTCGGGCTGCCGCTGGTCGCAGACTGCGAGCATTTCGATTCCGAATTCTCGCTTTTCGATTGGGCCCGGCGGCGAGCGCCGGCCCTACGTTTCACGACGTTCCAGCTCCGCCGCCAGTCGCGCGAGCTCCGAACCGATCCGCGCGAGCGGTGCGGTCCAGTCGCCGGGAGTCGCCTGCCGGTAGAGCTTCATCGTCGGGTACCACGGCGTGTCGTCCCGCCCGAGCAGCCAGCGCCAGTCGGGATTCGACGGCAGCAGCGTCCAGGTGCGCTGGCCGAGGGCCCCGCTCAAATGCGCCACGCTTGTGTCGACGCTGATGACAACGTCGAGCAGCTCAATCACCGCCGCGGTGTCGGTGAAGTCGTCGAACTCCGCCCCAAGCGGACGAATCTCCGGATGCGCCGCCAGCACCGCGGCATCGGTCGGGCGGACTTCCTTTTGCAGACTGACGAACTCCCATCCGCCGGGAAGGTGGGGCAGGAGTTGCGCGAGCCCGATGCTTCGGTAGCGGTCGCCCTGATGGTGCGTGCTCCCGCTCCACACGATTCCGGCACGGCGGCGCTTCCCTGACCCGAGCAGCCGCTCCCACTCCGCGCGCTTCGCCGGCGGCGCCGCGAGATACCGTCGCGGCGCCGGGATCGAGCCGGCGTCGGTGCGAAACGCGAGCGGCAGGCTCAGGAGCGGCGAATGAAAATCGACCGACGGCACCGGCTCGCCGCGAACCATCAACCGCGTCACGCCGGCGAGCCCCTGCAGGATCGCGTGCAGCGGCCGGGGCACTTCCAGGATCACCTCGGCGCCCCGCGCGGAAACGAGCTCGGCATAGCGGCAGAATTGCAGCGTGTCGCCGAGGCCCTGTTCCGCGTGCAGCAGGACGACGCGCCCGGCGAGTGGCTGGGACCCATCCCAACGCGGCGCGGCCAAATCGCGCGGCTTCAGGCCAAGCTTCTCATTTCGCCAGCGCCACTCGTAGAGCGGCCAGCCGGCGGCAAAGTCTCCGGTCAGTAACAGTAGCACCGCCTTGTTCCAGTGCGCCGGCGCATAGTCCGCCTCCAGCGCCAGGGCGCGGTCGAAACCTGCGAGCGCCTCCCGCAGCTTCATCTGCTCCATCAGCGCAATGCCCCGGTTGTACTGCGCTTCATGGTACAAGGGCTGCAATCGCAGCGCCTCGTCGAATCGCGCCTGCGCTTCCCCTGCTCGCCCGAGTTCGAGCAGAGCGATGCCGGCATTGTAATGCGCGTCGGCGAAATCCGGCCGCAGCGCGAGGGCGCGCTCGAGGCTGGCGAGCGACTCCGCCTGACGCTTGAGCTCGCGCAGGGCGACGCCGCGATTGGACCAAGCCTCCGCATAGTCCGGCTGCAACGCAATCGCCCGGTCGAACGACGCGACCGCGCCGGCCAGATCCTGCAACGCCCGCAGGGCGGCGCCGCGATTCGACCAGACCGACGCGTCCGCCGGCCGCCGCGCCAGCGCCAGATCGTAGGCGGCGACCGCTTCGGCATTCCGGTCCAGTTTGAGCAACACATCACCGCGGCCGATCTGGGCCGCGACATCGTCCGCGTGTGCCGCGAGCAGCCGGTCGTAAATCGCGAGTGCCGCGTCAGCTTGTCCGAGGCGCAAGTGCGCCTGCGCCTGAATCCGCAGCGCGTCGGAAAACCCGGGGCGCATCTGCAACGCCCGGGTGCAGCTATCAAGCGCCGCCCCGGCGTCGCCGAGGTGCAGCAGGGCGGACGCGCGGTTGGAGTGCGCCTCCGGAAAATCCGGTTGATGCCGCAAGGCTGCGTCGCAGTCCGCCAGCGCCTCCTGCCAGCGTCCGAGCGCGAGCCACGCGGTCGCCCGGTTGGAGAGCGTCTGTGGCTGCCGCGGATCGACCGCGAGGGATCGTGTCAGCCACTCGGTGGCCCCGGCCGGATCGCCCGTCTGAATCCCAATCACACCCCGCAGCGCCAGCGCCTGCGCATTCCGCGGCTCGGCCCGAATCACCGCCTCGTAACCGGCCTTCGCGCCCGCCAAGTCACCGCGTTGGTGCAACGCAAATCCCTCCGCCAGCCGGCGCGACTCCGCCGAAGGACCCGGCGGCGTTCGCGGCCGCTGGGGCGGAAAATTACCAAAACGAGGAGGCATGCAGAAACGACGATGAGCCGTCGCAGACCGGATGCCAACGCCGGTCGCACCCAAGCCCCGTTGTCATCTGTTAGATGACAACGGGGCTTGGGTGCGGAGGAAAATTACAGGAAAGTGGAGTGCGGTGGCGGCGGGGTGCGGCGCGACGTTGCCATGCGAGTCTCTGCCACGCCAATCTGCGACATGCCTCCTGTTGCCCGTCGCACGTTTCTCAAGTGGTCCGCGCTCGGCCTCGGGGCCAGTGTCGCTTCCCGGCACGTCGGCTCGGTGTGGGCCCAGCCCGCGGGCGCGAATGACGCGATCCGCGTCGCCGTCATCGGGTTCAACTGGCGCGGCGACGAACTCATCCAGGAACTCGTCAAGGCACCGGGCGTGCGAATCGCGGCCCTGTGCGATCTCGACCCGGCCGTCCTCGCCCGCGAGGTCGAGATGCTGCGCAAACTCAACCTCACGGTCCTCGCCACCACCGATGTGCGCGAGCTCCTGCCGCGTCCCGACATCGATGCGTTCATCATCGCCACCGGCACACGCTGGCACGCGCTGCTCACGATCTGGGCGTGCCAGGCCGGCAAGGACGTCTACGTCGAAAAGCCGGTGAGCCGCACCATCTGGGAAGGGCGCCAGATGATCGCCGCCGCCGCGAAGTACGATCGGATCGTACAATCGGGCACGCAGCTCCGCTCCGACACCGGGCTCGCCGAGGCAGTCCGCACCATCAACGCCGGCGAACTCGGGAAGATTCAGTCGATTCGCGCGATCGTTTATCGCCCCCGCGACGGCATCGGCCGCCGGGCGCCTTGGTATCCGGACAACCTGAACTACGATCTCTTCTGCGGGCCGACGCCGGTGGTGCCGCTCGAACGCGAGAAACTGCACTACGACTGGCACTGGAGCTGGCTCACGGGCAACGGCGACATCGGCAACCTCGGCGTCCATGTGCTCGATATCGCGCGGCGATTCGGTCCGCCGTCGGGTCTGCCGCGCCGCGTCATTTCCGTCGGAGCCCGGCTCGGCGTCGACGATGCCGGCGAGACGCCCAACACCGCCGTCGTCGTGCTCGATTACCCCGGCGTTCCCGTGGTTTTCGAGTTGCGCGGCATGCCGGCCGCCACCAAAGCCACGCCCGAAACTTACCGCGGCATCCGCAACGGGGTCGTCGTGCAGTGCGAGGGCGGCTCGTATGCGGGCTACGTCGGCGGCACGTTCTTCGATGCGAAAGGCCGCGAGATCCGGAAGGTGCCCGGCGACGGCGGCGCCACGCATTTCGAGAATTTCTTCGCCGCGATGCGTAGCCGTCGGAAAGCCGATCTCCGGGCGCCGATCGAGACCGGCCACGGCTCCACGTCGCTCTGCCACTACGGAAATATTTCCTACCGCACCGGCCGGCCCGCCGCCTGGAGGGACGTGCAGGCCGCGTTCGAGCCGGTCGCGGATGCTCGTTCCGCCGTCGAAGGCCTGGGCAAGCACCTCGCGGCGCACGCCATCGATCCCGACCGCCAGCGCCTCACCCTCGGCCCGTGGATCGAACTCGAGGCGGACCGCGACGGCATCGCGGGCGTGGCGGGTGGCGACCCCGCGTTACTGGCAAAGGCGCGCGGCTTCCTGCAGGAGCCGCAGCGTCGGCCGTATGTGATTCCGGACTTGGCGGCGGAGGCTCGGATTTAACCACCGAGGCACAGAGGGCGGAGGGCGGACGGCGGCCAGGATTTTGCACTGCTGTACTGGCTACTCACTCAGTTCCGCGAGGATTTTGAACCGGGGGATCCGGGAGTTCGGGAAGCAATGGTTTCGACATTTCCCCGATCTCCCCGGCCTTCCTGTTTAATCTGGGTTGGCATCCTTTGGTTGCGGCTTCGCCGCGCTTTGATCCTTCGGAGCGGATTGAAGAATCTCCAGTCGTGGATTCTTCGCTGCGCTCAGAATGACAAGGGGTGGAGGTAGCCCGCGGCGTGAGCCGCGGGACGACGGCCGGTGCCGCCAGGCTTCCCTGCCCTCACGGGCAGGGCCACACCCAGCCGCAGACCGAAGACACGGTCTTCTCCGTGTCTCGGTGTCTCGGTGGTTAAACGGCTGGGGGCTGGGGCCCGGCTCAGAGCCGCGCCAGCGCCTGATCGAGGTCGGCCTGGATATCCGCGATGTCCTCGATGCCGATCGAGAGGCGCACGTAATCCGGCGAGACGCCCGAGGCTTTCTGCTCGTCGGCCGTGAGCTGGCTGTGCGTCGTGCTCGCCGGATGAATGGCGAGCGACTTGGCATCGCCAATGTTCGCGAGATGCGAGAAGAGTTTCAGGCCCTCGATCATCTTGCGGCCGGCTTCGTAGCCGCCCTTGACGCCGAACCCGATGAGTCCGCCGAAGCCGCCGCTCAGGTATTTTTTCGCCGCGGTGTGGTTCGGGCTGTTCTTCAAGCCGGGATAATTCACCCACGTCACCTTGTCGTGGGCGCTGAGATACTCGGCCACCTTGAGCGCATTGGCGCAGGTGCGCTCCATGCGCAGGTGCAGCGTCTCGAGTCCCTGCAGGCCGGTCCAGGCATTGAATGGCGAGATGCACGCGCCGATGTCCCGCAGGAGCTGCAGGCGCATCTTGAGAATGTAGGCGAGGTTGACGCCCCCCGCGGGCGGAAACGCCTTGAACGCCTCCCAGTGCACGAGGCCATGGTAGCTCGCGTCCGGCTGGGTGAAGCCGGGGAAGCGGCCGTTGCCCCAGTTGAAATTGCCGCCGTCGACGACGATGCCGCCGATCGAGGTGCCGTGACCGCCAATGTACTTCGTCGTGGAATGCACCACGACATTCGCGCCCCACTCAAACGGCCGGTTCAGGTACGGCGTGAGGCAGGTGTTGTCGATAATCAGCGGCACGCCGGCCTCCTTCGCGATCTTGCCGACTTCCTCGAACGGGAAAATGTTCAGCGCCGGATTGCCGAGACCTTCGCCATAAAACGCCTTCGTGTTCGGCCGCAGCGCACGACGGAAGGCATCGGGATCACCCGCGTCGACGAACGACACCTCGATACCGAGCTTGGGCAGGGTGTGATGAAACAGGTTGTAGGTCCCGCCGTAGAGCTGGGCCACGGAGACGAAGTGATCGCCGGCGCCAGCGATGTTCAGAATCGCATCGGTGATGGCCGCCTGCCCGGAGGCGTGGGCCAGCGCACCGGAGCCGCCTTCCAGCGCGGCCAGCCGCTGTTCGAACACATCCGTCGTCGGATTCATGATCCGCGTGTAGATGTTTCCCAGCTCCTTGAGCGCGAAAAGATTGGCGGCGTGCTCGGTGTCGCGGAAGACGTAACTCGTCGTCTGGTAGATCGGCACCGCGCGCGAGCCGGTGGTGGGATCCGGCGTCTGGCCGGCATGGAGGGCTTTCGTTCCGAAACCTTGTTTGCTCATGATGATGATGGGGGTTGAGGCGTCGAAGAACGGACAGCCGCTACCGGGCGTCAACTGAGTTTGGTGTTCTGGGTTCTGGGTTCCGGGTTCCGGGTTCCGGGTTCCGGGTTCCGGGTTTTGAGTTCTGTGTTCTGGGTTGTGCGGGAGGTTGCGAAGCACGGGGGCGGATCTAAGCGGTGCGCGGAACCCAAAACTCAGAACCCAAAACGCTCCTCGTCCTCCAAACCCCGAACTCCAAACTCTTCGTCTTGCCCGGGCCCAGCCCCACGATAAGAGTTTCTCCCTCGCTCCCCGACCCCCGCCGGTAGCCCGCCGGTGACTTAATCCTTCCCCGCATGAACTCGATCGCCGTCTCCTCCCGCCTGCCTCAGTCGCTCCGGTGGTTCGCCGGACTCGCCGCCCTGGCCAGCCTCGGTCCCGTCCTTCGCGCGGCGGCCGCGGCCCCCGCCCCCGCCGCGCTCGACAGCACCCTCGCTGACTTCACGGATCGCCACTGCTCTTCGTGTCACAACGACGTCGACAAGGAGGGCGGCCTCGACCTCACGAGCCTGACCTACGCGCCGCAGGACACGGGCAATTTCCTCACTTGGGTGAAGGTCCACGACCGGGTGCAGTCGGGCGAGATGCCGCCGAAGCAGAAGAAGCGTCCGGCGACCGCTGACCTCGGCAAGTTCGTCAACACCCTCGCCTCCTCCCTCACAACCGCCGACCGCCAGGCCGCGACCCGCGAGGGCCGCGCCACGCAGCGCCGGCTCAACCGCTACGAGTTCGAGAACGCCGTCCGCGACCTGCTCCACGCGCCGTATCTCCAGTTGAAGAACGATCTGCCCGAGGACGGCGAGTCCGAGCTCTTCAACAAGATCGGCGACGCCCTCGATGTTTCGCACGTGCAGATGACACGCTACATGAAGGCCGCGCAGCTCGCGATGCGGCACACGATGGGCGTGGAACTCAACCGGCTCGAACTTCCGCCGGCGAAGCTGGTGCGCTACCGGGCCCGCGATGAAGGCGTGCTCACGAAAACCTTCCACGGCGACAAGGCCCGCTTCATCCGTCAGAGCCCGGAGCGCAGCACGTTCCCGGTCCTTGGCTTCGAGGGCCAGCCCGACGTCCGCTCGCGGCGCGCGCCGCTGACGGTTGGGCCCAGCGATCCCGCCAAGTACGAACTCGAGGCCGTCGGCTGGAACCGCGGCAACTACCATCCGTTTCACACCATCTGGGACGGCTTTCGCGCGCCGGTCGCGGGCAAGTATCGCGTGCGCTGGCTGGGCTACACCCTCTGGAGCGGCCCCTACGGCGTGAGCGCCGGCGACATCGGCGATGATCGCCGCAACAAGGACGCCCCGCCGGCGACAGGCCGCTGGAACTCCCCGGACGCCGACAATCTCTCCCGCGGTCGCCGCAACGAGCCGATCACCGTCTATGCGCAGGGACCGATCGATGTCCGCCGCGTCGGACAATTCGATCTCACACCCGACCCCGCCGTCTACGATCTCGGAGTGATCACGATGCTCGAGAACGAGGCGCTTGTGACCGATGCGTCCCGCTTCTTCCGCGACCGTCCCGGCTCGGCCGGCAATCCGCTCGCCCAACGCGACGGCCAGCCCGCCGTGGCATTCCGCTGGATGGAAGTCGAGGGGCCGCTCCTCGACGAATCCACGAGTGCGGGCTACAAGGTTCTGTTCGGTGATCTCGCGCTGAAGCGCGCCGAGAAGGGCGAACTCACTATTCCTGGTCTGGTGACGAAAGGTGAGCGCGGGCCCGACGGCGCCGGCGGCTACGGTCGCGTGCTGCGGACCCAGGACGTTCCGGTCGAAGTCGTTTCGACGGCGCCCGATGCCGACGCGGACCGTCTGCTCCGGGCGTTCATCAAGCGGGCCTATCGCCGCCCCGCGCAGGAAGCCGATGTCCAACGCTACCTCGCCGTGATTCGGAATGAGCTGAAGAACGGCCACGATTTCGGTTCGTCGATGCTGGCGGGCTACACCGCCGTGATTTGCTCGCCGCCGTTCCTTTACCTCGAGCAGGAACCCGGTCGCCTCGACAACTACGCCCTCGCCTCACGGCTCTCGTTCTTCCTCTGGAATTCGACGCCCGACGAAGCCCTGCTCGCGCGGGCGGAACGCGGCGAGCTAACCAAGCCCGACGTCCTTCGCACCGAAACCGAGCGGATGCTACAGGACCCGAAGTCGCGCCGGTTCGTCGAGGCCTTCCTCGATTTCTGGCTCGAGCTGCGCAAGCAGGATTCCACCACCCCCTCGAACACGCTCTATCCCGATTACTATCTCGACGAGGGCCTCGTGGAGGCGGCGCTCGACGAATCGCGGATGTTCTTCACCGAACTTCTGACCCGGGACCTCCCGGCGAAGAACGTGATCAACTCCGACTTCACCTATCTCAACGAGCGCCTCGCCGTCCACTACGGCATCCCCGGCGTCGAGGGCGGCTCGATGCGGCGGGTCTCGCTCCCGGCCGACAGCGTGCGCGGCGGCGTCATGACCCAGGCGATCGTGCTGAAGGTCACCGCCAACGGCACCGCGACCTCCCCCGTGATCCGCGGCAAGTGGATCAGCGAACGCATCCTCGGCCGCCCGATTCCCGCGCCGCCGGCGTCGGTCCCCGCCGTCGATCCCGACACGCGCGGCGCCGTCACGATTCGCCAGCAACTGGAGAAGCACCGCGCCGACGAAAGTTGCGGTGCGTGCCACCGGAAGATCGACCCGCAGGGCTTCGCGCTCGAGGGCTTCGACGTGATGGGTGCCTGGCGCGATCGCTACCGCGGCGATGCCAAGGACAAGGTCCCCGCCGCCGGCCAGGGCAAGAACGGCTGGCCGTTCGATTTCCACTTCGCGCTGCCGGTGGAATCGCAGGGCGAACTGCCCGATGGCCGGAAGTTCAAGGACGTCCGCGAATTCAAGCAGCTCATCCTCAAGGACGAGACGCAGATCGCGCGCAACCTCGCCCGCCACCTCGCCGTTTACGCAACGTCGGCGCCGGTCCGCTTCGCTGACCGCGAACAAATCGAGAAGATCCTGAATCAGACGAAGACGCACCAGTACGGCGTGCGCAGCCTGATTCATTCGATCGTCCAGAGTGATCTCTTCCTGAACAAGTAAGCAGGGATTTCAGACTTCGAGCCCGGGTGTCCGCGATGCGGAGCCCGGGCTTTTTCGTGTCGGCGTTGGACTACCCCCGGATGTTTAACCACGAAGGCACGAAGACACAGAGCCCTGAGTATTCCCGATGCCTCGGTCGCTAAATCAGGGGACGGACCTGAGCCTGAAGCCAGGAATCCAGAAGTCGGATGGAGGGCCGGTGCCCTCACCGGCCTGGAATGCCGTCAGTGGGCGCGCACGAGGCGCGCCCCTACGAGGATGTTCGTTCGGCAACTCAGCCGTAGGGGCGTGGCTCGTCCACGCCCGACACGCATCGTAGGGCTACCGCTCGTCGCCCAGCCTCGGGACTATCGATTTCGATTCCCGACTTTCGAACATTCCCGGCGGCGAGCGCCGGCCCTACCTATCCAAACTGCGGATGTCCTTCGATCTGCTCCGCAAACTCCGCGTGCTTCTCCGCCGGCACCGACGCGGGAATCTTCGAACTGCTCCGCCGCCAGCGCGCGAGCCATTCTGCCCCAAGCAGGCGCGGACGTTGGGGATGCTGGCTGGCGCCATCCGGGTGCGTGAACGCGATCGTAGTCGTTGCCTTCGGGCCGGTGCCGGCACCTTCCGCGACAAAGAATCCCGTCCGCAGCAGCGCCACGCGCACCGCCGTCGCGGCGGAGTAGGTGTAGAGTTCGACTGGCTTCGACCCGCAGAATTCCCGCAGCCGCGCGAACGTCTCGATCGTCCAGAGCGCCGTGTCCGTCTTGGCCGAAAAGGGATCGTAGAAGATCACGTCCGGCCGCGGCGCGCTCGCGAAGCGTTCGAGAAAATCGCCGTGGAGCAGCTCCCACTGCATGCGGCCCGACGGATCCGTCCACTTACCATCGGCGAGGATCGCATGCGGCGCGCCATGGCGCAGGTGGGGGAAATATCCACCTTTGCCCGCCGCCAGCCGCAGCGGATCGAGATCGCATTCGAAACTCACGAGCCGGAGGGGCCGGACGTTGTCCGGCCCCAACTCTTCGCGCTGGCGCTCGAAGCACCGCAGTGCCGCCATGGCGTTGGTCGCGGCCCCGAGACCCACGTCCCAGATCACGAGTTCGTCGCCCGCTTCGGCTGGCGTCGCGAACCGGCCGGCGAGGTCCGATTGCCCGACGTACAATCGCTCCGCTTCGTCGTCCGGCCGGTTCGTCGAGTGCATGACTTCTCCCGAGCTGATCTGGCGCACGCTGTTGAAGCCACCCGGCCCGGGATGAATCTCGTAGTCGCCCCGACGTGGATAACGGAAGATCTGCGCCTTCTTCGGATGCACGCACGGGTTGTCCTCGTCGGAGCGAATCAGCTCCCGCTTCATGCGCTCGTAGAAATCCACGAAGTCGCCCCGCAGCACACTCGCCCGCATCGCGGCCATGAGCCGGTGATAAAACGAGAGATTGTGGATCGTCAGCAGATGCCAGCCGAGCACCTCATCGGACTTGATCAGATGATGGAGGTACGCCCGCGAATGCTCGCGACAGGCCTGGCAGCAACAGTCGGGATCGAGTGGCGCGTCCGAGAATTTGTACACCGAACGCCGGAGGTGCAGTTTGCCCTCGGAGGTGAACACTGTGCCGCGCTTCGCGAGCTGCGAGGGGATGATGCAGTCGAACATGTCCACGCCGCGATGTACCGCCTCCAACAGATCGATCGGCGTGCCCACGCCCATGAGGTACCGCGGCAATTCCGCCGGCAGCTCCGCCGTCACCAGCCCCGTGAAGTCGTACCGTTGCTGCGCCGTCTCGCCGACCGCGAGGCCACCGATCGCCAGGCCGTCGAAGGGTTGGGCGCGGAGGAAGTCGGCGCTGCGTTTGCGCAACTCCGGGTGACACGCGCCCTGCACGATGCCGAAGAGTGCCTGCGGCGAATCGCCCCGGGCCGCCAGCGAACGGACGGCCCAGCGGTGCGTCAGCTCCATCGCCGCCTGCGCCTCGTCGTAGGGCGCGGTCGAGGGGATGCACTGGTCGAGCACCATCATGATGTCGCTGCCGATGTCGCGCTGCATCGCGATGCTCGACTCCGGCGACAACAGGTGGACGTCGCCGTCGACGTAACTCTGAAACGTGGCGCCCGCCTCGCGCATCCGCCGCGATTCCGGGAGCGAAAAAATCTGAAACCCGCCGGAGTCTGTCAGCACCGGACCATCCCAGTTCATGAACCGGTGGATTCCGCCGATCCGTTTGAAGACCTCCGGGCCGGGTCGCAACAGGAGGTGAAACGTATTGGCCAGCAGGACCTGCGAGCCGGCCGCCTTGAGCGAGTGCCGAGTCTGCGCCTTCACGGTCGCCTGCGTGCCGACGGGCATGAAGATCGGCGTCGCGACTTCGCCGTGCGCCGTCTGAAAACGCCCGGCCCGCGCCCGGGAACCGGGGGCGACCTTTTCGAGCGTGAAGTTAAGGCGGGACATGGAGGGACGATCAGGGCGAAGAGGAATTAGCGCGGCTAAGCCGCGAGGGAAGGGACCAAGCCGGATTGAACAGGAAGACCGGGGAGAGCGGGAAGGAAGACAACCAGTCGATCACTCCCCGAACTTCCCGACCTTCCTGTTCAAAATCCTCGTGGACATGTGCACTTCGCGAATACAGCAGCGCAAAGATTCCGGCTCGCCGCAAAACGACAATGGGAATCCGGCTCGCATGGAAAAGGCCATGACGGGGTTTGGAGAGGGAAAATCCAGCCGTTCCAGTGGTCCGCAACTAGCCGGATGACGCCGCCCGCAGCGCAACCTTGTCATTGCTCCGGCGCGGAATCAGATCTGCCGCGGCTTCGGCCGCGCCATGGTCCAAACCACTTCATTCCGGGAACTCCTTCCGATTCTCCAGCTTTCAATCGGTCCCGTGATTCTGATCTCTGGCGTCGGCCTGCTGCTGCTCACGCTCACCAACCGGTTCGGTCGGCTGCTCGATCGCTCGCGGGCGCTGCATCAAAGGGGTGACCGCGACCCCGCCCATCTCCGCCAGATTGAGATTCTCCAGCGGCGCGCGGGAATCCTGCGCCTCTCCATCACGTTCGCATCCGTCACCATCCTGCTCGTGGCGCTGCTGATCCTGCTGCTCTTCGTCGCCGCGGTCCTGCAGTGGGAGGCAGGCTGGCTGCTCATTGCGCTCTTCTGCGCGAGCCAGCTCGCACTGGTCGGCTCGATGGTCACGTTCATCCACGATATGAACCTGTCGCTGCTCGCCATTCGACTCGAACTCACCTCCTGAGTCGGGTTCGCCGCGCTCACGGCACTTTCTCCTTCCCCCAACCCCATGACCGTCTCCCCGCTCCTTCGTCCCACCCTCTGGGCCGCTGCCATGCTCACCAGCCAGCTCCACGCCGCGACGTTCGCCGACGACGTCGCCTTCCTCAAACAACACACGCCGGTCGTCGTCCTCCAGGATTCCGCCGGCCAGGCGCAGGTCGCAGTTGTACCCGCCTGGCAGGGACGCGTGATGACCAGCACGGGTGGCGGCGGCAGCGGCGCGAGCCATGGGTGGATCAACCGCGATCTGATCATCGCGGGCAAAGTTCAGCCGCACATCAACGTCTTCGGGGGCGAGGACCGCTTCTGGCTCGGGCCCGAAGGCGGCCAGTTCTCCATCTTCTTTGCGCCGGGCGCGAAGTTCGATCTCGAGCACTGGCAGACACCCGCCGCCATCGACACCGACCCCTATGCGATCGTGAGCCAGACGGCCGACCGCGTCGTCTTCCGCCGTGATCTCGCGCTCACCAACTACTCCGGCACTCGCTTTCAGGTCGAAGCCACGCGCGAGGTTCGCCTCGTCACCCCCGCCGCCGCCCTCGCAAGTCGCCGGCTCACCGTGCCCGCGGGGCTCCGCACGGTCGCCTTCGAATCGGTCAACACCATCCGCAACACCGGCCGCGATCCCTGGCGCAAGGATTCCGGACTGCTCTCGATTTGGATTCTCGGGATGTTCAACGCCTCGCCGGCCGCGACGGTCGTCGTGCCCTACCGCGCCGGCCCCGAAGCGACGCTCGGCCCGGTCGTCAACGACAGCTACTTCGGCAAGGTCCCGGCGGACCGGCTCGTGGTGAAGGACGGCGTCGTCTACTTCCGCGCCGACTCCAACTACCGCAGCAAAATCGGATTCTCACCCCGCCGCGCCGAGTCGTGGCTTGGCAGTTATGATGCCACCGGAAAGACGCTGACGCTGGTGCAGTTCACGCGGCCGGCCGACGCTCGCGACTACGTGAATTCGATGTGGGAACTCCAGAAAGAGCCGTTCGCGGGCGACGTGATCAACAGCTACAACGACGGCCCGCCCCAGCCCGGCGCAGCGCAGATGGGAAAATTCTTCGAGCTCGAAAGCTCGTCGCCCGCCCTCGCGCTCGCCCCCGGCGCCTCCGCGACGCACACCCACACGACGATTCACTTCCAGGGCAACGAGGCCGATCTCGACGCCCTCTCCCGCGCCGCGTTGGGCGTGAGTCTGAAGCAGATCACGTCTGCGTTTCGCACGAATTAGTCGGCCTTCACGTGCAGAGCCGCTCTGCCGACGTGGCCCTGTCCGTGAGGACAGGGACTTCTCATCGCTTCGCCTGAAGCCGTCCCGCTGCTCACGCAGCGGGCTACCAAGGCACCTTCGGAGTCCAGAGCGCCAGCCGACGAGGTCGGGCACTTTGTGGCACGGGTCTCCTGACCCGTGAGTGACGTTACGCCGCGCGTTATTGCTTTCACGGGTCGGGAGACCCGTGCCACTGGCATCAGCGAGCCGGGGCGCTGGCCGCGGGAAAGGCCCCGGTGCTGAAATCGATTTCGTAGACCATGCCTTCGTAGCCGACGACGAAGATGCGTCCGGACTCATCCGTCGCGAAGGACACGATGCTCTCGGGAGACACCGCGATCTGTACCACGCGTTCCAGCCGGCGATCCTTTTGGGTCAGGCCCCAGATCAGATGGGAGGTGTAATCGCCGAACACATAGACCCCACGAAACGACGGCGCCTGATCGCCGCGGTACACGTAGCCACCCGTCACCGAGTTTCCGTAGTGTCGCTTATACGCCATCACGGGCGGCACGTAGTCCTGTCCTTCCCGCCGCCGGACGTTCGAGAAGGGCTCGAAGCCTTCATAGACGTTCCAGCCGTGGTTCTCCCCGCGACGGACCAGCGTGACTTCCTCGACGCGATTCTGGCCCACATCGCCGACCCAGAGGTCGCCATTCGCCGGATCGAAGGTGAAGCGCCACGGCTCGCGAAAGCCCCACGCGTAAATCTCGGGCCGCGCCCCGGCTTTTCCGCGCAGCGGATTGTCCGCGGGAATCGCATACGCCAGCCCGGGATCCTGATGGTCGACATCGATGCGCAGCATCTTGCCGAGCCAGAGACCGAGGTTCTGTCCATGACCGTTGGGATCCTGCTGCGGGCCGGTGTCGCCCATCCCGAGGTAGAGATAACCGTCCGGACCGAACTCGATGCAGCCGCCCGTGTGGTTCTGCGTCACGGTCGGGATTTTCATCAACACTCGGGACGGCTCGCCGGAGTCGCTGCGAAGATCCGCCGACGCCTTCTTCTCGACGAGATAGGTCACAATTTCGCCGGCCTCGAGCACATGATGCTTGAGGAAGTAGCGGCGGTTCTCGCGAAACTTCGGGTGAAACGCCAGGCTCACGAGCCCGTTCGGGCCGCGCTCCGAGAAGACTTCCTTCGTGAAGTCGCCCCAGAGGGTCCTCGTGTCGCCCGCCGCCTGTTTCTCGATCCGCCAGATTTTTCCCCGCTGCTGGATGCCAAGATAAACGCCCGGGCTACGCGGCACCTGGCCAAACCAGACGAGGCCCGAGCGCACATCGCCCGGCTTCTGCACCACGGTCGCCTCGAAACGAAATTCCTCCTTCAGAAACGGCCGCAGGGTGACCGGCCGGGCCGCCACCGGAATCGAATCCGGCATGCCACGGTTCGCCGTCAGCGAGTTCGCCGGCTGCTTCAGGCTGACGAGGTACTCGATGAGATCCGTGAACTCCTGCAGCTTCAGCGTCGTGTGCAGCCCTTGCGGCATGAGCGAAATCGGGCTGCCTTGCCGGCTCGTGATCTCGGCCGTCGGAATTCGCACCGTCTGGCCGTCGAGGCCGATCAGTTCGGTCGTCTCGGCGCCCGCCTGCTTGAGCACGCCGTAAACCGTGGCACCCGCCCGCGTCTGGACGATGGTCGCATCGTAACCGATCGCGATCGTCGCCGAGGGTTCGAGCACGGCGTCGATCAAATCGCGCCGCGGATGCGTGTCGCCGACGGCGAACAAATCCGGCCCGGCCTTGCCGCCGGTCCCATCCACGGAATGGCAGCGCACACAGGCGCCTTGCCCGAGGGTGAGGAAAATCCGGCGGCCACGCTCGATGTCGCCGTCGTGCGAGAAGGCGAAGTCCGCGTAGGCCTTGGGCGTGGGCGGATCACCGTCGGCGGCGTGGCTGGAGAGAGGCGCGGCGAGACCGCAAAACGCCGCGACCAACGAAGGCGCGGACCACAAACGGAAGGGGGATAATTTCATCGCAGGGGCAGGCAGACGCTCCGCGCAAGCGAGACGGAAGGATCGGGCTTGGCAAGCGGCGTTCTGGGAGAGAGGGACTTGGAGCAAAGGGCACCCCTCTCGAGCCGGAACGAGGCAGTGGAACGAAATCGGCGGGTGTGGGCACCCGCCCTCCATGGGAGGCGGATCGTTCAGACTTCAGTTCGCTCTCCTCTCCAAGAGCAATCCCTGGAGGGACGGTGCCCCACCGTCCAATCGGGCGACTATCACTCATCCGCAGCAGTCGACGATTAAGAAGCACCGTACGTCAGGCCAGGCGTGGACGAGCCTCGCCCCTACGACGGTTTTCGTTTCCGCCGCCCTTCGTAGGGGCGCGCCTCGTGCGCGCCCGCTCCGCATCATCGGTGGCTCCTCAAACCTTTCGTACGGACTGCACCGATGACACGGAGTCCAACTGAGCCAGCGGCTGACGCCCTGCCCGCTCCTCTGCTGGCCAAAAAAAGGCCCGCCGGGTGAACCGGCGGGCCTTTCGTCAAAGTCGGGAGGAAGTTACTTGCTCAGGAACAGGTCACTCTGGACGAGCTCGTGCACGATGCTGCGCACGCCATATTGCTTTGCGCTCACCTTTTGGAGGATCGCCTCGATCTTCGGACGATCGCTGAACCGCACCGGCGCGCCGGTGGCGAAGATGGACAACTGCCGCGCCACATTGCGCGCGAGCTGGGCCTCGTCCTTCAGCAGGAGCTGCTTGAAGTCGCGCACGTCCTTGAAGGTGCCGCGACCCGCGAGCTCGCCACTGGCGTCGACCGGCATCGCGAAGTAGAACGCGAATGGCCAGCCGTTCTTGCCGAAGCCAGGATGCGGGCCCTGGGTCGTGGCGGTCGCACGGTAACGATCGCGCCAGGCGCCCATGACATCGAAGCTCTCGAGGGCGAAGCCGGGGGGATCGATTTTCCGGTGACACATCGCGCAGCTTTCGTCGGCGCGATGCTTGTCGAGCTGCTGGCGAATCGTCGTGGCACCACGGATGTCGGGCTCCACCGCCGGAACCGCCGCGGGCGGAAGCGGCATGTCGAAACCCACGACGCGCTCCATGATCCACTTGCCGCGCAGCACGGGCGAGGTGGTGGTGCCGTTCGCCGTGACCTTGAGCACGCTCGCCTGCGTCATGAAGCCGCCGCGCACGCTGCCGGTGGGAAGCGTCACCCGCCGCATGGCGACTCCGTTGACGCCGGGGATCCCATAGTGCACCGCGAGCCGATCGTTCAGGTAGGTGAAGTTGGAATCGACCACGTTCCGCGCGGGCAGGTCGCGGTCGAGGAGTTCCTTGAAGAACATCCGCGTCTCCATCGTTGCGGCCTCGGTCAGCGAGTCGTCGAGATAGTAGTCGTTATAGAGCGTGGTCGACGGGGTGGTGTCGTCGATGCGCCGGATTTCGAGCCAGTAGTCGAGGAACGCGTCGACGAAACGCTGTGCCTTGGGATCGCTGAGCAGACGCTCGGTCTCGGCCCGCAGCACCTCGGGGCGATGGAGTTCGCCCTTCGCGGCCCGGGCACGGAGCGCGTCGTCCGGTTGCGAATTCCAGAGGAACAGCGCGAGCCGGGTGGCGAGAGCGTTGTCGTTGAGGCGGCCCGGCTGGTCGTCGATGAAAACGTACTCCGGCGATGACAGGACCGCGGTGTAGCCCGCGGCCATCGAACCGGCGAAACCGAGTCCGGCGTCGAGGCGTTGCTTCACCAGAGTGAGGAAGAGACTCACGTCCGCCTCGGCCACCGGGCGGCGATAGGCGCGGGTCATGAAGGACCGGAGCAGCCGCTCGGCATCCTGCATCGGATTGGCCGACACCACGTCGACCGTGGCCTTGCCAATATTCGAGACGGCGCCCGAACCGCGGTTAGCCTGGGCGTAGTTCCCGCGACCGGCGCGCGGCATGTTCGCGGTCACCACGTCGACCTCGATCCCCGGCTGGTTGCCAGTGACCTTCTTCATCGGAAGATCGCCAAAGAGCAGTTTGTAGCCGGCCGTTGTCGAATCGTCGTACAGCGGCCCCTCGATCTCCATCCAGCGGAAGGCAACCGCGGGCATGCCGTCGCGCTGGGCGAGCGGATTAGTAAAGTCACCCTGGAAGCCAGTCGGCCGCGAGCGGTAGAAACGCGACGCATCGGTCACGAGGTACTCATTCGCGAGCAGCCAGATATTCTTGAGCTCGTTGGTCGCCGGATCGGGCGTGACATCGAAACCGCCGAGGCGGCGATTCGTGATGCCGCCCTGGGCGTAAACGGTGATCGGTTCGTAGCGGCGGCCGGGCTGGACGTCGTTGTAGTTCGGGCGGAACCAGGACGGCGGACGAATCACCTCGCGGCGCTCGGGTCCGGTGCTGAAAGAGCGGCTCGAACCGCCGGGGCCGACCCACAGGGTGTAGCCACTGAAACGCAGATTGTAGCGACCGGCGACAGGAGCGCGGAAGTTGTTCCACTTGGAGTCGAAGCCGGTGACGTAGTTGCTCGACGTCCAGCCGACGGCCTCGAGTTCACGGGTCGCGGGATCCTTGTCACCCACGGTGAGGTCCGGCGGGTTGATTTCCACCTCGCCGGCCTTCGGGAGAATGTAGTTCGGACGCACGCCCTCGGCGGCGGCTCTCAGCTCGGGCTGCGGCTCGGTGCCGAGGGCGAGAAACTTTTGGCGGTCGTAGCGCTGCCCGGTGATGTTCTGGGGCAGCGCGCGATCCTCGCGGTAGTAAAACCGCTGCGTCTTGGTCTCCGGCTGCACGAACTTCACGCTCATCGCCTGACGCACCGCGTAGTCGGCGGCCTGCATGTAACGCGACATGTGCACGAAGGAGACATCGAGCGCGTTGCTGACCTTGTTGAACTTGAAGGCCTCGCCGTCCTCGGGGAGCTGGTCCCTCACCTGCAGCCAGGGCAACTGGAGCAGATCGCGCAGGGAATTCTCGTACTCGGTCCGGTTGAGCCGGCGGCGAATGGCGCGGCCGTTGGCGGCCACCTGCTGCTGTTCAATGGTGGTGAGCGAGGTCGTCAGTCCGGAGATGAACCGCGTCGTCTCCGCGGCATCGGGCCGCTTCTTCTCCTTCGGCGGCATCTCGCCGTTCTGGATGCGATCGTGAACCTTCACCCACGTGAGGAAATTCGCGGCGTCGGCCGGGTTGTAGCTCAGGCTGGTGAGGTCGAGTCCGCCCTCCTTGTCGACGTCGTTGTGACAGGTCGAGCAGTAGCGATCGGTGAACTCGGCGACCTCGGCTTCGGCGAGGGCCGCGGCGCGCAGTGCGGGCGTCGACACGAGCGCCAGGGCGCCAAGGGAAAGGCTCAGACGGAGCCGCAGGGACAATACATTCCAGGGAGCATTCATGACCAGGGGGTGGGTTGACTCCAAATTGGGCCTCCGAAAGCGAACGGCCGGATCGAACCAAGACCGAAATACGAGACGACGGCAAGCCGTGGCACGGGTCTCCCGACCCGTGATGACAGAAAAGTGCGGCGTTAGGTCCTTCACGGGTCCGGAGACCCGTGCCACTTGGAACTCAGCCGCGCCGAGACGGAAGTTGTTCTGAAACTGGCCGGTGGGGGCACCGGCCCTCCATTTCTCAGGCGAGCTTCAACAGCTTGCGTGCGTTGCTTTGCAGGATCTTCGTGCGCACCGTCTCGTCGAGGGCGAGCTTCTCGATCGCGGCGATCTTCGTGGCCGACACGCAGGTCGGACCGACGCCCGTTTTGCACGGGCAGTCGGAGCCGAACATCAGCTTGTCCTGGTGCCGGACGACGAAGGCCTTGGCAAATTCCACATCGCGCATCAGCGCGTTGTTGCCGGAGCCAGCCGACATGTCAGCGTAGAGATTGGGATAAGTCTTGAGCCACACATCCGTGAGCCCACCGGGGGTGACCGAGCCGGTGGGATACTGGCCAGCGTCCTTGGAGTACGCCTTGTTGACGTTCGCCCAGAACGTCTGGGCGTGGCCGATGAACTTCACGGTCGGAAATTTTTCGACCACCTTGTGGAAGCGGCTGTAGCCGTCGTTCCACGCGCCGTCCTCGAAGTGCATCATGATCGGCACGTCGTACTCCTTCGCGAGCTCGACCGCCTTGATCATCTCAGGCGAATCGCACGCCACCGCGTCCTTGCACTCGCCCAGGCCGATCGCGCCGGCCTTAAGCAGGCGCTCCATCCGCACGTGAGCGCCGGTGACGTTCACGGGTTCGCGGCAGAAGCAGACCCAGTGCTTCGAATCCTTCTTCGCCCACTCGATCGTGCGATCGTTCGATCCGAGCAGCACGGTCGTGACGGCCCCGATGTTCTGCTGGTGCCGGAAAAAATCGTCGTTCACGCGCTGCGAGCTCGCACTGGACTTGGCGCCAGGACTCACCGCGACCTGTCCACCGCCGACATTCTGGTGCATGTGGATGTCGATCAGCGGGGCTGGGCCGGCGGGAGCAGCCGCGGCGTTCGCGGCGCTGCGCGGCAACGCAAGGGCGGCGGCGGCCAGCGAGGTCGTAGTGATGAAGTCGCGACGCGAAAGGGCGCGCGGAGTGGAGGACATGGGGGAGTTCATAGTCGGGACAGGGGCATGGAGGGGAACGAGGCGAAGCGACCTTGGCGCGTGCGCCACGGCCGGTCAACCGCGGCTCCGGCAGTAGCGGCGCCGCGCCCACGTTCGGAGAGTGGCACGGGTCTCCCGACCCGTGGAAACCGTTCCACAACCCTTACCGCCACCTTCGGAACCCCACTTATGTGGGTCTTCCCGCTCTTCACGGGTCAGGAGACCCGTGCCACCACGGTCGGGTGAACATCCTGCACGCTCACCAAGTCACCGTCCGACAGGGCGCCTATCTTCCTCACTGGACCGCTCCGGGCGGCATCTACGCCGTTTGCTTCCGACTTGCGGATTCCCTTCCCCAAGCGGTCATCCTGGGTTGGAGAGCCGAGCGCGAACAGGCGCTCGCGGAAGCCCAGCAAGAGTCGCTCCCGGGCCCAAGGCGGCAGCGGCTCGCTCTTGTGGAAGAACAAATGTCCAAACGTTTCGACGCACTGTTGGATGCGGGTCGTGGCGCTTGTTGGCTCCGAAAGCAGATCGTCGCGGAAATGGTTGCAGCCACCTTGCGCCATTTCGACGGCCGGCGGTATTTTCTCTCCGCGTGGTGCGTGATGCCGAATCACGTGCATGTCGTCGTCGAGCCCGCCCAAAGTTTCGAGCTTAGTGCGATCTTGAAGTCGTGGAAGGGCTACTCGGCCACACAGGCCCATCGACTGCTCGGACTGCAGGACGCATTCTGGCAGACCGAGTACTACGATCACCTGATCCGCGATGAAACCGACTTCGTGCACAGCGTGAGCTACGTCCTGGACAATCCCCCTCGGGCCGGACTGACGTCCTGGCCATGGGTGTGGGCGAGCGAAACGGCGCTGGCCCGAGTGGCACGGGTCTCCCGACCCGTGGAAATCGTTCCGTAATCCTTACCGCCACCTTCAGAAACGCACGTAGGTGGGTC
Source organism: Opitutia bacterium (assembly GCA_947472765.1). GTDB lineage: Bacteria > Verrucomicrobiota > Verrucomicrobiia > Opitutales > Opitutaceae > ER46. Next base: position 21,605 of record CANJCM010000037.1, read on the forward strand.
GGCCTGCTCTTCACGGGTCAGGAGACCCGTGCCACTGCCAATCAGTGGTTCCCCCTTCAGGGCCGGTTCGGCTTCGCCCAGAGGATCCGCGCCACGAGAGTCGCGCCCTCCGCACCACGGGCTTTGGAGTCCTTCATGAACATGCCTTCCGAGACCGTGACCCACGACTCCGACTCGCTCACGTAGTTCGCGCCGAAGTTGCCCAGCTCGGCCCCGCGTTCCGGCACGACGGCTTTCTCGGTGCGACGCATCACCTGCAAGGTTTCGGGATTCACCTGCGCCATGAACAGCGGCGCGCGGTGGCGGACGATGTGATCGTTGTTCGCGCCGCGCCGCGTGTAGATGAGGAAGAGACCGTCGCTGTGCGCCAGCCAGTGCTGCTGCGTGTTGTAGCTGCCGAGCTCGACGCCGTCGTCGAAAACCCAGGGCTTCGGCTCCGCGAAATTCAGGCCGTCGTTGCTCACCGCCACGTAGCCCTTGAGGTCGTTGCGCAGCGTGAGGAAATAACGGCCCTGAAACTTGATCAGCGACGGCTCGTTCAAGCCGCGCACCACATTGAGCCGCAGCACCGAGCCGTGACGGACGTAGGTGAGCTTCGTGCCATCGAACCGGCACTCGGCGACGGTGACGTTGAACGGCTCCTTCGCATTGCGGGCGATGTAGAGCGGGACGAGCAGCGTGCCGTCGGGCTGCACCAGCCACTGGGCGCAGGCGTTGCGCGCAAAGTCGAACTCCTCCCCCGGAGGCAGCTCCAGCACCTGCCACTTCGTCCAGCGCGTCGTCTTCGGATCGTAAACCGCATACACGGTCTGGTGGGCGCGCTTCACGTCCTCGAGCTGTTCGCCCTTCGGGCTGTAGCGCACCTGGCAGCCAATCGCGATGAGCTTGCCCGAGGGCCCGTGCCAGCCGGGCGTGACATCCGCCACGCTGAGCGTCACGCCGTCCGGCTGTTTCTGCCAGTCGAGTTCGGGCGGTTGCACAGGGCCGGTCCATGCGCCGGTCGGCGACGGCCGGGTCATGAAACTCAGCCCGGAGAAATAGTCCGAAACAGTGAGATGCTTCTGGATCGTCATCACGATCGAAGGCGCGCCGCCGGCGGCCGAGGGGATCGCCGCGGCGCGCGGGTGAAACCACTGCACGTTGTCGGACTCCGGTTTGAGAGCCGTTTCGAGCTGCACTGTATAGTCCACGATCGCGGGTTCGGCGGCTAGGGACGAAAGCGGCAGCAGAAGGGCGAGTAATCCGGAGGCGCAGAATTTCATGGTGTCACCCCAGCCCGGCCTGGCCACCGGCTCAATCGCGGAAAGCCTGTCAGATCCACGGCCAAGCCGTGGTATTTGAGATATGAGATCACAGCCATCCCATAGGGCTGGCTGTGATCTCAAATCTCAAATACCGCCGGCCACGCCGGCGGTCACCCGGATAAACTGGTCCGCCTCGCGGGCGATGTAGGTCAGCTGCGTGCCGGCGGCGTTGAAGCTCACCACGGCCGGGAAAATCGCATCGTACGGCTTCCCCTCGCCGCTGGGCGTGGCCACGAACTGCTTGTCGCCCCGGCGGGCCACCCATGCGACGTGCTTTCCATCCGGTGAGACGATCGTCGCAAGCACTTCATCGACCGGTTTCCCCATCGGCTGGCCGCCGCGCGTCATCATCCAGGAACGCGTCTGCCGGATCGCATAAATCGCTCTTCCCTCCGCATCGATCGCGAGCCGCGAGATCGCCGGATGCGAGTTGCCCGGCTTGCCGTCGGCGATGACCACGGTGCGCGCGCCGTCCGGCCGCGCATAGGCCCAATGCTCGCCGTTCGCCGACCACACGGGTCCGGTCACGCGCTCGATCCATACCGAGAGTCGGTCGAGCGGCGCGCCCTTCAATGCGTCCGGGCCGTCGGCGAATTTTCCGCCGATGAGAAACATGCCTGAGACCCGCGCGGGATCCGTGCCCGGGGGCAGCCAGTAATGGGGAATGTCCTGCGGCAGCGCGAAGTAGCCGAACCGGCTGCCGTCGGGACTGAATGAAATCCCCAGGCCGAGCAGCTTGTACAACGCCGGCCCATCGACGCCGTCCACGTTGACGAAATACCGGCCTTCGCGAATCGCGAAGAAAGCCACGTGCTTGCTGTCGGCACTGAAGGTCGGCTCCGTCGCCGACTCGTAGGCCGGGCTCTCCTTGTCGTCGACCACCACGATGGTCTTCACGCCCTGCGTAACGCGATAAGCGAGCCGCCGGCCATCGGGACTAAACTGCGGCACGGGGTCCACGCGCTCGCCCCCGGTCCGCGACGCGTGCTGCGGTCGCAGCTTCCCGTCGACCACGATCCCGTCCTCCGTCCAATACGCCCAACGCGTGCCATCGTGATTCACCCGGAGCTCGGCGCGGCCCGGCCCGGCCGGCCCCGGCTCGAGCGGACGTCCATCCAGCATCGGCTGCCAGCCGCCATTGGTGCCGGCCAGATAAGCCACATGCCGGCCATCACCCGTGAACTGCAACGAAGTCACCTGCTCGAACGCCGCGCTTTCCCGGTCGTCCACGACCACCACGGTCCCGGCCCGGCCACGCGCGCTCGCGTCGGAGTCCTTCTCCGCCGCGTAGGCGATCCTCGTGCCGTCGGGACTGAAAATCGGCGTGCCGATCGTGTCGTAGGTTTTCCCGGCGCTGCCGTTGACGACCATCCGCCAGGATTGACGGCGCTGCTCACGCCAGACCACGCGTCGGCCGCCCGGCGGCGTCAAAACCCGGTTGTTGCCCTCATCGCTCGCCAGGACCTCCTCGGTGTAACCCGCGGGCAACCCGGCCGCCGACGCCCATGTCGCCAGCGGAAATGCGGCCGCGAGCAACAAAGCCGCGCCGCACCGGCGGATCAGCGCGGAGGACGCGGACGATAATGGGAGAGTGAATTCCATCGGAAAATTTGCGGCCGGGTCACCGCACCCCGGCGGGTGGCGGAGTCCCGGCGTCGCGCCAATCACGACAGCATTTTCCGGGCTCAGGCGCCGACAATGAGGTTGCAGAAGGAGACTGAGGCAAGAGCCGTATCCAGATTCGGCGGGCGGTTCAAAATTCAGGCGCGAATCCCCCTCGCGGGCGGCTCTTTGGACAGGATTTACAGGATAGGGCCGGAGAACGCAGCCAGACGGTTCGCAAAATTTCTCCCTAAACCGTCCACCCCTGCCCGCATCCTGCTCCATCCTGTTCATCCTGTCCAAAAAACTCCGGCCCCTGATTCCATTCGCCGGACGTTTCACCCATCGTACTCAGCCCCAATTCGCTCTGGCTAGCATTACGGCCGCAGCCCAGCCTTCCTCAAGGCGTGCCGCTGAATTTCTCCGCGACGCCGAGCCAGCCCATGATCGCCCTCCCCACCCCGGTCCGCGTCGCGTTCAGCCTGCTCGTCCTTGCGTTCGCGCCCGTCCGCGCTGCGACCGCGACAGGCGACTTCGATCAATTCGTCGAAACCTTCGCCGCCGATTGGATGCGCGCCAATCCGGCTTCCGCGACGGCCTCGCAGTATTTCGACGGCGACGAACAGGACACGCTCGACCGCCAGCTCACCGCGGCGGACATCGATGCGGCCGCGCGACAACTGCGGGTCGAGCGGGCTCAAGCCGGTCTCGCCCGGCTCAAGACCTTCGCGCCGGCGGCCCTGACACCGTCGCAACGCGTTTCCCACGCCGTGCTCACGTGGAGGTTGCAGGACGCTCTTCAGGTGAACGAATTCACCGACCACCGGTTCGTCTTCGAACAGTTTGACGGACTTCAGGTCGGCCTCATCAACTTCCTCAGCCAGTCGCACCCGATCCGCCATGCGCGCGACGTCGAGAACTACGTCGTTCGGCTCAGTCAGGTCGCACGGCTGATTGACGACGGCATCGCAGAGGCGAAGGCCCGTGCCGACCGCGGCATCATTCCCCCGAAGTTCATTCTCAAGTCGACCATCGACGGCCTCGATCGCTTCCTCGCGCCGGAACCGGGCGAAAACGTGCTCGTCGCTTCCCTGATGGAGCGCGCGGCGGGCGTGACAACGCTGACGCCCGACGCCAGGTCCGCGGCTGTGGCAACGGCGACGAATTTGGTGCATGAGGAAATTCGTCCCGCCTTCGAGCGCATCCGTCGCCTGCTGGCGGCGCAGATGGAAACAGCCACGGACGACGCCGGCCTCTGGCGGCTACCGCGCGGAGGAGCTGCGTATGCCGCCGCCCTTCGTACCAACACGACCACCGATCTGACACCCGAACAAGTCCACGAGCTGGGCCGCCAGGAGGTCGCACGGATCGAGAATAAGATGGACGGGCTGCTGCGACAGCTCGGCTACACGGAAGGCACAGTCCTGGCCCGTTACCAGAAGCTCGACGCGGACGCCCAGCCTCCTGCCGAGCCCGATCCCCGGCCGGCGATGATCGCGCGGTTCGACGAGATCCTGCGCGACGCGGAAAAGCGCGCCGCATCCGTCTTCGACCTCCGGCCAAAGGCGCCCGTAGTCGTGAAGCGCGAACCCCTCTTCACTGAAAAGTCGGCGGCGGCTCACTACAGCTTTCCGGCCCCCGACGGGACGCGCCCGGGGGTTTTTTGGGTACCGCTGCCCGGGCCGGTCTTCCGGATGCTCTATATGCGCACCCTCACCTATCACGAGGGCGTGCCGGGTCATCACTTTCAGGTCGCACTCCAGCAGGAGCTGCCGGAGATCCCCCGCTTCCGCCAGCGACGTGTCTTCGGCCTTGAGTCTGCGTTTGCCGAGGGTTGGGGCCTCTACGCTGAGCAACTCGCGGTTGAGCTGGGCTGGTACGAAGGCGACCTGCGTGGCCAACTCGGGCAACTGGACGGGGAGCTTTTTCGCGCCCGCCGGCTGGTCGTCGACACCGGCCTGCATGCCATGAAGTGGACGCGGCAGCAGGCAATCGACTACGGCATCGCCGCATCCGAAGTGGAGCGCTACGTCGTGATGCCCGGGCAGGCGTGCTCGTACAAAATCGGCCAGCTCAAGCTTCTCGAAGTGCGCGCGAAAGCGCAGCGCGCACTCGGCGCGAAGTTTTCGCTGAAAGAATTTCACAACGTCGTCCTGCGCACCGGGGCCGTGCCGCTCGAGATCCTTGAGACGGTGATCGATGCGTGGATCGCGAGTGAGAAGGCGCGGCTCTGAGTCTTTTCACTGACAGGGACGTCGCATACCCCGGCGATATCCGTTTCCGAACGTGACCCCTCCTCGGGCGCACGTTTCAATCGGCCCGTGAATTCTCCCTCGGCCAAACCCCGCGTCGGCTGCATCGGCGCCGGTGTCCTCGGAAGCGCGATCATGCAGCGTCTCGTCGCCCAAGGCTTCGCGCCCGTCGTCTGGAATCGGGACCGCGCCAAGCTCTCCCCGCTCGTCGCAGCCGGGGCCGTTGCCGCCGGGAGTCCGGCGGAGCTCACCGCCCAGGTCGCGTTCGTGATCACCTGCGTCAGCGACGGCCCTGCGCTCGAGAGCGTGGTATTTGGCGAGCGAGGTGTCGCGTCGGCTGGCTCCTCAAACAAGATCCTCATCGACATGTCCACCTGTGCGCCGGCCCAGGCACGGGATCTCGCGGCCCGGCTGCTGACGCGGTGTGACATGCCCTGGCTGGATGCGCCGATCTCCGGAGGCGCACCGGCCGCTCGCGAAGGGCGGATGGCGATCATGGTTGGCGGCGATGCCGCGGTGTTCGAGCGGGCCCGTCCGATTTGGGACGTCCTTGCCAGCCGCGCGACGCGGATGGGCCCGAGCGGCTCCGGTCAGGCGACGAAGATGATCAATCAGGTGCTGGTCTCGACCGGCGTGGCCGTGCTGGCCGAGGCGTGCGCGCTGGCGGAACGGGCCGGAATTGATGCCGCCATGATACCCCACGCGCTGGCGGGTGGACGGGCTGATTCGCGCCAGTTGCAGGAGATGTTTCCGAAGATGGTCGCGTCGGATTTCTCAATTACCGGGCGGGCGGCGCTGCTGTTGAAAGATCTCGAGCTGATCCACGATCTCGCCCGGCAGGTCGGCTCGCCGATGCCGGTGACCGCCGGCGTGACCGAATCGTATCGCAAGATGGTCGCCGACGGCTGGGGCGACCGCGACAACTGCGAACTCGTCCGCTATTATCGCGGCGTGCCGGCGAAGCCGGCATTTGAGATTTGAAATTTGAGATCTGAGACGGGGAACGACGACCTGCCCTTCCCTCTCAAATTTCAGATCTCAAATCTCATATGGGCTGCCGCAGCCGCGGCAGCCTACTTCACCGTGATCGTAATCCGTTCCGACACCCAGGGCTGTCCGAGCGGCACATGCATGTGATCGCCGAGGACGAGTTGCAGCGTGTGTGAGCCGGGCGCGAGTTTCACCGAGGTCTCGGTCTGGCCGCCGCCGAAGTGCACGTGGTGCTCGTCCGACGGCACGGGCTTGTCCATCGGCGGCAGCGTGGTCGTGTCGATCAACAGATGATGGTGCCCGGTGTTCGGCAGGTTGGTGCCGGCCGGCGCGACACCCTTGCCCTTGAGTCCGAACCGCACGGCCACCGGACTCGTCACGGTGTCACCGTTCCGCGGCGTGATGAAGTAAACGCCATCCTGCTCGGGCAACGCGGCGACAGGCTCGGGGGAACGCGAGCACGCGGCGACAAAAAGGCCCAGGGAGAAAAGAGCGATTACAAGCAGACCGTGGAATATTTTCATCCCGGCAATTCTATCCAACCGGGGGTTGGAATACAACGGTGCGCTTTCGTCCATGAGGGAGATTCGACGGCGCAATCTGAGCGCTGGGCCAGGGACAGGAGCCGGAGGTTCGGACAGGACTAACAGGATGGGCTGGTGGTTCGAGTCTGAACCCCAAAAACTTTGTGTCTTCGTGCCTTCGTGGTTAACTCCGGCACCGTCCATCGCCCGCCGCAAATCGAGAACCGAGCGAAGCGGCATCGTTAACCAAAATCGAAAATCCCCTCATGCAACGTCGTGACTTCCTCAAAATCGCCGGGGCGGTTCCGGCGCTGAATGTGTTGGCGGCGCAGACTCCCGGTGCGGCACCGACTCCCGCTTCAAAGGCTCCCGGGCCCGCGCCGGCCAGCTCGCCGCGGACGTTTGTCAGCGGACGCGCCGACGGCCGTTTCATCGAGACCTCGGGTTTCGTTCACGCTCAGCTGCGCGCGCTGCGGCCGAAGCTCGAGTACCGGCCGGGCATGTCCCGCGCCGAGTTCACGGTGTGGCAGTCGAAGGTCCGCGCGAAGCTGCTCGAGTTGATGCGCTTTCCCGAGGTGCCGCCGCAGCCGGAGCCGAAGCGCATTTCGACGCAGCCGCGCCAGGGCTACCGACTCGAACGCTGGGAGGCGTATCCGGAACCGTACTCCGTCGTGCCGTTCCTCATGCTCGTGCCGGACGGCGTCAGCGCCCAATCGCCCGCCCCGGCCGTGATGTGTTTCCCCGGTTCCTTTGGCAGCAAGGAGTCCCTCGCCGCCGAGCCCGAGATTGGCAGCCCCACGACACCGACGGATGCCAAGTGGCTCGATAACCGGATGGCCTGGCACTTTGCCCAGCGCGGCAGCGTGGCGCTCGCGTTCGACAGCCCGGCGACCAACGAACTCGCCGACGATCTCGATGGGCCGCGACCGTTTTCACGCCCGGAGACGAGCCGCAAGCGGGAGATTTTTTCGCTCTATCCGATTTGGATGGGCCGCTCGCTCGAGGGCATCTCGGTCTTCCAGAAGGCCACCGTGCTGCGGTGGCTGGCGAAGCAGCCGTTCGTCGATGCGAAGCGGATCGCGACGAGCGGCCATTCGCTCGGTTCGAAACCGGCCGACATCCTCGCCGTGCTCTACCCCGAGCTCGTCGCGGCCGTCGTGCACAACGATTTCGTCTGCAACTGGCACGAGCGCTGTGTGGCGCTGAATCTTTACGCGCCAGGATCGCATCAGGTGCTGCCGGGCGTGTTCGACTGGTTCGACTACACCGATCTCCAGGCCGCGCTCGCGCCGAAGCCGATGCTCATCACAGAGGGTGGCCGCGCGAACCAGATCGCGAAGATCCGGAGGGCCTACGAACTCACCGGCGCGCCGGACGCGATGCAGGTGTTCTTCTACGACAAGTTCGCCGACCCGAAGACACGGAAGCTCGACCAGGCCGAAATGCCGATCGGCATCACGATGGAGGAGTACTTCGAGTACGCCTACGTCGACGTCCCGGACCACCAGTTCCACCCGCAGCATGCCGTGCCGTGGTTGGCGAAGCAGTTCGGTTGAGAGGTGATGGCCGAAGGTTGAGAGGTGAGAGGTGAGAGCCCAGAGCCCAAGCCGGGCGCGGACGAGGCACGCCCCTACGATTGGTGACGTTCGAACTGCATCGTAGGGGCGCGCCTCGTGCGCGCCCGGTCCGACGGATTTTTTAACGCAGAGGTCGCTGAGGTGAACGGAGGACTCAGAGGACGGGTTTGGATTCGGAGATACGTTGTCCGAACCCAAAAATCCCTCCGCGCCCTCCGTTCACCTCTGCGCCCTCTGCGATCCAAATCAGGCTCGAAAACGCACCTATCTGCCGAACACCGCGTGAATCACTTCGCTCACTCTCAGCCCGCCTGGAAATCCAAAATCGAGAATCCAAAATCGAAAATCCCATCAGGGCTTCATGAGGTACGCGAAGAGGTCCCGCAGCCCGGCCTCGTCCAGTCCCGTCAGGAGCGACTCCGGCATCAGCGACTGCGGCAACGCTTCGAGTTTCTCCACCTCGGCCGCCCGCGCGGTGTGCTTCTGCCCGGCGAGGTCCTGGAGTACGACCGTCCCGGCGTCCTGTTGCGTGACGATCCCCATCAGCGTGCGGCCGTCCTTCAGCTTCACGACATACGCGCCGTAGCCCTCGCGGATTTCGGCACTCGGTTCGAGGATCGCACGCAGCCAGAAGTCGGGATTCCCGCGTTCGTAGCCGGTGAGGTTGGGTCCAATCGAGCCGCCAGAATCAAAGAGCGCGTGGCACGTCGCACAGCGCTGCGTGAAAATCTCCCGACCCTTGGTCGCGTCGCCGGGCGTTGAGAGCAGCCGGCGAATTCGCTCCGCCTCCGCCGCCTTCTCGGCGCTGCTCAGACGGAGACCGGAAACGGGCCAGAGTTTCTTCACCAGCCGATCGATGTCGGCGTCTTGATGGAGCCGGAGCTGGCCCACGACCTCCGTCGAAACCTCGCGCGGCTTGATCTCGGATTTCTCCACCTCGGCGAGGAAGAGTTTCGCCCAGTCACGGCGGCTCGCGAGCATCCGGTGCGCCGCGTCTTTCAGCGGCAGCGTCTGCGAGAACCTGGCTTCGTAGCCCTTCAGCACCGCCGTCGGCAGCGCCGGATCATCGAAGCGCGCCGCATGCGTGAGGACGCCCTGTCGCACCACCGGGCTCGCGCGGCCGTTAAAGAGTTGGAGGATCACCGGGACAACGTCGCGATTACCCGCCTCGGCGAAGGCCTGCACCAGCGCGATGCGGTTCGCAGCGGGGGCGGTTTCATCGCGAATCACGCCGAGCGCGCGGGTCACCGCCGCGGCGTTGCCGGTTTTCACCGCGAGGACGAGATCGGTGTCGAGCTGCGACGCCAGGTGCGCGTCGAGGGCGGAAGCGAGCGCCGGCGGCAGCACGGGAATCCTACCACCCACGAACGCGTCCGAAAGTCCGGTCACAACCAGCGCCCGATCCTCGGCTCGCGGCGCGAGGGCGAGAAGCTGGGCGCAGGCCTCGAAGTTCTCCGCTCCGCCGGCCATCGCCCAGCGTTGCGCGAGATGGTGCGCGCCAAACGTCCGGGCGAGCGGCTGCCGCCACACCGCGGGATCCTGGAAGAAGCGGAGCAGCCCGGGTCGGTCGGAGTCCGCCTTGGACTCGAGCGTCCACCAGAACATCAGCGGCATCCGTTGATCCGCCGCGTCGGTTTCGTGGCCGAGCATGGCTCGCGCAATCGGCAGCGCCGTCGTCGCCGGCAGCCGCCGGGCGGTCGCGAGCAATTGCGTCCGCACCTCGGGCTGATCCTCACGTTTCGCCAGATCGACGAGCGCCGCGGCCACAGCGACACCGACGTCGCGATCGTCGCCCGAGGAACGCACCACCCAGCGGCGCACGTACGGATCGGGATGCTGCAGGAGTTCGGTCGCGAGCGCATCGGACATACCGCCGAGAAGTTCCACCGCGCAGAGTGCGTCGAAGGCATGCGGGTTGGCGCGATCGCGGGCGAGGGCCTCGACGGCTGGAAGCGCTTCCCGCAGCCCGCGCCAGTGCAGCTCGAGCACCGCCTGGCGCCGGAACCACTTGTTCGGATGGCTCAGGTATTTCACGAGCACCGCCGGCGGCGCGGTGTGCAAATCGAACTTCTCCGTGCGCGGCGTGACCGCCGCGGAACGCACGCGGTAGATGCGGCCGTCCTCCTTGCTCCAGTCATCGACCGGACTGACGTGGCTCAATCGCGTGTCGTACCAGTCGGCGATGTAGATCGCCCCGTCGGGTCCGACCTTGACGTCGACGGGACGGAACCATCGGTCGCTGCTTTTCAACAGCGGCGCCTCGTCGACGGCGCGGAAAGTCGAGGTATCCGGCACGCGCTGTGTAACGTGCACGAAGTTCAGCATGGCATTCGGCGCGATGAACTTTCCCGCGAGCGAGCTCGCGAGCTGGTCGCCATCGTACACGACTAGCACTTGCGTGAACCGGCGGTTGTCGCCCTGCGTGACCATGTGATCGAAGTAACCGAACGCGTACGGATTCGCCGGCGTGCCGTGCTTCCCAAAATTCTTGCTGCCATGCATGCCCTGATCGAAGTGCATGCCGCGCTGCGATCCGTTGGTCCCGCTGAAGACGCGGCCCTGCGCATCAATCTCGCAACTGAAGGTGTTGCCGCCGCCCTCGGCGAAGATCTCGAAGACATCCGTCCGCGGATCGAAGCGCCAGATGTGCTGGCCCACGAATAAGACGTCCTTCGTCACGCGACTGCTCACGCGCCCCGTCGTCGTGCTGCCCGTCGCGCCGTAGATCCAGCCGTCGGGTCCGAACTGCAACGCGGCCGCGACCGAGTGCGTATCCTCGAGTCCGAAGCCGCTGAGTTTCACCACCGGATTGCCGTCGGGAACGTCGTCATCGTTCGCGTCGGGATAAAACAAGAGGTACGGCGGATTCAGCACCCAGATGCCGCCGGCGCCCTTGAGCGCGGCGGTCGCGATGTTGAGACCGGTGATGACATCGCGGTGCGTCTCGTAGGTGCCGTCGCCGTCGCGATCCTCGAAGACCGTCACCTTGTCGGCGCCGCGCGTCCCGCGGGGCGGCGGCTCCGGCACCTTGTCGAACACGGCGCGCAGATGGAAATCGTAGCTCATCACCTTCACGCCGGCGGGAAACGGATACTGCAGGTACTGCGTCACCCACATCCGCCCGCGCGAATCGAAGTTCAGGCTGACCGGCTGACGCACGGCGGGCTCGGCCGCGATGAGGTCAATCGCAAGCCCGTCGCGGAGCGTGAACGACTGCAGCGCGGCGGTGGGTGCGAGCGGCTTCGAGTCATCGCGCATGACGCCGCGGCCCTCGAAGGTCTCGACGATCTTCTTCACCTCGACGGTGCCCGCGGGAGTTTCGGCGGCGCGAAGACCGGCACAGAGAGTCAGCAGGGTGGCGGCGAAATGGGGGAAGGATTTCATTGGCGTGCGGACGTGGATTCGGGCGTGGACGAGCCACACCCCTCCGACGGGTTGCGTTCGAGAATCATCGTAGGGGCGCGCCTCGTGCGCGCCCTGAACAGCAGGTCGAGGGTCGGATTGTCTCACTTCTTCAGCGCCGCGAACACAAAGGCCGTCGTCGTCTTCACGATCGCCTCCATGTGCATCGTCGGCGTGTGCGGCGCGCCGGGCAGCGCCAGGAGTTCGTGCTTCACGCCCGCCGCCTTGAGCCTGGCCGCAAGCTTCTCGCTCTGGGCGAAGGGCACGCTCTGGTCGGCGGTGCCATGGACGATCACCGTGGGCGGAAAATTCGCATCCACCTGGCCGATCAGGAAATCGTCGGACGGACTGCCCCAGAGATCCACCAACGCGAGGAGCTTCGTCGTGCCGCGTTTGGCCGCGTCAGCGCTCTCCAGCGCCACCACGCTCACGGCGGCCATCCCGCCGGCGGATCCGCCGCCCACCGCGAGGCGATTCGGATCAATCCCGAGCTCGGCGGCATGCGCCCTTGTCCATGCCAGCGCCGCACGGGAATCCTCGACGGCATCCTGCAACACGGGGAGGCGGCCCGCGCCCGTTCCCTGCTCGGCGCGGACGCGGTAGTCGGACGAAATGCAAACGTAGCCGCGCTTCGCGAACTCGGTCGCCATGGCCACAATGTACTTCTGCTGCTTGTCGTTGCCGGGACGGAAACCGCCGCCGTGCAGCCAGAGAATCGCGGGACGCTTCCGCTCGACGTCGCCCACCGGCTGGTAGACGTCGAGCTTCAGCGTCTCCGTCTCGCCCTTCGCGTTCGTGGCCGTGCGAAAGACAACGTCACGCTGCACCGACGCACTCCCGAAGACGATCGATTCGTAGCGAACCGGATCGGCCCGGACCGCGGCCACCGCGACAAGAACACCAAACAAGCCTAAGACACGGGACAGGAAGCTCATGGGGTTGGGGAATTTGAGATTTGAGATCTGAAATCTGAGACCAGAGGGGCGGCACCGACGGGGTGGGTCCAAGAACATCCGCCGCGCCCTCCGGCGCAAGCCCGCCGCGGCGCCAGCCGCGAGGCGGCTGGCATTTGAGATTTGAAATTTGAGATTTGAGAGCCGGAACCCGAACCCAACGACCCCTACTCGAACCTGGCAGTCCAGCCCACCTCCGATCTCAAATTTCAAATCTCAGATCTCAAATGCAGAACCTCGGGCCGGCCGGCCCGAGGTTCTGCTTGATGCGAGTCGCGGGCTTCGGTGTGATTTTTCGGTACGCGGATCCGTCGCAGCGCCAATTCAGGCGCCAGGGCTGTTTCGCGTCTCCCCCCCATGCCTCCGGCCCGTTCCCTCCTCCTCCTTTCGCTCCTGGCAGTTCCCGGTTTGTGGGCGGGCGAGGCGTCGCCGGCGGTTGCGCACGCCGTGCGCACCAACACGCCGCCGAAGATCGACGGCAAGCTCGATGACGCCGAATGGCAGGCGGCCACCGCCATCACCTCCTTTCGGCAGCGCGATCCCCAGGAGGGCCAGCCCACCTCCCATCCGACCGCCGTGCGCGTGCTGTTTGACGACGAGGCGATCTACATCGGAGCGCGGATCGAGAATTCCGAGCTGATTAATTTTCGCCTCGGCCGGCGCGACATGGATTTTTCGTCCTCGGACTGGTTCCAAGTGAGCCTCGACACCTTCACCGATCGGCGCAACGCGGTGCGCTTCTCGGTCAATCCCGGCGGCGTGAAGCGGGATGCCATCATCACGGGCGATTACTTTGGGACAGGCGGTGCTTTCACCGGCGCCGATGGCGAACTGGCCTGGGACGCAGTGTGGGATGCCACGACCAGCATCGATGCGCACGGCTGGACGGCGGAGCTCCGAATTCCGTTCAGCCAGCTTCGTTTCGCCAAGGCCGCGGACGCTCCGGCTCCGACCGAGCCCGGCGAAGAGCTGGGACGCGGCACGCCGCAGACGTGGGGAGTCCAATTTGAAACGATCAACGCGCAGCGGCAGGAACTCGCGATGTTTGCCTTCACGCCGAAGAAGGACCTCGGTGGCGTCTCGGCCTTCGGCAACCTCGAGGGCCTCAGGGTCACGCAGAGCACGAAGGCCTGGGAGCTGGTGCCCTACGTCCTCGGTCAGGGCAGCTTCGACTCCACCGGCCTGAGCCCGCTGACGCCGGAACGGGACTACGATTTCAAGGCCGGCATCGATGCGCGCTACCGGATCACTTCCAACCTCACGCTGACTGCCGCGATCAATCCGGACTTCGGCCAGGTCGAGGTCGATCCCGCGGTGATCAACCTCACCGCCTTTGAAACCCGGCTCGAGGAACGGCGCCCGTTCTTCATCGAAGGATCCAGTTATTTCCGGATCGCCCCGGCCTTGCGCAGTTTTTACGCCGCCCGGGATCTTCTCTACACCCGCCGCATCGGACGCGCTCCCCACGTGAAGCTGCCGTCCAGCGACGCCCACATTCCTGCGACGACGGATATCGTGGCGGCCGCCAAGCTCACCGGCCGGACTGAGGCCGGCTGGACGATTGGCGTGCTCGACGCCTACACGAAGGAGATGCACGGCATTTACCTCGATGGGACGGGGACGCGCCGCGATGCGGTGGTGGAGCCCGCGACCAACTATCTCCTCGGCCGCATCAGCCGCGAGATGCGCAACGGTGAGACCGCCATCGGCTTGATGGGCACGGCGGTGAACCGGGATCTCGGCGACCCGCTCGCCGCCGCCTCGCTGGGGAAGTCGGCCTACACCGGCGCGCTCGATCTCGGACACGACTTCTTCAATCGCGTCTGGAATATTTCCGCCTACCTCGCCGGCAGCCGCGTCACCGGCACGCCCGCGGCGATCACCTCGCTGCAGCGCGCCTCCGCGCGCTACTACCAGCGCCCCGATGCCGAGAGTTTCCGCCCCGACCCTGCGGCCACCACGCTCAGCGGTTCAGCCGGCCAGTTCCAATTCGGGAAACGGTCCGGGGTGCACTGGGACGGCAACCTGGCCTACCTGTTCATCACGCCGGGCTACGAGATCAACGACGTCGGATTTTACCAGCGCGTCGACCGCAAAGGCATCTCGGGGCGGCTGACTTACACCGAACGCAAACCCGGCCGTTTCATCCGCCGGTGGGCGTCGAACTACTATTACGCCTATTACCAGAACTACGACGGTGACTGGCTGGACAAACAGGTGCGTTTCCTGACCACCGCGCAGAATCTGAAGTTCTGGGGGTTCGAGCTCGATGCGGAATACATGCCGAACCGGATCGACGACCGCCTGACGCGCGGCGGGCCGGTCGCGCTGAAGTCGGAGCACTGGTCAGTGATCGGCAAGATCACCACCGATGCGCGCAAGCGGACGATCGGCGGACTGTCGTTCACCACGAAGCAGGAAACCGTCGGCAGCCACACAAGCGGAGTCGGCGCCAGTCTGGACCTCCAGGCGTCGAAGCGCTGGAGCCTCTATCTATCACCGCGCGTCGACTGGACGCATCAGGAGGCCCAGTACGTGACCTCGCTGTCCGACGCGCGGGCGACGTCGACGTTCGGCCGCCGTTATATTTTCGCGCCGCTGAAACAAACCGAAGCCAGCCTGGAGACCCGCCTGAACTATGCGTTCACGGCGAATCTGACGCTTGAGTTCTACATGCAGGGCCTGGTGGCGGATGGCGACTACGGCACGCCGAAGGAATTCGTCCGGCCCCGCGCGTTTCAGTTCGCAACGTACGGTCGCGAGCAGGGAACGATCGCGAAGACCGGGACGAAATACACCATCGATCCCGACGGACCGGGCGGGGCGGCCGCGTTTACCGTGAACGATCTGAGTTTCACGAGTCGGTCGCTGCGGGCGAACGCGGTGCTCCGCTGGGAGTTCCGGCCGGGCAGCACCATCTACGCGGTCTGGCAGCAGGAGCGGCTGAACCCGCTGCTGATGGAAAATTTCACGCTCGGCCGCGCCACGGGCAGCGTCTTCGACGCGAAGTCGCGCAACGTCTTCGCGCTGAAGATGAGTTACTGGTTCAATCTCTAAGTCTGACAGGACGGGTTTTCGGAGTTTGGACAGGATGACAGGATGGGCAGGATGCCGGCGATTCCGAGCCACCAGACCCGGCCGTGGACAGGATTGCAGGATGAGGCAGGATTCAGGCGACTTTGGATCGGGTTGCGACCATCAGGAGTGAGCTATTGAGGCCCGCTCAATAGACTGACGTATTCGAAAGCCAGCCCTCCCGCTGCTCACGCAGCGGGCCACGACTGAAATGTAGCCCTGCCCGTGAGGGCAGGGAGTTCGAAACTCACGGTCAGCCTAATCGACGAAACGCAATAAAACGGAGCATGGCTCGGAACTACGGTCTCCATCCTGCCCATCCTGTCATCCTGTCCAAAAACGCCTGCGGCTCGAAATCCTGTCGATTGACGCCGCGCGGTCGCTGCGTGTGCTTGTGGCCCGGTGAAACGCTTTTCCCCAATGCGCGTAATCGGCGTGGCGCTCGTGACCCTCGCCGGCATCGCGTCCGCTGCCACCGGCGATTACGGCGAGCGCGAAGAAACGCCGTTTCGCGCCGTGCGCGCCGAGGATCGGTTGATGCTGACGGTTGGCCCGGGCGCACTGACCTTCAACGAAACCATCGTGCTGTCGCCGATCGATCGGAAGCGGAAGCTCCAGCCCGGAAATCCCAATCTCCTGCACATCCTGATTCCGCCGCTCTGGGTGCGCGAGGGCCAGGAGGAGCGGCCGGCGTTCAACACGCTGCGGCCCTACTATAGTTCCTCTCATGGACGCGTCCGGCGGTTCGCGTTGCTGCGGCCCGATGGCGAGAAGGTGCTGACGTCCGATCAGATCACGCCGGACTGCCGCTACGTGCTGACGCTGGAATTCGGCCACGTCATCCCGGATCGATTCACCGTGAACATTGGCTTCGCCTCGAACCGAGGCATCACGCCCGAGACCGAGTTCCTCTACACGGCGAGCAACGACGGTTATCCGGTCGTCTCCGGCCCGAGTGAAACCGTGCTCACGGATCTGCACGTGAATGCCGACGCACAGCTCATGCCCTGGAAGGTGCTGCAGGGTGATCGCGAGCTTCCGCACGCCACGCCCTACATCGTTCGCCTCAATCGCGAGCTGAGCCACGTCATCCGCTTCGGCCAGGAGTGACGGGATTTTCGATTTTGGATTCTCGATTGGCGGACAGACACACCCGGGTGCTCCGCATGGATTGCCGTAGGGCCGGCGTTCATCGCCGGGCCCCGTCAAGACTGGTCGCATCGTAGGGGCGTGGCTCGTCCACGCCCGGCGCCACCCACTCGGGCGCGGTCGAGGCGCGCCCCTACAACGGTTGGCGTCACCTTCTTCGCCGGTCAGAGACCCCCGCTACTCGCCGCGTCACTCAGAGCATCGGATACGGATCCGCGAACGCCCCGAATGCGCCGAGGCCGCCATCGACCTCGAGATCCGTGGCCGTGATGAAGGAGGCATCCGCGCTGCTCAGCCAGAGCACGGCGTGGGCAACTTCCTCCGGGCGCCCGATTCGGCCGAGCGGGTGACGATTGGCGAGCGCGGCGCCGCCTCCCTGACGCTCGAGGCTCGCCCGGACGAGGGGCGTGTCGATCGCACCGGGAGACACGGACACGACCCGGATCCCATCGCGCGCATACTCCACGCCCCACTGGCGCGCCTGCATCACGTTGCCCGCCTTGATGGGACTGTACGCGCCCACCTGGCGGGCGGTCCGGTGCGCCTGGCCGCTGGCGATGTTCACGATTACCCCGCTGCGCTGCGCCTTCATCCGCGTGAGCGCGTGCTTCGCGAGAAAGGTGTAGCCGGAAAAATTCACGTCCACGAGCCGCTGCCAGACCTCCGCCGGCATCTGGTCGATCGGCAGGTACGAGGCGGCCGGCTGGACCGCGGCATTGTTGACCAGCACGTCCACGGCGCCGAATTTGTTCACCGTCCACGCCACCGCCGCTTCGCAGTCGCCCTCGCGGGAGGTGTCACAACGGACGAAGTGTGCCCCCGCCGGCAATACCCCGGCCGCTGGCTCGTTCACATCGAGGCAGACGACCGCCGCGGCGCGCGAACGCACGAAGGCCTGCACCATCGCGAGGCCAATGCCGCTCGCGCCGCCGGAGACGATGACGACCCGGCCGGTGTTATCGTAGCTGACGCTGCCAGTGGGACGGGAGGTGGACATGGATCGGAGAAAGCAGGCGAAGCCGGGGGTGACAAGGATGCGCGCGTGCCATCCGGACATCTCAGTGGCGATCGCGGCCAGAACACAGTCGTCCCGGCCCTGACAAGAAATCGACGATCGAGTGACGGTATCCCCACCGTCCACGGCGCTCGTTCGGAGTCGGGCGTGCACGAGGCACGCCCCTCCATCGATTGTCCTTACGTGTAGGGGCGTGCCTCATCCGCGCCCGATCTGGGTTTCAAATCTCCACGTGGCCAGGCGGCGAGCGCCGGCCCTACAGTCGGGCCACCCGTCCCCACTCTCAACTCTCAGCCCTCAACTCTCAACTCCGTCCCCCTCTCACAACCCCGCCAGCCGCGTCTCCGCATCGCCAAAACGATTCAGCCGCACGCCCATCCGGTCCATGATACCGAGGTAGAGGCTGCACAGCTTCCGGTTGTCGTCGCCGGCGTCGAGGTAGTCGAGGGACCGACCCGTCGCCAGCGCGCCGTCGAGTCCGCCGACCGTGAGGACCGGGACCTTCCGGTTGTCGTGCTTGGTCCCGGACCACATGTTCGAGATGAACATCAGACAACTGTGGTCGAGCACGTTGCCTTCGCCTTCGGGCATCGCGGCGAGTTTCTGCGCGAGATAGGAAAGCTGGCCGACGTGGAAGCGCGCGATCTTCTCGTAGTCCTCCGAGGTGTCGTAATGCGAGGCACCGTGATGGCCGTCCTTCACGCTGAGGAACGGATAATACAGCGACGACAAATCTCGCGCCAGCAGAAGCGAGGCCACGCGGGTTTTGTCCGTCTGGAAACCGAGGGCGATGATGTCGCACATCAGCCTGACATGATCGCGCAGATCCTCGGGCAGGCCGTTCTCCGGCCGCTTCATGGTGAGCGTGGGACGGCCCGCGGCCTTCGCCCGGGTGTCGGCCGAGTCCTTGTCGGCTCGCATCCGTTCGATGCTGCGTTCGACGTCACGGACGCTGCCGAGGTATTCGTCGAGCTTCGCCTTGTCCGTCGCGCTGATCTTCCGGCCAAGCTTGGCCGCGTGGTCCTTCACGCGATCGAGCACGCTGATGTTGCGCAGGCTGCCGCCGTTCTCGAACAGGCTGTCGAACGCGAGCGACGGATAGAGCTCGTTCGGCACCGGCGAGTCCGCGTTCTGCCACGAAATGTGCGAGCTGTAGGCGTTGGAAAAATTCGTCTCGTGGTAACCCGTCATCGGCGCCTCGCAGGCGAGCACCATGCTGGGTTGCAACGTGTCCTGACCGATGTGGTTCGCGATCATCTGGTCCATGCTGATGCCGCCGTGGATGATCGCGCCCTGCTGAATCGGCACGCCCGAGAGCAGGTTGCCCGTCATGGCCGGGTGAATGCCATGACCCGTGGCCGGCTCGGTGAAGAGCCCGCGGATCACGTTCACCTTGCTCTTCAGTGGCTCGAGCGGCGTGAGGGACTTGCTCAGCTCGAAGTCCGCACCTGAACCCTTGGCCCACCAGTGCTCCGGACTGATGCCGCAGCCCATGAACATCACGCCGAAGCGCTTCGGGTGACCGGACGCGGTCAGCATGCCGGGCAGTCCCGACTCGGCCGCCCGCAGGCCGCCGCCCAGTCCGGAGGACAACGACTCGAGCCAAGGCAGCGCCATCGTGACGCCGACGCCGCGCAGGAAAGTCCGACGGGAAAGTCCGGCCGAGGCGGCACGGGAGGCGAAGGGCGAATGGCTCATGGGCGGCGGGGGTGAAATTGAACTATCGGCAGCGGAATGGACGAAGGTGCGCTGGCTGGTGTAGCCCTGCCCGTGAGGGCAGGGACCTTTTCGCGACACGACTCGCAATCTTTCCCGCTGCTCACGTAGCGGGCCACGAAGCCGGTTTGGGAAACCAAACTCATGGCGACTCCGAGGCCGAGACCGACTCGCGGCCGCGGCGATGCGTGAACTGCCGGCTCGTGACGATGCCCTCGACGAGCGTTTCGAAACGATACCCGCCCGCGGCGAGCTCGCGTTGCAACGACTCCGTCAGCGGCTCGTCGGTGATGAGGAGGCTGCGGCCGAGAGCATAGGCGAGCAGCTTGCTGTTGAGGTTGCGGACGAAGCCGTCCTGCCGGCGTTCGCGGATGTATTTCCTCACGCCGTCGAGGCCCTCGCCTTCCGAGCCGCCGGGGAAAGTCGCCCGCGCCTCAATCGCCCGGCCCGCCAGATCCTTTTCGCGGCGTTCGCCAATGGGGCCATAGCCCTCGAACACGAGCCCGAGCGAGTCGAAGCGCTCGTGGCACGCCGCGCAGTTCGGATCGATGCGGTGCCGTGCGAGCACTTCACGCAGGGGCAGATCGAGATGCGCCTCGTCCTTCGGCAGCTCCGGCACATTCGGCGGCGGGGGCGGGATGCGTTCCCCGAGCACGTTTTTCACGAGCCAGTTGCCGCGCTTTACCGGACTTGTGCGCAGGCCCGGCGCGTTCTTGGTCAGAAACGCCGCCATCGGCAGCAACCCGCCGCGGCCGTATTGCCCCGCGTTATCGATCCGAACCCAGCCGGCGTCCGGTGCCGCCTTTGCCGCTGCGCCCCGCCCCGCCTTCGCCGGAGCCGCGTAGGGAACACCATAATGCTGCGCCAGCGGCGCGTTCACGAAGGTGTGATTGGCGTACAGAAAATCCAGCACCGGGCTGCGGCCCTGAAAGACTTCGAGCAGGAAGCGCACGGGCTCCTCGAACATCGCCTGCTTCAGCTCCGGCGTGAACGCGGGGAAGCGATCGCGGTCGACCGTCGCGATGTCCTCGAAGCGCCGGAAATCCAGCCAGTTCCCGCCGAACTCCACGGCCAGCGCCCGCGCCCGCGGGTCCCGCAGCATCCGGCGCGCCTGCGCCTTCAACACCGCGGGGTCATGGAGTTTGCCCGCTTTGGCCTGCGCCAGCAGCTCGGCATCCGGCAGGCTCGACCACAGGAAATAGCTCAGCCGGCTCGCCAGATCAGTGTCCGAGAGCGGATGCACGCCGGTGCCCGGCTCCGCCAAATCGATCCGGTAGGTGAACTCCGGCGACATCAGGATCAGCACGAGCGTCTCGCGCAACGCGGTCTCGTGATCGAGTCCATCGCGGGTCCGGCCCGTCCGGTAGAACTCGAGCAAATCGTCGCGTTCCTCCTTCGCCAGCGGCCGCCGAAACGCGCGCGCGGCCAGGTCGAGCAGCGCCTGGATGTGTCCCGGTTCCGCCGCGAGCCGCGCGCGCTCCACGGCGCGAATGCCTTCATCGGTGATCCGGA